>CALZHR010000151.1 GCA_945787335.1 uncultured Desulfuromonadales bacterium
ACAGCCCGCCGGCCAGCAGGGCGATGGGCACCACCGCCAGGTTGCCCAGCACGTTGGCCGGGATCATGTTGACGTCGCGCCCGCGGCGCAGGATCACCAGGTTGGAGGCCCACATGAAGGTCGCCCCCAGGGCCAGTAGGTCGCCCAGCAGCAGCCCGGTCTTCAGGCTGCCGGAGAAGATCAGGATGATTCCTCCGCAGCAGATCAGGATGGCAAACCTGGTGCGGCGGGCGATTTTTTCCCTCAGGAACAGGAAGCTGAGCAGACTGCTGAGCACCGGGGTCGCGGCGAGGATAATCAGGGTGTTGGCGGCCGCGGTATGTTTCAGGGAGTTGACGAACAGGATCGACCCGCAGACGATGGTGCCCGCCGAGTAGAGGCCGGCGGTGCCGATGGCGTAAAAGCTTTGCCAGAACCGCCGGCGATAGCGGATGATCAGCAGCAGACTGGTGGTCAGGGCGGTCAGCAGGCAGCGCCAGAACAGCAAGGTCCAGATGTCGCAGCTGATCAGGCGGACCAGCAGGGCGTCCGGGCTGAGAATCAGCACCGCGGTAACGGTCAGCAGCAAGCCGGTGAGATGTTCGGAGCGTTCCATGGCCGCGATTGATCGCACAGGGCCGCTGGAAAAGCAAGCGGCATTTGTGCCCTGGGGCTTGCGCGGCCAAAGGCGAGAGCCGCTTCTAGCCGCTGCCGCGAACAGGAGAATCTTCGCCCGTAGCGGGTAAAAACGGAATAAGCTGGTAAGCTTCTTTTTGCGTCCGGTGTCGGACAGACAATGATTATTTTGCTTTACACGGGAGGGCTGCACAATGGCGATCAGTGGAAACCCGAAAAAAATGGCCCAGGATGTTGCCGGCGGTTATCAGGCCCTGTCGCCTCCAGCGCTGAAGAAATACAGCCCGGCGGACCTGAAGGTGATTCTGAATAATCTGGGGATTGTCAAGCGCGAGGTTCGGCAGGTTCAGGTGCCACAGGAAGAGGTTGAACTGATCAAGGCGAAAAATATG
>CALZHR010000152.1 GCA_945787335.1 uncultured Desulfuromonadales bacterium
CCGCCAGATAGCGAAAGCATTTTGTAACTGGAAAAAACCTTTCAGCCATATCCACTCCGCTACGCTGGGATTTTAGAAACTCGGCGACCGGCAGCAGATGATCGGTGCCGGTCGCCGTCAGCCAGGCAAACAGCCGGACCAGAATCACTCTCTGAACCCCGGCGACCGCTGTCCCTGGCGCAGCGACTTGATCAGCCGGGCCGGGTCATTGACCGGTTTCTGGCAGGTGAAATCCTGGCACAGATAGGCGGTCGCACGCCCACCCAGCTGTTCCATTCCGACCAGGAACGGGGCCAACCGGTCGATCTCAGCCGAACCTTCCGCCGGGCGCAGCAACAGGCGGGTGTCGGGCATAAACTGCTGCCGCACGCTGTTCAGCATGGCGTCTGTCTCGGCGCCGCCGGGTGTTCCGACCACCACCAGCTCGCGGGTCGGTTCGAGCAGCAGGCTGGCGCCAAGCAGAAACTGGGTGTAACCGGCCGGGTAGCGAGAAATATCGGCCGCGGCACCATCAATCAGGGCCTGGGCCTGCTGCTGCCAGTGCATATCGCCGGTCAGCAGGTAGAGGCGGGCAAACAGTTCCACGGCGACCGAACTGGCGGAGGGCGAAGCGCCATCGTACAGCTCACGGCTGCGTAGCGGCAGCTCACTGTTGGCCTCGGACTCATACAGCTTCCCCTGGACCAGAAAGCGTTCTTGCAGCTGCCTGGCGAGGACTTCGGCCTGCTGCAACCGTTGTGGCTCCAGGCCGGCCCGGTAGAGGTCGAGCAGGCTGCGAGCGAAAAAGGCATAATCGGCGGCAAAGGCCGGAATCGCAGCCTGATCCTGACGCCAGCGGCGCAGCAACTGCCCATCTTTGTCCCGCATACTGGTCAGGATGAAGTCGGCGCTGGTTTCCGCAGCGGACAGCAGTTGCTTGTCCTGCAGGAACCTCCCCCCCAGTGCCAGCGAGGAGATCATCAGCCCGTTCCAGGCCGTCAACACCTTGTCATCCAGAAACGGATGGGTGCGCTCATCACGGGCGCGGAACAGTATCTGTCGATCCTCATCCAGCTCCTGGCGCAATTGTGGCAGCGGACGCTGTAACTTCTTTGCCCAGATCGCCAACGGAACCTTCAGATGCAGGATATTGGCTCCCGCCGGTTCGCCGGGCACCTCGGCGGCAAAATTGCCGGTTTCTTCCACCG
>CALZHR010000153.1 GCA_945787335.1 uncultured Desulfuromonadales bacterium
CCCGCCGCCGAAAGACTGGCCGGCGGAAACAGAGCAACGGCTGGCCCAACTGGAAAGCTTTCTCCAGCAAACCGGGCGCTGGCGCTTGCATATCAGCGGCGGCGAACCGACGATTTATCCCGGCTTTCCTGCCCTCTGTGAACGCCTGGCGCAGGCAGGTCACGAAGTGGTGTTCTTTACCAACGGAACCCTGTCGTTAGCGCAGCTTTTCCCGGACGAGCAGATCAAAGCCGTGCACCGCGTCGACCTCTCCTATCAGCTCGCCTGCGAGAAGGCGGCGCGCTATGAGGAGACTTTTGAGGAGAATATTGCTTATCTGCTAAAAAACGGCGTTGAAGTCGGGGTCAATTACGTCATGTACCCTAAGCGCAAAGACCAGCTCGCGCAGGTCAAGGCGCGGTTCCACAGGCCCGGGGTCAATCTTCGCTTGCTGACCTTTCAGGGCGAGTACCAGAAGCGTCAGTATCCTTTTGCCTACACCCCCGAAGAGCGAGAAACCTTTGCCCAGATCGGCGATCTGCGGGCTCTGTTCCTGATGGAACATGGCTACTACACGCCCACCTTTAAACAGTGCAGTGCGGGCTCCAGGACCTTCTATATTTCGTACCGCACCGGTGGCGTCTACACCTGCGAACAATTACAGCAGCAGGAGCTGGCCAATTTTACCGCTGCAGACGCAAGCAGCAGCTTCCAGTCTAAAATGTCCACCGCTCCGATCTCCTGCCCGGCCAAACGCTGCACCTGCCGGCTGACCATCGATCAGGAGAGCTTCCTCGAAACCCATGATGTGTGGGATATGGACAACTGGCCGGAGTGGGAGCGGCTGTCGCTTCCGACAGCGGCGGCGCTCGCCCATTGGAACCGGGTGGAAAAAGCCTTCGCCGATGAGCTGGCCGGTCGAATCAGCGGGCCGGGCTTGTACCTCTGGGGCGGCGGCGTGCACACCCTGATGCTGTTAATGCTGCTCAAGCGACAGAATTTTCCGGTTTCTAAGGTTCGCGGCATCATCGATTCCAACGATCTCAAGCATGGCGAGGAGATCCTCGGCCTGCCGATTATTTCACGGGAACATTTTGAAACTCACGAAGCGGGCAACTGCACCGATATCCTGATTTCATCGCGCTCGTTTGAAGAGGAAATCGCGCTCGATATCGGCCAACGCTACGGCCAGAGTTTCAACCTGGTCCGCCTGTATGATGGCAGCATGACCAATCGTTACGAAGCCCTGGAGAGCGAGCCCGAGGGCTGAACCGGAGCCCAATCTCGCTTCGTCAGGTTTCAATCCCGGATGAGCAAGAAAATGCCAGCTTGTTCTGTAAATCACTTCCGATCTCGTCCCAACTGCAATTCACTTTCATCTCCTTTGGCAGGGCCAGGGTTGCCGCATCACCGCAAACCACAATTCTGAATGATGGCCCGAGAATGGATCCCCCGAAAAATAAATTGACACTAATGTAAATAATTGCTAATAATTTAACACAAATGTCAATTCGAGTCGCCTCAGTTCAGACAGCTTAGCTTTTCACTGCCTGGCCCCGGGGTCATTCCCAACCAGAATGTCTCCATTCGCTGGACACCGGCAAGAACCTATCCTGACGCCACAGCGCTAGTGAACAGGGCATGAAAAAGTCGGGCAAGAGAAAAGCTCTCTCAGCTTGAAAGGCGATGGCCATGAGATCAACACTCAGCCTTTTGATTGCACTTCTCTTATTCGTCACTCCTCAGCCCCTATCCGCCAACGATCAAGGCCAGGGCTCTTCAGCCCCCGACCTGACGAGTGTTTTTGACCAGGCATTGTCTCTGCAGGAACGCACCTCGCGGGGTGAAACCGTGCGCGTGATTGTGCAGCTTCGGGTGCCGGTGGTCCCGGAAGGTCTGATCTCATCCATGGCGGCCACCTCCCAGCGCACCAGGATTGCCGACGTCCGCGAAAGGGTGCTCGGCAAGTTAAAAACCAAACCAAAATTCAAAGCGGAGAAGGTGCGGAAGTTCAAAACGGTGCCGGCCTTTGCCGCCGAAGTCGACCGCGACGCTCTGACTGCGCTCTCGGAAGATGCTGATGTCGCCAGTATCAGCGAAGACTTTCTGCTCCCCCCCTCCCTGTCCGGCAGCATCCCGGTGATCGATGCCGATCTGGCCTGGGGCACCGGTGTCCAGGGCAGCGGCATGGCCGTCGCAGTGCTCGATACGGGAGCCAACAAGAGTCATCCGATGCTCAGCGGCAAGGTCGTCTCCGAAGCCTGTTACGGCACCACCAGCGGCAGCGCCTCGTCCCTTTGCCCCGGCGGTGCCAGCTCTTCGACAGCCTCCGGTTCGGGCAGTGATTGCAGTACCTCGATCTCCGGTTGCGGGCACGGCACCCACGTCGCCGCCATCGCCGCCGGGGACGACGGGTCTCTGTTCGGTGTCGCGCGCTCCGCTGACATCATCGCGGTCAAGATATTCTCGCAGGTCAGTTCGCAATCATCCTGCGGGTCGAGCCCTGCGCCCTGCGCCCTTGCCTACACCTCCGATATCATCGAGGGACTTGAGCGGGTCTATGCGCTGAAGGACAGCTACGACATCGCCTCGGTGAACATGAGCCTGGGCGGCGGCTACTATACCTCCAGCTGCGACGGCGCTTCGCCCTCGCTGAAGCAGGCGATCGACAATCTGGCCTCGGCCGGAATTGCCACGCTCGTGGCCTCGGGCAACAATGGCTACACCAACGGCATCTCCTTTCCGGCGTGCATCTCCTCGGCCATCAGTGTCGGCGCAACCACCAAGGCCGATGCCGTGGCCGGCTATTCGAACAGCGCCAGCCTCCTCGATCTGCTCGCTCCCGGCTCGAGCATCAATGCCGCCAGCTCCAGCGGCGGCTATACCATCAAAAGCGGCACCTCGATGGCCACCCCCCATGTCGCCGGCGCCTGGGCGCTGGTCAAGGAAGCGAACCCGGCAGCCACGGTCAGCGATATCCTCACCTCGTTCAAAAATTCGGGTGCCAACATTCTCGACTCGCGCAACGGCATCACCAAGGCACGGATCAACGTCGCCGATGCGATCCTCTCCTTTGGTCGCGGGACTCTTTCGGTCACGCTTTCTCCCGCCGGAGCGGTCTCGGATGGCGCAAAGTGGCGGGTCGATGGTGGCGTCTGGCAGGATTCGGGAGCGACCGTCACGGACCTGCACGTTGGCACGCATCAGGTTGAATTCAAAGCGGTCCCCAACAGCACCCAGGGTTACCTGTGGACACGGCCCCAGGCCATCAGTTTGAGCATCGACAGCGATGGGCAGAATGTCTACTCCTCCGGCACTTATGTCGCACGTGAGTACAGCTACATCAGCAATGATCTTGACGGCGACGGAAAGTCGGACATCCTCTGGCGGGACAGCAGCGGCAACGCCGCCCTCTGGATCATGGATGGCATCACGAAATCGAGCGGTCATCTACTCGGCAAGGTGAGCACATCCTGGAAGATTAAGGACACCGGCGATTTTGACGGCGACGGCAAAGTCGATATCCTCTGGCGCGACAGCAGCGGCAATGTCGCCCTTTGGCTGATGGATGGCGCGACCAAGCTCAGCGGCAACCTGCTCGGCAAGGTCAGCACCTCCTGGAAGATTCAGGCCGCTGCCGACTTTGACGGTGACGGCAAGGCCGACATCCTCTGGCGCGACACCAGCGGCAACGCCGCCCTGTGGCTGATGGATGGCGCGACCAAGCTCAGCGGCAACCTGCTCGGCAAGGTCAGCACTTCGTGGAAGATCCAGACCGCGGCCGATTGTGACGGTGACGCCAAAGCGGATATCCTCTGGCGCGACACCAGCGGCAATACCGCCCTGTGGCTGATGGATGGCGCGACCAAGCGCAGCGGAACCCAGCTCGGCAAGGTCGGCACCTCGTGGAAGATTATGGGCGCCGGTGATTACGACAGCGACGGAAATGCGGATGTGCTCTGGAGAAACACCGACGGTTCCGTTTCGATCTGGCTGATGGACGGGGTCACCCGGAGAGACGAATCAGGCCTGGTCGATTCGACCAGCAGCAGTTGGTCGATTAAGAAATAAGCGCCCGTACCAACCTGTCACTCGTTTGCAGCACAAAAAAGCGCCGCTTTCTAACCATCGAAAGCGGCGCTTCATTATTCGTCGATTATTTCCAGCCAGGGCGGCGAACCTGGGTTCGGTTAGTCCTCGCGCCGCCGGAAATGTTTGGTTTGGGTGAAGGTCTCAACCAGCTCACGCAACTGCTCCACGGACAGCCAATCACTGTTTTCCCCGCTGCTGTATTTGAAGCCACTGGGACAGCGCCGGCCGTTGAAGGTCGTCATGTAGTCCTGGATGCTCCACAGGTTCAACGATGGCAGGATGACGAAATAATCATCAAACTCCAGGGTACTGTAGGCATCATTCTCGGTGATCATCTCTTCGTGCAGCTTCTCGCCCGGCCGGATGCCGATCTCGCGCAGCTTGCAGTCCGGTGCGAGCGCCTCAGCGACATCCAGAATCCGATAGCTCGGAATCTTCGGCACGAAAATCTCTCCCCCCCACATGTTCTCCAGGGCGTTGAAGACCATGTCCACCCCTTCCTGCAGGGTGATATTGAAGCGGGTCATCCGCTGGTCGGTGATCGTCAGCTCGCCAGTCTCCCGCTGTTTCAGGAAAAGCGGGATGACGCTCCCCCGACTGCCGAACACGTTGCCGTAGCGCACCACCGAAAACTTGATGTCGCGGGAACCTCTGGCGTTGTTGGCGGCGACGAACAGCTTGTCGGAGCAGAGCTTGGTTGCGCCGTAGAGATTGATCGGCGCGGCGGCCTTGTCGGTGCTCAAGGCGACGACCTTTTTCACGCCCTGATCGAGGCAGGCGTCAACGACATTTTTCGCCCCGAGGATATTGGTCTTGATGCACTCGAAGGGATTGTATTCGGCGGCCGGAACCTGTTTCAGCGCGGCGGCGTGAATAACCGTATCGATCCCTTCGATGGCTCTGCGCACCCTGCCTTCATCACGCACATCGCCGATAAAATAGCGCATCTGCGGGTACTTTTCCTTGGGAAAGATCTGCGACATTTCGTACTGCTTCAGTTCATCGCGGGAAAAGACCACCACCCGTTCGATCCAGGGGCAACGCTCCAGCAGGTTAGCAACGAATTTACGCCCGAAAGAACCGGTCCCGCCGGTGATCAGGATCGATTTCGTGTCATGCATTTCTTGCCTCCAATTCCTCGAGAATTGATTTCGCCAAAGCATTGTCCGGATCTGCGTCCAAAACATAGTCAAAGGCCATTTTAGCCGCGTCCTGCGCATTCATCTCAAGATAGAGCTGAGCGAGCTTGAGCATCGCCTGCAGATCCTCCGGGGCCTTGGTCAGGTAGTCGCTGTAAACCTCTGCCGCCTGCTCGAAGTGCCCGAGCAGTTTCAAGATGGCGGCATAATTCGGTTGATAACAGGGCGAGATCTGGGCCAGGCATTCCAGCGCGAGAAGCGCATTATCACGATCTTCCAGGCGGATCGCGATCGATGCGATGCGCATCAAGGCCTCTTCCGTCGACGGGCCGCCCTCGTCAGAGAGTAATTGATGATAGGCATCCAGCGCCGCGTCATAGCGTTCTTCAAGTTCCGCCAGATACCCGCTCACCAGGCAATGCAGCTCTTCGGCGCCAGCGATCTCCAGATAGGTCTTGAGCCCATCGAGCAGCATCGTCAACCCGGCAAGATCCTTCTGCTGGAAAAAAAACATCGCCTTGGTCTTGATTTTTTTCGCGCTGAAAAACTTCTGCTTGTTTTTCCCGTCCCACCCCTCGATGCGCCGGAAAATCAAGGCCTCGGCCTGCTCAGCAGAATCTTGCAGTGACCCTTTCAGCGCCGCCGGCAGGCTGTCGGCGCCATGCTTCTGCAGCCAGCGCCAGGACTTGAATCCGTGCAAGTTATCAGTTTCCCACTGCGGATAGAGCTTCGCCAGGTCGGGACATTCCGCCAACTCTTCCAGCCGGCAATCGAGCCGGGCCACGGCGGCCGCCAGTTCCTCCCCCAACTCCTTGCTGCTGTGATAATAAGCTTCGTAGTAAAGCCGACCGACCGCTTCGATCTCCGCATCCGTCCACTCCGCCTGCTCATCCGGGCGGACGATCTGCGAGAAACGGTCAAAGCCAAACTGTTTCACCAAGGGAACCAGATCCTGGTAGTCCCGATTCAGAGTCTTTTCAATGGCATCCATCTTTTTCTTGTATTTGAAATCGCCCGGTTTGCCGTTCTGTCCGAACAAGCCCTGATTGCAACGCAGTCCTTCCTCCGCCAGGTTCTGGATTTTCTGCAGCCGCACCCGCATGCCAGCCACCTCGGCCCGCAAGCGCTGTAACTGATCGGCCTGCCAGCGCGGAGAATCCTCCGGATAGGCGCGCTGCAGAATCTTTTGCGCCGGGTCCTCCATGCTGGCAACATCGATCTGGACCAAAGGCCGGTAGAGTACACCATCGATCTTTGCCGCGAGGGCGGACATGTTGATCAACTGGCAGCCGGCCGCCCTTAAGCGCCGGGCCTGCTGCCCCAGCTCCACGGCGGACGCGTAGTAGCCGGGGGGCGACTCCGCCAGCTGCCCGGAATTATTCTCCACTTTCTGCCAGAGATCGGTAATTTTGCGGCCGATCTCCCGTTCGGCATTGCCAAGGGAGTGGGACACCCCTTCCGGCGTGTGGCACAAATCGACGCCACAGAGCACGAGCTGGGAGAAGCCCATTTTCCAGGCGAGCTCAACGGCGCTGTTACAGACCGTCGGGCCGTGAATTTCCGTGTTGGCGCCGGAAAACTCCGAGTGCCAGGGCAGCCTGGGGCCGAGGTAGAGTTGCCGCCCGTGCCAGGGGGCCAGCAGCTGCGGATGGGCATGATAGGCCTGGACCAGAATCACGGATGAGTCGAAGCGGAGCAGATCGCGGCTGACCTGAAAACTGACGTACTCGGGATCGACCGTGACGACGAGATCCGGGCTCAGGCCGATATCGAGCAACCGCTTCGAGACCCTTGAGACGGCGATCACCACCAGATGTTCGCGGTTTTCCGCGATCCAGGGCAGGGCTTCATCCAGGGATGGGCCCGCCCCCAGCAGCACGGCCGTCTTGCCCGGGAAGAGATCGTTCAGGCAACTGGCCGGATGCCGGTTCTCAGCCAGGTTCTGCAGCTGACGGACGAAAAAGGTCTTGTTGCCGAGGTTCGCCTTGATCGCCCAGTTTTTTTCCTCCAGCTCCTGCTGAACCTGCTTGTAGAGGGCCTTGTAGTCAGCCAGGTGGCCATCGGTTGAGCCGATCGATTCAAGAATAAAAATATTATTCAGGTAGGCGTAGGTGACAAAATTCAGTGCCTCAAGGCTCTGCGCCCACTCCTCGGTCGAGGTCAAGTGAACATTGGCCGGTAACGCGGTCAGATCATACACCTCGCTGAGGCGGGAGATGATCTGCGGAAACTCAACGATCAGCACCCGGGTCCCCGTCCCCAGAGACACTTTTGATAAATACTTTATCAGCAGACCGGAGTCTGAGCCGATCAGCAGATAAAGACACTTCTGCTTACCGAAGCGCTCTCCGAAGTAGCGTCTGTAGCATTCTTCCGAGCCCGATTGGTTGAACGCCAGGTGATTCACCGGGTGAAGATAGCGATCGCCGTAAAGGTTGGTCAGAAACGGCCCGAAATCGAGATTCGCGGGCAAGGTGCTGCCGATTGCTGCGGTCATTATTCGTCCTCTCGCACGACAGGTGGGGGATGGAACAGCGGAGCAACTTCATATTCCAGGATATCCGCCACCAGTAGGAAATCTTTGCGCTGCTGAGCCGCCAGAGCCTGTTCGAGCAGAAATTGCAGGTGGATGGTCTGCTCGGCGGCCAGTTCCGGCATCCGGCCCAGCAACCGGTCGATCAGCGTCATCAGCTGCGCGCAGCCCTGCGCTTCCATGCCGAGCCGAAAGCTCTGCCCAACCTGGCTGAAGTCTGTGCTCTGTGCTGCTGCGGCCATTAAAACCCTCCCTTCCAAAGGGTGGTTCCTTCGATCTTCGCGCCATCCAGGCTGGAGTTGAAAAACTGCACCTCCGGCTGCTGCTGGATGTAGCTCTCCAGGTCTCTGAGATAGCCGCGAAAGTTCAACGACGTCGGCACCCGTTCGCCCTGTCCGTTGATTACCCAGTTCTGCTCCTGACTGATGTCCAGAGCCAGGCCGGCACCGGCAACGTGACTGCGCTGCTTCGGATAAGAAAAATCGGCGCCGGCGAGAATAATTCTTGTCCCGCCCAGTTGAACCGCAAGGTCGACCGCCGGATGCAGAACGCTCCCGGAGGAGAACAGGCTTGAGTGATAATGCTCACTGCCGATTTCGCTGAAAATCTCGCCCGCGGCATAAGCGACCAGCCGCTTGCCCGGCCAGAAGTCGAGCAGTGACTTGAAAACGAACGGCGAGTAGACCAGCGTGGTCGCTGCGAGCTGGTCGGCCGGAACCGAGGCAAAAGCCTTGGCAAACAGATTCGGTGAAGAGTCCATCGAGACGATGACATCGGGCACCAGCCCCTGCTGCAACAGCGAGCGGGCCGCCATATCGACGGCAATCAAACGATAAGCGGCGCGGTCCTTCAGCAGCCACTCGTACTGGTCGGCCAGGGTCGGCCCCGCCGCGACGACCACGATATCGGCTGCGGGCCAGGCGCCAAAGAGTTCGGCGACATCGCCATCGGTCGCAATAATCGCTTCATTGTCCCGAAAGCGCTGCAGGTACCAGCCGCGCCTTTTATTGTGCAGGCCCCGGATATAGGGGGTGGCCAGTTCCAGGTGCAGCTGGTCGCGCAAACGCGCCGAGGCGTCATCCGCCAGATAAAGGCCGGCCGGAGCACAGGCAAATGGAAACTGCACCTGTTTCTCCTCCGCTGCCGTAACCAGGGATACCCGCTCGTCACCCAACCAGTCGGCATGCTCGAAAAAGCCCAGGCAGGCTCGCTCAACTTCCGGGTTCAGCAAGACAACGGTCAATTGCCGAAGCCCGGCCCGGCGCAGCAAACAACGCGGCAGGTCGCCTGAAGCAAGTCCGTAAACCCAGGCTTTTGCGCTGTGATGGGGGATCAAGCCGGCCTGTAGCTGGGCTTCGCGCTGCCGGTCGTAGCGACTGCTGAGCTGAATCCCATTGATCGAAATGGTCTCCGCAGGTGCGTTCTGAATCGCCTCCAGCCGCTCTGGTTGCTGCGCCTTGTGCAGCTGCTCCGCCAGCTCTGGCCAACGCTGGGTGATCAATTTTATGTTTTTCTCAAACTGCATTCATTCCCCTGTGGTGGGAAACCGAGTCAAATATTTGGCAATTAGCGCCAGACCCAGAGAAATATATCACTATCCATGCCAAAAAAATGAATTTTTTAACGAAAAATAAAAAACCATTCAACCCCTGCAAGCAATCCCCTCCAAACGAAAAAATGCCGCTGATCCTTACGGATAGCGGCATTCATTCAAAAACGGTTCGCAGTGACAGAATCTCACTCCTGTTTCTGGCGCGGCTCCACCAGCGGCAGGGGCGTCCGCGGCTGATAATCCCCCTTTTCGAGAATAATCTGAATCGCACGGTTGTTCTCCGGCGAAAACAGAATCGGCGCCTGCAGGTTGAGGGTGACCGACTTGTCCTGGTGGACAGTGACCACCGACAAGGCATAGGTCTCACCGGTCTCTGCGATTCCCAGTTTTTTCCGTTCGCGCTGGTCGGGAGCGACCCGGTAGTCGAGGAAAAAATTGGTCGGATCGGTCAGGACAAAGGCCACCGCCGGGTCTTCGGCACTCTGGACCCAGAACAACGGCCCTTCCTTGATATTCGGCATGACGATAAAATCGCGCAGGCTTTCAAAACCGATCAACCCTTCCGGGAAGCTCAGCGTTTTGCTGGGGTCGTATTCGATTTCACCGAAACGGGACTGTATCTTCCTCATTTCTTGTCCTTCTCCACATTCAGGATACTGCTCAAGGCATCGAGATCGGCAATGTTCCACTGGGTGGCCTCCTTGTTTTCCTGCAGAATCCGGTCGTAGACCTCCTGCCGGTGCACCTTCATTTCGCGCGGCGCGTCGATACCGATCCGCACGCCACCCCCTTTGAGTTCGACCACGGTAATCCGAATATCATCACCGATAATGATCCCTTCGCCTGCTTTTCGTGTCAGTACCAGCATAGTGCCCTCCCTGGCCGGGGCTGCCCGCTCCTCTCCGGGAGCAGGTGACATCAAGCTTAACAGAGACTAAGATTCTGTCCAGAATTTCGTTGCGGTAACGCAGCTTAGATATAGTCGAGAATCGACAGCTCAGAGACCCGCCCGGTCACGCTCAGGGCAGCTTGAAAGCTGTTCTCCTGCTGCTGCAGGCTGGTGATGGTCTCCAGAATATCGGCATCCTCAAAGCGGGAGCGGAGCTCTTCCATATCGATCTTGATCTGCTCCATATGATCGCGGGCCACTTCGAGGCGCCGGCCGAGGTTGCCTTTGAGACTGCGGTAACGGCGGATCTGGTTCGCGCCCACCTCCAGCTTATCCATCTCGGCGGCAACCGCATTCGGATCGTTGGCCCGCAGCCCCTCCTCGATCGAGGTGACGACGGCAAAAATATCCACCATCCCCGGATCGGTGCTGCCATCGTTGTCGGCATCCCCGAGCATCAGGGCGTTGCCGGTGAGGTTGATGTCTATCAATTCGTTGGGGGAAATCTCAAATTCGATCACCCCGTTATCGCCGTTATAGTCAAGCGGGTTCGGGTCGATCGCCGGGTAATCGGGGTTCAAGGTAAACGGCTTGGTCTTTTCGCTGAAGCCGGCGAAGATGAACTTGCCGTCGATCTGGGCGTTGCCGGCGTCGATCAGGTGGGACCGGAGCTGCGAAACCTCATCGGCATAGGTCAGGCGGTCTTCCGCATTCAACGTTCCATTGACCGATGCGATGCTGATTTCTCGAATCCGCACCAGGGTGTTTTCGATGCTGTCGAGAAAGCCGTCCATATTATCGACCCGGTCCAACCCCGATTCGATCGTCTCGATGTAGCGATTCGAGGTCTGAATCTGGGTCCGGGCGCTGAGCATCGGGCTGATCGCGGTGGGATCATCCGATGGTCGGTTGAGGCGTTTCCCGGTCGCGGCCTGCAGCTGCAGCTTCTGCAGCTGGTCGCTGGTCCGATCGAGAAAGGCCTGCAGGCTGCGATATGTTGTCGTCTGCGTTGCTCTCATGACTTACCTACCTTTTCAACGTCAGCAGCGTTCCCATCATCTCATCGACGGTCGCCAGAAACTTGGCCGAGGCCTCGAAGCCTTTCTGGTATTGCAGCAGGTCGATCATCTCGTCTTCAAGAGAGACGCCGTCGATGCCGTCGCGCAGATTCTGCAGCTGGATGAGGCTGTCTTCGGCCCCCTGCTGCGCCTGCCGATTGCGATTCGCTTCAACCCCGACGGTCGCTGCGATCTTGCCGTAATAGGAGACCAGGGTATCGCTGCCGATCAGCTGCTGCTGTTCGAGCTGCAGGATGCTCAGGGCGTTGAGATTATCGCCCGGAGCATTGCTGTTGCCGGCGGCGATCTCCGCCGTGGCACTGATGCTGATGGTCAGGGACGAGGAACTGCCCGCCACCGCCGCCGGCGGAACAAAGAAATCCCGCCCGGTCACACCGTCCAGACCGGTGCCGGCCTGGTGCAGAGTATTGATCTCGGTGGCGAAGGTGTACGCCAGCTGGTCGAGGCGATTGACAATATCGGGGATGGTCACGTCGCGGACCTCATAGAGGCCGCGGAATTCACCACCCAACGCGGTACGGTCGATATCGATGTCCGTGGTGCCGAACTTCAGCCGCAGCTGCGTATCGACCCCCGAAGTATAGCCTTCCAGGCGGGTTACGGTGGTGCCTTCGACCAGCGGCATGCCGTTCGCCAGAGCCACCGAGGCGTTGCCGTTGGAGGTTTCGAAGGTCGTCACACCGAGCATCCCGGAGAGCTCTTTCAAAAGCAGGTCGCGGCGGTCGCGATCGGCGTTGGCGTCCTGCCCGGAAGTTTCCAGGGCCGAGATCCGGTTGTTGAGCTGCGCGACCTCCTCGAGGCGCAGGTTGACGCCGTCGATCTGCGAGGTGATGGTGGAGTTGATATTCTTGCGCACCTGCTGGGTTTCATCATAGATGTTGCGGAAAGATCGGGAGATCAGGTCGCCGCGCTGCAGCACCATCTGCCGCTCCACCTCGCCGCCCGGGTTGGTGGTCAGCTGGCGCCAGCTGTCGAAGAACTGGTCGAATTCATCCGACAGGCTGCCTTCGCCGATGCCGATCGACCGTTCGATTTCGGCCAGCGGGTTGGCCATGCTGCTTTCCAGGCCGACCTCCGAGGACTTGTCCTTGATCTGGCCGTCGAGAAATACATCGTGGGCCCGTTCGACCGAACCGACCTTGACGCCGGTGCCGATGAAAAAGTCGCCGAAATTGAGGGCCGGATAGGGGGTCAGGTTCGGGCTCTGCCGCGAATAACCAGGGGTGTTGACGTTGGCGATATTCAGACCGGTGATCTCGATCGCCTTCTGGTTGGTCTGCAGCGAGGTTCGCCCCGAGTTCAGTGCTGCATTGAGTCCGCCACCCATCTTACACCGTCCCGGACAGCAGCCGGCCGCCCTCGGTCAGGGCGCGGGACTGGCCGCCACCGCCATACACCTGCGGCATCGCCGCTTTGCCCATAAAACCCATCAGGTCGCGAACCCAGTTCAGGCCGGTCCAGAGCAGAAAGGCGTTGCGACGATTCTCCTGGTCGATCTGCCGCAGCAGCTCCTCCAGGCCGGCAACCTCTTCCGGTTGCGGATTCAAGTCCGTCAGCAGCGCCTCCTTGGCGGTAACCACCTTCTGCAGTCCAGCCATATCGAGAGCCATGGCCCGCTCGCGCTCTTCGATCAGCAGCGCGAGAAGCTCTTCAAGTCTGCTTTTCAAATCGGCGCCGGGCATCTCAGGCATCCTTCATCAGAAAGGGGAGCAGGCTGGCGGCGACCTTTTCCAGGTCCGGACGATAGGTACCGCTGTCGATCTGCGCCTTGAGGGCCTGCAGTTTTTCGACGCGAGCCGTATCCTGCGGGGCATTGGTCGCCTGCGCTTTGCCGGCATCCTGCAGCACGCTGGAGAAACTGACCTTGTCACTGGGGCCTGTTTTGGCTCCTGCGCCGGCCTTGTCGCTGCGCTTGACGTTATCGAGAGGGCCGAACCCCTTGCCACCGGTAATTTTATCGACCATGATGAACTCCTTACCTCGTCCCCTGTTCCATTCGCTTCTGGCGCAAAAGCCTCGAGCGAACATGAATTCCATCGCGTCCTGCTGAGAGCGCTCTGTCGGCTGATTGCCGCTGCCTCTCAGGATCAGAACCCAGGCTCCAGTTCGCGGAACCCAGTAGTGTCTTCTTATTCACTTTATCGACGCAGGAGAATTATTCTTTAGCTTTTTTTGCGGACTTGAGTCGGGAGAAAATGAAACGCCGGCAGCTGATTGCATGCTGCCGGCGCGGTTGGAGTGGTTTCAATTCTGTTTCAGCAAATCCTGCAGCATCAGCTCGGCCAGGCCGATGCCGCCGCGTTCGGCCATGACTTTGGCCGCTTCCATATCCTGCAGCTGGGTGTACATATCATCCGCGTTGCCGCGCGGGATCAGCCCCCCTTCGGGAACCGTCTTGCGCATTTCCTTGAAGATCTGCTGCACAAACACCGCCTCGAACTGCTGGGCCGCCACTTTGAGTTTCTGTGGGTCCCGCCCGGGAACTTTTTTCGGGGTTTCGGCGAGGGCCTGGCTGAGCAGCTGCTGCGGGTCGATTTTATTCTCCATAACGCGCTCCGTTTAGAGGATTACCAGGTCGGCGTAGAGCGCGCCGGCCGCCTTGATCGCCTGGAAGATGGCGATCAGGTCGCGCGGCGTGGCGCCGATGGCGTTCAATGCCGCGGCCACGTCACCGATGCTGACCCCCTGCTCCAGCACCACCAGGTTGCCTTTATCTTCGGCCACATCGACCAGGGTCTCCGGGGTCTGCACGGTCTGTCCGCTGGAGAGCGGGTTGGGCTGCGAAACGTTGGTCTTCTCGCTGATCACCAGGTTCAGGTTGCCGTGCGAGACCGCCACGGTCGAAATGCGCACCCGATCCCCCATGACGATGGTGCCGGTCCGTTCGTTGACGACGATCCGCGCCAGGCTGTCGGGAGTCACCTCGAGCAGTTCCAGCTGCGAAACGAATTCGACCACCTGCTCGCGGTAGCTGTCGGGCACCTGCACCCGCAGCTGACCGGCATCCAGAGCCCGGGCCAGCTCGGCGCCGAAATGCGCATTGATCACTTCCCTCATGCGCGAGATGGTGGTGAAATCAGAATCTTTCAGGCGGTAGTTGAGGGCCTGCTGCTGACCGAAGACAAAGGGCACCTCGCGCTCGACCAACGCCCCGCCGGGAATCCGGCCGGCGGTCGGGTGGTTCTTCTGCACCTTGGCCGCCTTGCCGCCGAAGGCCAGCGAACCGACCACCAGCGAGCCCTGAGCCACGGCGTAGATTTTGCCGTCCGCCGCTTTGAGCGGGGTCATCAGCAGGGTTCCGCCGGCCAGGTTCTCCGCGTCGCCGACCGAAGAAACCGAGACGTCGATGCTGTTGCCGGCCCGGGCGAAGGGGGGCAGGTCGGCGGTCACCACGACCGCCGCGACATTCGAGACCTTGACCTTGTTTCGATCCACGGTCACGCCGAGCCGCTCCATCATGTTGACCAGCGACTGGATGGTGAACTGGGTGCTGGCGCTGTCACCGGTGCCGTTCAGTCCGACTACCAGGCCGTAGCCGACCAGCTGATTGGAGCGCACCCCCTCAAGCTGCGCCAGCTCCTTGATCCGCGAGGCTTCGGCCGAGGCGCTCAACAGACCGCAGAGAGTCAGGAGCAGAACGGTGGTGATAAAAATCAGCTTTTTCATCATCTGTGCTCCCGTCAGAATGGCCAGACCGCATCCAGCCCGCGGACCATCCAGCCGGGCTGCTGCTTGTCACTGATGACGCCATCGCCGACATAGGCGATGCGCGCATTGAGGATGTTGTTCGAGGTGACGATGTTGGCGGTGCTGATATCCGAAGGCCGAACGATGCCGCTCAGCTGCACGATCTGCGTTTCGCTGTTGACGGTCACCGTCTTGTTCCCCTTGATCCGCAGGTTGCCGTTCGGCAGCACCTCGATCACCTGGGTGGTCAGGGTCGCGACCAGGTTCTCCTTGCGCGAGGTCTTGCCGCTGCCTTCGAAATCGTTGCTGGCCTGAGCATCGACCAGCGAGCTGGCATCACTCAGGCCGGTCAGCGAGGCGAGCTGGCGCTCCAGTCCGAGCAGGTTGGTCACCCCGGCCGACATGGAGCTATCGCGGCTGGTCGAGGTTTTCGCCTCTTTGCTGGCGCTGGCGGTCTCGGTGATCGCCACGGTGACGATATCACCGACGGTGCGGGCCTTCATATCGCGGAACAGCCCGCCCCGGCTTTCAGTCCAGAGCGACCCGGCCGTCTGCGGCGGCTGCGGTTCGGTCATGATCGGTGCGACCGGCTCGACCTCGTTCAGATCGATGCGGCTCGCCGGAGTGGCGCAACCGGAGAGCAGCAGCATGACCGCCATCAGCCAGAAATATCCTTTCATCTCAATACCCCACTTTCACCAGCCCGGGTGCAATGACGCGACAGAGGATTTCACGCCGCGAGTTGCTGTTCATCACTTTGATGCTTTCCCCCCGCAGGCCGTCCTGGCGGGCTTCGCCGGCCGCCGTCAGCAACAGTGCGCCCTGCTGCACCTGAATCTTCACCCGGTCGCCGCGCTTGATCAGCGGCGGAAACTCAACCTGTTTTTCCAATAGCGGCTGGCCGAGCCGCACCGAGCGCTTGAGCCGCTTGCCGTAGATATCCTCAGCGGCGAACAGCGGCTGCTTCAACGTGGTAATGTCCTGATATTGCAGACTGACGTTGTCGGGGCCGAGCAGGTCTCCGCGGCGCAGGTTGTCCGCCGCGATGACGATCTCGGCCAGCGCTTCAAGCTCGACGCGGATCGACTGATTGCCGACCAGCTGGTCATCCACCCGGGTCAACAGGGTGACCCGGCGGCTGCCGATGATCTCCGGCTTGGCCGGAATCACCTGGAAGGCGAGGCGACCTTGCGGCACCTTGAACGGCTGCGGCAGGTGCATGGCGGCGAACCGCAGCTCGACCCGCGGCAGCTGCTGCGAGGCTTCGGCCAGATAGTCGTTGAGGACCCCGGCCATCTCGTCCTGGCTGATCAGCTGCAAATCGCCGCGGCTGGCCAGAACCAGGTTCGGCAGCAGGACGCAGAGCAATGAAAGGGTGATCAGCAGGCGTTTCATCTGATAGCCCTTAGCGAACCAGCTGCGTGGTCATCTGCAGCATTTCATCCGCGGTGCGGATCGCTTTGGAGTTGACTTCATAGGCACGCTGCCCGGCGATCATGTTAACCATCTCTTCCATGATGTTGACGTTTGACCCTTCCAGGAAACCCTGCGACAGGGAACCGAAGCCCTCTTCGCCCGGGGTGCCGCTGACCGGCGCGCCGGTAGTCGGGGTCTCCGAATACAGGTTCCGCCCCAGGCTGCGCAGCCCGGCCGGGTTGCCGAAACGGACCAGCTCAATGTTGCCGACGGTCGTCGGGGTACTTTCGCCGTCGAGAATCACATCGACCGTGCCCCCCGGCCCGACAGTGATCGAGGTCGAATTTTCCGGCACCACAATTTCGGGGAAGAGCGGATAGCCGTCGGAGGAGACGACCCGGCCGGTGCTGTCCTTTTTCATCGCCCCGGAGCGGGTGTAGGCATCGGTGCCGTCCGGCAGGGTCACCTGGAAGAAGCCGGGCCCTTCGATCGCCAGGTCGAGCTCGTTTTCGGTCTGCTGGAAATCGCCGGTGGTAAAGACCTTCTGCACCGCCGCCACCCGGGAGCCGAGACCAACCTGGATTCCGGTGGGAACTTCGCCGCCATCGACGCCGGTCCCGGCGGCCTTGCTGGTCTGGTAGAGGATGTCCTGAAAATCGGCGCGGCTCTTCTTGAAGCCGGAGCTGTTGACGTTGGCCAGGTTGTTGGCGATCACGTCCATGTTCACCTGCTGCGACTGCATGCCGGTTGAGGCGGTCCAAAGTGCCCTGATCATTTGCGATCTCCTTCTTCTCGGCCACGCACGCAGCCGGTCAAATCCGTTACTGGACGAGGCCGATTTCGGCCATCTTACTGCTCATTTCGCTGTAGATCCGCAGCGCCTTCTGCGAGGCTTCGAAAGCGCGCAGGTTGGAGGTCATGCGCACCATGGTCTGCATCATATCGACGTTGGAGGTTTCCAGGTTCTTCTGTGCCAGCTGCGGCGCGGGGTGCGGGTTCGGCTGGGCGCCGTCGACCGGCAGAAACATCCCGCCCCGGGAGCGGGTCAGCAGGGAATTGTCAGCGAACTGAAATACTGCGATCTGGCCGACCTGCTGTCCCTGGTACCAGATATTCCCGTCGGGAGCGATGTCCACATCGGGCGCCGGCAGGTTGAGCGGCCCGCCAGCGGCACTCATCACCTGCAGGCCGTTGGAATCGACCAGCACGCCTTCCGGGCTGAGCTGGAACAGACCTTTGCGGGAATAGCCGAAGCTGCCGTCGCTCTGCTGCACCTGGAAAAACCCGTCCCCGTTGATCGCCATGTGCAAAGGATCACCGGTGAATTCGAGCTGTCCCGGGGTGAAATCGATCGCCTCACCGGACACCTTGACGTAATTGGTCCCCTTGGTTGCCAATCCGGAGCTGGCTTCGGCAAGCTGAGCCTGAAAGGTCGGGGTCCCCTTCTTGTAGGAGTGCACCTTGATCGAGGCGAGATGCTCGCTGATGTTCTCCATCATCTGCATCCGGCCGATCAATCCCGCGACTGCGCCATATTTGCCACTTGCCATCGTCTTGCTCCATCTCCATCAGGTTAGTCTGCTTGTCGACTCAGCGTGAAATAATCTTTAGCCGCTCAGGACAGCGGCTTCTGGGGCTTGAGCCGGGCCAGCTGCAGCAGCTGTTCGACTTCGGCCGGCGCCAGCTTGAGAGCGGCGGAAATTCCTTGCGCGTCCAGCCCCTGTTCCGCCAGGGCGGCGACGTAGCGGTACTTCTCCGGAGAGTTGCGCAGTCCGGCCGGAAACCCGGATTGCTGACGCTCGGCTGAATCGAGGCGGGTCGAAAAATTGACCGGCGTTTCCAGCGACTGCGCTTGATCGAACTCCGCCAGCTGCTGCCTGAGCGCGGTCAGCTGGTTGCTCAGCCGGCGGCTCACCAGCAGCTGCCAGGCCACCAGCAGCAGGGCCAGCAGGGCGATTCCGCCAACCAGCAGGGTGGGCAGATCCACGGCCGGCATCTTCAGCCTCCGCCCCGCAGCGCATTGATGCTGCGCTTCATCTTGAGCTTCAGTTTGCCGAGCGCCTGGCTGTGCAGCTGCGAGATCCGCCCTTCGGAGAGCTCAAGCACCTCGGCGATCTCCTTCTGCGACAGCTCCTCGTAGTAGAGCAGGGCGACCACCAGCCGCTCCTTCTCTGAAAGCTGCTCCAGGTAACCGGCCAGTTCGTGGGTCAGCTCGTTGGCTTCGATCCGCTCCTGGACGCTCGCCTGGGACGTATCCTCGAGATTGTCGATAAAGGAGGTACCCCGCTCGTCGTTGTCATCCAGGCTCTCGTGCAGGCTGACGAAGCCGAGCTGGCTGACCTGCAGCTGCAGCTCGCGGAAGTCGTCCAGCTCCATCTGCAGCTCCGCGGCAATCTCGCCATCATCCGGAGCGCGGCCAAGCTTCTTGCCCAGCTCGTCAGTCGCCCGGTTCAGGCGCGACTGCTTTTCCCGCAGCGAGCGGGAGAACCAGTCCATGCGCCGCACCTCGTCGAACACCGCTCCGCGGATCCGTCGCTCGGCGAAGGTCTTGAACAGCACCCCGCGGCGCGGGTCGAAACGGTTGGCGGCGTCCATCAACCCCATCAGCGCAGCACTGCGGATGTCTTCGCGGCTGACGAAGGCCGGCACCTGGGTCATCATCCGGTCGACCAGAAATTCGACCAGCGACAGGTGGGTCTCGATCATCTTTTCCCGCTCC
>CALZHR010000154.1 GCA_945787335.1 uncultured Desulfuromonadales bacterium
AATACCTGATCAAGGCGGATGACGGCTGGATCCTGCGTCGCGCTCGTTACTACCGCGGAGCGATCCAGGATGAGGACGAAAACCGGCAAGGCGAAGCCCTGCTGCGGGAACTGACCGTTCAGCCGGAAATGAACGACAAAAACTTTTTGTTGCTGCGCGAAGCGGTCCGCCTGCTACCGCACGGTGGGCACCATGTCCCCCTGACAGAAATGCGCCAGTTGGCGCTTGATATCGAGCAGCAGGACCCCGGCTTCACGAGCTTACGGATCAAATTGCACACCTGGCCGGAAACAGCGGACGCCGCGCAGGTCCGTCTGGCGGGCCGGCAGGCCAGCGGTGAAAAGGCGAACCGCTACCAGCGTCTCGCTGAACTGATCGAGCTGGTCACCCTGCCGAGCGGTCAGCCACTCGGCGATGCCTATCAACTCGGTCTCGGGCAAAGTGCGGATCGGCCCCAAGGGGATGAAGCTGAATTGTCGGCCTTCATCCGTTTTTCCCGTGCCAGCCAGTTACTGCAACAGAGTCGCGCCGCACGGGACAGGCTCTCCGATCCCCACCGCCAACTCGACCGGTTGATCAACAGCCTTGACCTCGAACATGCCTTCTACCGCAGCGCCAACCAGCTGTTGCAGAAACTGCCCGAGGCCAGCCGCCGACAACGGCTGGCCTGGATTGAGCAGGGTCTCGATGCCCTCTACGGCATCGGTTTTCTGTCCCGCCGGCAATTGTCCAGTCAGCAGCAGGCAATCCGCGCCCTGCTGAAAAAACCGCTGTCGACCACAACCTATCAGCGGGAGCTGAGCCATCTGACCCGTATCAGTCGCTGGGCAGAACAGAACCTGCGCTTCCATTTCGAACAGCCGGCAAACCGCCTGGCGCGGCTCGAGCCCGCCGTCAATAACTTTTTCCAGGAACGACTGCGCTCCAGCCCCCTGATGCCGCTGGCCCTGATGATCGACAGCCTGCTCAACGACAGTCAACAGCTCCGTGGTGCCGGCCAGAGCATGTTCGAACAACCGGTGACCGGATTGCAGCCCCTCAATCCGGGGCTGGCCCGTGGCCGCCTGGAGATTGTCACCGATCCAGTCGGTCACAAGTACCAAGCCGACGGCATCTACCTGCTCCCGGAAACGATTGCCGAACTGCCGCCGGTGGCCGGGATTCTCACCCGCAACGCCGGCAACAGCCTTTCGCACATTCAGCTGCTGGCGCGTAATCTCGGTATTCCCAACCTGGCTATTGCAGAGCAAATGGTTGCCGAGTTGAGCCAGCATGCCGGAGAGATCATCGTCCTGGCCGTCAGCCCGGCAGGGGTGGTCAGGATTGAAGCCGATTCAGCCG
>CALZHR010000155.1 GCA_945787335.1 uncultured Desulfuromonadales bacterium
GCTGAAAGGGCGCCATCACATTCATGGCGAGGCTATCGACAGTGTCCTGATCGAGCCGGTCCACGTAGAGCGGGGGGTGGTCATCAAGAACTCGATCATCGGCCCGAACGTATCGATCGCCGCCGGCAGCGTTATCGAAAGCAGCGTGATCCGTAACTCGATCATCAACGCCGAGAACAAGGTCAGCAACCTGATTCTGGATCATTCCCTGCTCGGGGATGCGGTGACCCTGGCCGGTTCGCCGCGGCGGATGAATATAGGCGATCATTCCCTCATCGAAATGGACCAGTAGGGGGGACGGCTGAAAATCCCTCATCTACTTCGTTCCCCTTGACTTATGTCGTTGCGACGTAGCTTGCGCTACGCCTCACTCCAACGTCTGCGGGCGCCTCGTATCTGAAGGCTTTTGAGCCGCCCCGGAACTTTGCTGGGGGAATTGGTGAAAAACTAAAACCCCAAGGTCTTAGCTACCAAGAATCCAGGACACCAAGAGAATAACAAACCTTTAAGTTCAGGTTTTCTTGGTGTCTTTGTGACTTGGTGGCTAAGACTTTGATTGAGTTGTTTGTTTCATTACTTTTCAGGTGAAAAGCATATTCATGGGATACCAGCAGTATCTACCATATCTGATTCCCCCCCTGCTCGGGGCGCTGATCGGCTATGTGACCAACTACATCGCCATCCGCATGCTGTTCCGGCCGCTCCGGGCCTGGCGTCTGCTCGGCTTGCGGATTCCGCTGACGCCGGGGATTATCCCCGCCAAGCGGGGTGAGCTGGCGGTCAAGATGGGCGAGATGGTCGGTGAGCACCTGCTGACCGTCGATGATGTCGGCCGGGCCTTCGGCAAGGATTCGATCCAGCGCGAGCTGCGGCTGGCGGTGACCGATAAGCTGGGCATCTTTCTCGACCGGGAGCTGGGGCCGCTGGAGACGCTGGTGCCGGGCCATTTCCGCGGCCGCTTCCGGGAGCTGGTCGACCTGCTGCGCGGCAAGCTGATCAAGCTGATCTTCGACTACCTGCAGAGCGACTCCTTCGAGACCCGGCTGCGCGACTACCTGAAGCGGCAGGGGGATCAGCTGCTGGCCCGCGACCTGTCGAGCTTTTTGACCCCTGAGCGCTACCGCGATCTGCAGCTGCACCTGGACGGAAAGTACGGCGAGTTTTTCAGCTCGCCGAAGGTCGCGGCGGCGGTCGGTGGTTATGTCGACCAGAAAACCGACAAGCTGTTCGCCAGCGAACGCCCCCTGCGCGAGCTGCTGCCGGCCGACCTGGTCGAACTTTTACTGACGCAACTGGAAAAAGAGCTGCCGCCGCTGGTGGAAAAGTTCGGCGGCATGCTGTACGACCCCGAGTTCCGCAGGCGGCTGGTGGGCAAGGGCAAAAAGGCGATCGATTCCTTCCTCGACTCGCTCGGCGGGCTGGCCGGGTTGCTCAGCGGCTTTATCGACCTGAACAAGATCTACGATAAAATCCCCGACTTTCTCGACAAGGCGGGGGATGAGATTGCCGGCTGGCTGAAAGAGGAAAAGACCCAGCAACAGCTGGCAAAATTGCTGCGCGAGCGGGTGGATGGCCTGCTCGATCGCTCCCTCTCCAGCTACTTGGAAAAGCTGCCGTATGAAAAGGTCACCGGGGTCCGCTATTTTGTCCGCGACCGGGTGGTTGAGGCGATCCAGTCGCGGCGCACCATCGATACGGCGCTGATTCTGACCGAGAGCGCCATCGACCGGATCAAGGATCGCTCCTTTGACAACCTGCTGCGCACGGTCCTGCCGGAGGGCGGGCTGGAGCGCGGCCGCAACCAGCTGGCGGACAAAATGCTCGCGCTGCTCCGCGCGCCCGAGGCGCGTGCAGCGCTGGAGACGGTCCTCACCGAACAGAGCGAAATCTGGATCTACCGCAAGCCGCTCGGCCTGCTGTCGGCCAAGCTGCCCGGCGATCTGCGCCAGGAGCTGGAAGGCGCCATCTGCCAGCTGGTAGAAGAGATGTTGAAGAAAGAAGCCCCGCGGCTGGTGGAGACCCTGAATGTCCGAAAAATGGTCGAGGAGAAGGTCAACAGCCTCGATATCCTGCAGGTTGAAGGCTTGCTGATGGGGATCATGAAAGAACAGTTCAAGTACATCAACCTGTTCGGTGCGCTGCTCGGTTTTCTGATCGGCTTTATCAACCTGCTGGCGTTGGGTTTGCTGTAGCTATCGACTGTCGGCACGGCTCTCGCGCAGGTCCGGCGAGATGTCTCCTTCCATCGTTTCGGCCACGGGGTGTCTTTTCCGCTGTTCAGCCGGGAGTAGTCCCTGGTGAGGGTGCGGCAGATTTCGAGCAGACTGGCAGAAAAGAGCCGGATTACCGTAAAATGGGAGGACGGGTTACGTCAGGCGGCTGGCAACTGGTCGCTCGACAAGGGTAAGCGCTGTGGCCGGACCGCATTGTAGTTCTCCCGTTACCGGGTCGGTCAACAGCTGCTGAATAGAGACGAGAACAAACGGAAAGGGGAAGCTGATGGAACGGGCAACCTTTGCCGCCGGCTGTTTCTGGGGCGTAGAAGAGGCCTTTCGTACCCTCGACGGGGTGCAGGAGACAGCGGTCGGTTATATGGGCGGGGAGACAGAGAACCCGACCTATGCGCAGGTCTGCAGCGGCGAAACCGGGCATGCCGAGGCGGTACAGCTGAACTTTGATCCTGCCGTGATCAGCTATGCTCAACTGCTGGAGCGGTTCTGGGCACAGCATAATCCCACCAGCCTCAATTTCCAGGGCTTGGACGTCGGCTCCCAGTATCGCAGCGCGATTTTTTATCAGAGCGAAGAGCAACGCCAGGTTGCCGAACAGTCGAAGGCAGAATTGGTCGCCAGCGGCAAATACCAGCAGCCGGTGGTGACCGAAATTACCCCGGCCGATACCTTTTGGCGGGCCGAAGAGTATCATCAGCAGTACGTGCTGAAGAACCGACCCGCCTGCCGCGGGCTGTAAGC
>CALZHR010000156.1 GCA_945787335.1 uncultured Desulfuromonadales bacterium
CGGGATCGCGGCTGAGGATGATCGTCTCCCGCCCGGGCAACGGCCGGCCGATCGATTCAAAGGTCTTGCGCCCCATCAACAGGCTCTGGCCCATGGTGATTCGCTTGAAGCGCTGCAGGTCGGCCGGCAAATGCCAGGGCATGCCGCCATCCTTGCCGATCACCCGGTTCTGACTCATCGCAACAATGATCGAGATCAGCAACAGCGCACCTCTTCATCCTCCAATTTCCGTTCCGCGATCGTCCGCCGCACCAGGTAACGCTCGAAGCTGGCCTGCGGCAGGGCGCGGATCAACCGGCCGAGCAGAAAGACCGCCAGCAGCGAGAAGACCAAGCGGCCCCAGAACACGCCGGATATATGACCGCCGAGCAGCATCATCACCAGGGTGTCCTCGATCAAACTGTGGCAGAGCCCCATCAGGGCGATGGAGCAAAAGACATCCCGCTTGCTCAGCCGCCCCGACTGCGCCTCCTGGATGATCAGCCCGCCGCCGTAACTCAAACCCAATGTCATGCCGATGATGGTCACCGGCGCTGCCTGCCGCCCCATGCCGAGCAGCGCCAGCAGCGGTTCGAGCAGCCGGGTCATCAGGTCGCTGATGCCGAGCTTCTGCAGAATTTTCAGCAGCGCCATCAGGCTGAGGATGATCAGGAAGATCGAGCCGATATTGCGCAGCTCGGCGAGCAGCCAGGCGCTCCAGGTCGGATCGACCGCCGGCGGGTTCCAGAGCGCCCGATTGGCCTGTTGCAGGGTGCCGGTCAGCTGGTAGCCGAGGTTGAGCAGGCCGCCGAGCAGCAGCGCCCCACCGATGCGGATGATCGCCATAGCGCGGAACCGGGTGCCGGCCTTCTGGGCGATGCGCAGCTCGACCGGCAGGCCGTGGGCGACCAGCATCATCGTCGTCAGCACGGTCACCTGGGCCACGGTCAAATTCAGTTCAGGAGCGATGGAGGCAAAAACCACCATGCCGCCGTAGAGGTTGGTGACCATCGCCGTCGCCCAGACCAGGCCGATCGGCCCGGGCAGGCCGACCAGCTCCATCACCGGGCCGAGCAGCACGCCGAGCTGATCGACCACGCCCCACTGCTGCAGGAAGCGGGTGGCGATGCTGATCGGCACGATAATTTTGAACAACTCGAAGCTGGTACGCAGGGCCTCGCGCAGCAGCTCTTTAAGTGCCTGGAGGGTTTTCTGCCACATCGCCGTCAGATTCGCGACTGTTTGCCGACCATCTGCTCGATGACCAGCCTTAACACCGTCGTTTCGGCCACCGCCTCGGCGGGGAAATCGAACTCCCCTTCGGCATACTGGGCCATCAGCACCTGCAGCGCCTCGCGTTTTTCTTCGATCCCCTGGATGAATTCGACCCGCCCGGAACCGATCACACTGCGGAACTTCGCTCCCCAGTTGCAGGCCGCGGCCGCCTCGACAATCCCCAGGTCGATGACCACGGAAAAGCTGACCTGCGGCTGACGGCGCAGCAGCTCGATCTTGTGCCCTTGCGGCGCGGAATGGAAATAGAGCATCCCATTGCGGTAACCGTAGTTCAAGGGCACCAGATAAGGGGTCGGCAGGTCAGAGATCGCCAGGTGGCAGACCTTCCCCTGCCAGAGGATCTGTTCCAGGGCAATCCGGTCGGTCACGGCTTTTTCACGTCGTCTCATGGGCACCTCTAATTGCGGAAAAACCACAGGATCAGCGAGAGCAGACCGCTGACCAGCAGCATGCTGGTGATCGGGAAGAACAGCTTGAAGCCGGGCTTGTCGATGACGATATCCCCCGGCAGCCGGCCGAACGGCAGCTTGCTCAGCCAGGGCCAGAGCAGGCCGGTCAGGAGAATGACGATACCGAGGGTGATCAGGGTTTTCTGCATGAACAAACCCGTTTTCTTAACTGTTCAGAGCTCAACAGCGGCAACTATAGCGCTCTTTTTCCTGACGCGACAAGCCCGGTGCTGGCCCTGAGTAGGGCCCAGATGGCCAGAAATCGGTTTCTTTGTTTACCGGGGCCTCCTCCAGCAAACGAAAGTCATTTTCAAAACTCCCTAAGCGAACAAAATTACAGAACAAAAAAACCTTAGCAAAAAACCATTTTCCAAGCTCATTTTTTTATCAAAGGAGCTCTCATTAAAACAATAAAAGTAGTTGATTTTTCGAGCTTTTCATCTAACCTTTTCTCTTATCAGCTCGTCACAAGGGATGGACCTGCCACCATTTCTTGGACGGCTGATGCTGTCTTCACGCACGATGTTGGGAAACTGTGTGTCCTTTGCCGAAATTCAGGAGGGAATGGTTTCGCCGGCAAGCTCGCCTGGCGAAATATTTATTCAACCCGAAGGGCCAAGAAAGAGAGGAAGAGGAAATGGGAAGAGAGAGAAGAAAACTTGCACCACTTTTTATCGGCGCGGCCGTTCTGGTCGTGCTCGTATCCTGGGTGCCGAACGCGGAAGCCTTTCCAAATTTTTCCAACTGTTCGGGCTGCCACCCGATCTTCAGTGGCGGGACAGCTAATGCCAACCACCAGACACATGCTGCCCCGACCAACCCCGCAGATCCTGCCAACCCCGATTGCAGCGCCTGCCACGGCGGGTTTCCTCCAGCCATGTCGAATTGCGTGCAGTGCCATCGACTGGCTGGCCTGGTCGCCCATCACGAAAACAGCATGGCCGCAAGCTGTGCCGAATGTCATATGAATTTAATCCCGGAGCCGGAAAACATTAATCCACCGGGCTACGCCGGGACGGGTCTCGATTCCTGCGACGGCTCCGAAGAGCAGTTTGCCTCGGTTACGGTGAGCCTGGATAACGACGGTGACCTGCTTTATGACGGTGCCGACCCGGATTGCGGTCCGCCGCCATTACCGGAGCTAAACTGCACCGACGGCATGGACAATGACGCTGACGGCTTCACTGACTGTGCCGACAGCGACTGCACGGCCGATCCGGCCTGTCAGGTAGAAACCAACTGCACCGACGGCATGGACAATGACGGTGATGGTTTTACCGACTGCGATGATCAGGACTGCAACGGTGATCCGGCCTGTCCACAGCCTGAACCAGAAATCTGCAGCAACAATCTTGATGATGACGGCGACGGCATGATCGATTGTATGGATCCCGACTGTATCGGTGACCCGGCCTGCCCGCCAGTTGCGGAAATCTGCAACAACGGCATGGACGACGACGCTGACGGCCTGGCCGACTGTAACGACCCCGACTGCACCATGGATGCTGCCTGCCAACCCCAGCCGATGCCAGAAAACTGCACCGACGGCGTCGATAACGACGGCGACGGCATGGTCGACTGCATGGACCAGGACTGCGCCATGGATCCGGCCTGCGAACAGCCGATGATGGAAGACTGCGACGACGGCATCGACAACGACGGTGACGGCTTCATCGACTGCAAGGATCCGGACTGCTGCAAGGATCCCGCCTGCATGATGAAGGAAGCCTGCCCGTCATTCACTCCTCCGCCGAGCCACACCAAGCGGGAGTATGACGACGGCTGCGAGGCCTTCCACGCCCCGGGTTACGAGAAGCCGTTCAGCAACAACTGCACCGCCTGCCACGGCATGAACCTGATGGGCGGCAGCGGCCCCTCCTGCTTCACCTGCCACGGCAAGGAGTGGGATGAAATGATGCCAGGTGGCGGCGCTCCTCCCGGCCATACCGACAACGAAGATGGCGCCTTCCACATGCCGGGCAAGGACTACCCCTACACCAACGGTTGCACCGCCTGCCACGGCATGAACCTGAAAGGCGGCAGCGGCCCCTCCTGCTTCACCTGCCACGGCAAAGAGTGGGATGAAATGATGCCAGGTGGCGGCGCTCCTCCCGGCCACACCGACAACGAAGACGGCGCCTTCCACATGCCGGGCAAGGACTACCCCTACACCAACGGTTGCACTGCCTGCCACGGCATGAACCTGATGGGCGGCAGCGGCCCCTCCTGCTTCACCTGCCACGGCAAGGAGTGGGATGAAAGAATGCCGGGCATGGGTGGTGGTCACGACAG
>CALZHR010000157.1 GCA_945787335.1 uncultured Desulfuromonadales bacterium
CGAATTATCGCAATATCGGCCAACTGGAGAAGGACATCCATGCGCGGGAACGTTATTTCCTCGGCAACTCGTTACGCGGCATGAGCGAGTATGTCGCGAGCCTGACAGCCGAGCAGAGAGCAGCGATTATTGCAGAACCACTCTAATTGCTCCTGGAACTGTGCTTATCCGCCTTGCCTGCCACTCTCAATAGACGTATATTTATAGCGAGTGAAATTGAGTTAAGTTTATAGCAGAGGTTTTCGTTGTGCGTATCCAATCCGCCAACATACCGGCCCAGACGCATTCCAACTCTTCCGCACCCGGTTCCCATGCAGTCGACAGGGCCATCGAGCGCCGCAAGGCGTCAGCCGGCGACACTTATGCGAAAGACTCCCCGCAGCAGCCTTCTGGAATCATCGACGCCGAATACGTCGAGCTTTACACGCCCAGCGCCATCTTAAAGCAGGAACGTTTCAGCCTCGACAGCACCATCGAACCGCCTGAATTGTCTGCCCCTGCCCCTGAATATCCCGCTCGGAGCGCCGCTCCACCGGTCGAAAGCTACCAACGCCTGGCCGCACCAGACACGCCTCGCCCAGGAATTTTCATCGATATTTTCGCCTGAAACTCAGCCGCTCAACCGATGCATGACCTGCTTCATGTCTTCCCAGACATCCCGCTTGCCGGCGGGGTTGCGCAACAGGTAGGCCGGATGATAAGTCGGCATCAGCGGAATCCCCTGATATTCATGCCAATGGCCACGCAGGCGCCCGATCGGATCCTTGCTCTGCAACAGCGTCTGCGCGGCAAACCGCCCCAGAGTGACAATCAGCCGGGGCCGGATGATCGCCAACTGGGCCTTGAGAAACTGCTCACAGGAGGCAATTTCGTCCGGCTGCGGATCACGGTTATTCGGCGGACGACATTTGATGACGTTGCAGATATAGACATCCTGTCGGGACAGCTGGAGGGCAAACAGAATACGATCGAGCAGCCGGCCGGCCTCGCCGACAAAGGGAAAACCTTTTTCATCCTCTTCGCGTCCTGGAGCTTCTCCGACCAGAACCAGGTCGGCTTGAGGATTGCCGACGCCGAAGACGATATTCCGCCGTTTCTCACACAGCGGACAGCGGCTGCAGCCTTGCAGCTGCGCTTCGAGTTCGTCGAGGGATACCGGGCGACAGGACTGCGCCGGCATCGCCTGCTCCGGCGACTGGCCGACCGGACAGGGCGGCAACAGTTCGTCACTGAAAGCGGGCACAGTGCTGAAACCCCAATCCTGCAGATCTTCCAGCACAGCCCGACCCTGGGCGATCAGCTGGCGGCATTCGTGATATACTTTATCGGGCATGGCGTCTTTTCGTCCTGTCCGCTGTGACGTCCTCAATTGCTATGGAGGCGGCTTGATGCGCCTTATTTTTCTGCTGATTCTGCTACTATTGGTGCCGACTGATGTTTTCGCCTGGGGGGTCGGCGTACACCTGATGCTTGGCGCGCGGCTGCTGGAAAATCCGCAGGGGTTGCCGCAGGCCCTTCAGGCCTTGCTGGCCGCCCAGCCGTTCGATTTTCTTTACGGCTGCGTTGCCCCGGACATCACCCTGGGGAAGAAATTCACCCACTACCTTGAGCACTGCCATAACTGGCGGGTGGCCCGGAAAATCCTCGCCGCGGCGAAAGAGGAAGGCCCCGCCTACGAGGCCTGCGCTTATGGCTATATGGCCCATCTCGCGGCAGATACCATCGCCCACAGTTATTTTGTTCCCTGCAAAATGGCCCGCACCTACAACGCCAGCTTCCTCAAACACACCTACTGGGAGATTCGGGCTGAAACCGGGGTTCCCGAGCAGGTCTGGCAGCTCGCGCAGAAGCTGGCGAAAAACGACAATCGCAAGCTCGACCTGGTGCTCAGCCGGATCCTCTCCGACACGATCTTTTCCTTCCGCACCAACAAGCAGCTGTTCAACTCGATGATGCTGGTCAGTCGCCTGCAGAACTGGAACAAGCTGCTCCTCTCAATGGCCGAGCGCTCGAAATGGGACTTCGCCGCCGCCGAACACGACGAATACATGCAGTTGGGCTTAGAAGCGATCAACGGCATTCTCGGCAACGAGCAAAGCCCTTATTGGAACGCCGATCCGACCGGCGACCGGGCACTGACCGCCGCCAAGCTGATCCGTAAAAACCTCAACCTGCTCTGGCTCGATGGCAAGCTGCGCGCCGAAGACTCGGAGCTGATCCTGACAGAACTGCGCAAGCGCTTCAAGTTGGGGATTACCGATCCAGACGAAATCCTGCCGCTGTTTACGGTCGTTTAGCCTGATAAAGAAGGGCAACGCGGTTGAGCAGCTGATTGGCCACCTGATCCTTGCCCATCAGATCGAACTCTTCGACCCGCCCATCGGCATGCAGGAAGCGGACGATATTGGTATCAACATCAAACCCGGCCCCTTCCCGGGTGATGTCGTTGGCCACGATCAGATCAAGATGCTTCTTTTGCAACTTTTCGGCGGCATGGGCGAGCAGACGCTCGGTCTCAGCGGCAAAGCCGACCAGCACCCTGGCGCCTTTCTGCTCACCCAGCTCCGCCAGTATGTCCGGATTTTTCTCCAGCTCGATAACCAGCTCATCGCCGGATTTCTTGATCTTCTGCTCGGCACGCCGGACCGGTCGATAGTCAGCCACGGCCGCCGCCTTGATGACGATATCGGCCGCTTCATAGTGTTCAAGAACCGCGCTGCGCATCTCCTCGGCGCTGCAGACCGATACGCAGCTCACCCCCTCCGGCACGCTCAGGTTGGTCGGTCCGCTCACCAGTGTGACTGAAGCGCCGCGCTGCCGAGCGGCAGCGGCGATGGCATAACCCATTTTCCCCGATGAATAGTTGGTCAGGTAGCGCACCGGATCGAGCTCCTCGCGGGTCGGCCCGGCGGTAATCAGAATCTGGCACCCGAACAGGTCCTTGGGGGCCAGAACCGACTTCGCTGCACTCAGGATCAGCTCCGGATCGGGCAGTTTCCCCTGCCCCTGCCAGCCGCAGGCCAGTTCGCCGGTTGCCGGCTCCAGCAGATGGTAACCGTATTCGCGCAAAAGTTTCTGGTTGCGCTGATAAATCGGGTTTTCATACATGTTGCTGTTCATCGCCGGAGCCAGAAGTACCGGCGCCTTGGTCGCCATCACGCTGGTCGTCAGCAGGTCGTCGGCCAGTCCCTGAGCAATTTTTCCGATCAGGTTGGCGGTGGCCGGAGCCAGCAGAAACAGATCGGCACGGTCGGCCAGAGAGATATGGCCGATCTCCTGTTCCTGATAGAGATTGAACAGGTCGGTATGCACCGGGTTTCCCGACAGGGTCTGAAATGTGAGCGGGGTGACGAACTGCTGGGCGCTCTTGGTCATGACGACATGCACCTCGGCGCCGGCCTTGGTCAACAGGCGCAGCAGCTCCACCGCTTTATAAACCGCGATCCCGCCGCTGACGCCGAGTACGACAGTCTTGCCCTGCAGCATGCTTGTCTCCTAACGTAAAAACGGGTTGGAGAGCTTTTCCCGCCCGATTGTGGTTGCCGGCCCGTGTCCGGGGTGGGCGACCGTCGTCTCGGGAAGTGGCAACAGCCCCTCACGGATACTTTTGATCAGCTGCTGATGGTCGCCCCCGGGCAGATCGGTGCGGCCGATCGAGCCTGCGAACAGGGTATCACCAACGAACAGCTGACCCTCGACGAGCAGGCAGATACCGCCTGGCGTGTGGCCAGGAGTGTGGATGACCTCCAGCAGCAGTTCGCCAACCTGAAGCCGCTCTCCGCCCTGCAGTTGCCGTTGCGGCGCGGGCGACTGCGTGGCGCTCAAACCGAAGGCCGCGGCATGTTCGGCGGCCCGCTCGAGCAGCGGGCTGTCAGCGGCATGCAGCACCAGTTCGGCGCCGGTCGCTTCGATCAGCTGCAGGTTGCCGCCGATATGATCGAAGTGCCCGTGGGTATTGATCACCATCTGCAGCTGCAGTTGGTGTTTCTGCAGCAGACGCAGGATCTGATCGGCGTCCCCGCCGGGGTCGATGACGACCGCCTTCCTGGTCGCTTCACAGCCTAAAACATAACAGTTGACCTGCAACGGACCGGTCGGGAGGGTTTCAAGAATCATTTCTCTCACCCTTGTCCGCGATGGCTGTAAACAGATCGAGATTCTTCTCTTTCAGCTGTTCCGCCAGAGTGGCCCCAAGCGGCTTGTCATAACGATTTTTCTCCGCCTTGGGTCGGCTCTGCGGTTGTCGTGCCGGTGCTGCAGCTGTCGATTCTGAAGCAGGAACGGCAAGGTTCTGCTTTTGCGCGGCAGACCCTTTGTAAAAATACCGGTCGTAAAGACGATGATAGCTGGTCCAGCTGCTTTCGCTCTGCGGCTCCTTGTCGATATGGGTCTGAATGCCGTTGATCTTGGAATCCAGATCGTCGATAAAATTGAGTACGACCGCTTCGAGAAATTTGGGCCGCTTCGGGGAACCGAATTCGTACTGGCCATGATGAGAGAGGAGCAGGTGTTTGATCATCACCGCAAGTTCCTGGGGGAAATCGGGGAGCTGGCGGACCCGGTCCTCGATCATCTGGACGCCGATGATGATGTGACCGAGCAGCTTACCTTCGTCGGTGTAGTCGAAGGAGCGCCGGTAGCTCAGCTCCGCCACTTTGCCGACATCGTGCAAAAGGGTGCCGGCCAGCAGCAGGTCGCGATTGATCTGCGGATAGCGCGCCGCGACATCGTTGGCCAGGGCCGAAACCGCCAACGAATGCTCCAGCAGTCCGCCGAGATAAACGTGGTGCATCCCCTTGGCGGCAGGAGCCTTTCGGTAGCAGTCGAAAAACTCGCCATCGTCAAAAAAGGCCCGCAAGAGGGCTTCGATATGCGGGTCGGTCAACGAATCGAGCAGCTGATCCAGCTCGCTGCGCATCTGCTGCTGGTCTCGGTCAGAAACCGGCAGAAAATCGCCCAGATCGATCATCTCCTCTTCGATCCGTTTCAGATTTTGCACCACCAGCTGCATCTTACCCAGATAAACACTGGCTTTGGCACTGACAAGAATGAAATCGTCCTTGGCAAAGCAGCTGGAGAATTCATCGACCCGATCCCAGATCCGCCCCTCGACCTCGCCGGTGCGATCCATCAATTTCAGCGTCATATACGGCTTGCCGTTTTTCGCCATGGCGGTGATCTTGTCACGCACCATGAATACCGCCTCGATCTGATCCCGTTCCCTGATCTGATTGACATATACCTGTTTCAAAATCGCCTCTTTTCAGTTCGATTGATAGCGCTGCAGAATACTGCCGGCAACCTTGAGCCCATCCACGGCAGCACTCATGATGCCGCCGGCATAGCCGGCCCCTTCGCCGGCCGGGAACAGGCCCGGATGACTGACCGACTCATAGTCGTCATGACGCAGAATCCGCAGCGGCGCCGAAGTTCTGGTTTCCACGCCGATCAAAGTCGCCTCCGGCCCGACAAACCCGCGCATCCGCCGGTTGAAGTGTGGCAGCGCGCTGCGCAGCCCGCTGACGACAAAATCGGGCAATGCCTCCTGCAGGTCGGCGTGGACCACCTGCGGCTGGCAGGAGGAGTGTAAGCGGCCACCCTTGCCGTTGAAGAATTCGAGCAAAGGCTGGGCCGGAGCGCTCCAGTCAGCGCCGCCGAGCTGATAGGCGACCTGCTCCCAGTGACGCTGAAAACGGATTCCGCCCAGCGGGTCGGCGGCGGAAAAATCCTCCGGCCGGACGCTGACCACCAGCGCGCTGTTGGAGTTTTCTGCATTACGCCGGAAGTTGCTCATGCCGTTGACCACGATCCCCCCCGACTCGGACGCGGCATTCACCACCAGTCCGCCGGGACACATGCAGAAGGAATAGACGCCGCGCCCGGTCTGCTTGTCGTTCCAGGCCAGGCTGTATTCCGCCGCGGGCAGCACGGGGTGCTTTTCCATACCGTACTGAATCCGGTTGATCAGTTCAAGGGGATGTTCCACCCTGACCCCAATGGCGAACGGCTTGGCTTCAAGGCGCACCCCCAGCTGGTGCAGCAGCTGATAGCTGTCCCGGGCACTGTGCCCCAGGGCGAGCACCAGTTGCTCACAGGCCAGCTCAGCGGCGTTATCGAGCTGCACCGCGCCAACCCGCCCCCGAGCCATACTGAAACCGGTGAAGCGGGAGCCAAAGCGGATCTCGACCCCGAGCTCAAGCAGCTGTCTGCGAAAATTAAGCAGCACCAGCCGCAGGCAATCGGACCCGACATGCGGTTTCGCCTGATAGCGGATCTCCTCGGGAGCACCGAAACGCACCAGGGTTTCCAGCACCTGCCTCATCAAAGGATGGTTGAGCCGGCTGGTCAATTTCCCATCGGAGAAGGTCCCCGCTCCCCCTTCGCCGAACTGCATGTTGCTTTCTGGGTTGAAATCGCGCTGTTGCCAGAATCTACGGACATCCAGCACGCGCCGCTCGACCGGCTGACCGCGCTCCAGCAGCGTCACCCTGGCGCCTGCTTCGGCAAGCTTCAGGGCGGCAAAAAGTCCGGCCGGGCCCATGCCGACAACGATGACCCGCGGGGCTGTTCGCAGGGTGAAAACGAATGGCCCGGCGTGAGATTCAACCCTGACCAGACGGGGATTGCCCTGTTGCCGCAACAGCAACGCAGCTTCATCGGCGACCTGAAATTCGAGCGTATAGACCCGCAGCACATCCGGCTTGCGCCGGGCATCAATCCCTTTGCGGACAATTTCCCAGCTCCGGATGTCAGCCAGCGGCAGCTGAAGAGTCTCGGAAATTTTCTGCGGCAGAAGAGCTTCCTCTTCATCCAGTCGCAGGGTGATCTCGCGAATTTGTAACGCCATGGAGTCTTAATGGACCGCGCTTGGCAAAAGGGGCAGCTCGATGGAAAAGCAGGCTCCGCCCTCCGGAAGGTTGTCAGCGCAGACCTTCCCGCCGCAACCGTTCACGACCCGCAGGACGACCGACAAACCGAACCCGGTGCCTTTTTCCTTGGTGGTAAAAAACGGATCAAAAATTCGCGTCAGGTTTTCCTGGGGGATTCCCGGGCCAGAGTCATAGACCCTGATCAGCAGTTTTTCCGCATCGCTGGTCAGGGAAACAGCCAATTTTCCGCCGGCGGGCATTTCAAACAATGCGTTACCGATAAGGTTGGTGAAGATCTGCTCGATTTCCAGCGGATCGGCCTTGATATTTGGAGCCTCAGGATCGAGATCGAGATGCAACTCAATATTCTGCGCCTGCAGCTGTACGCGTGAATCGTGGAGAACTTTTTCGATGATTGCCGCCAGATCAACCCGGTTGAGTTTCTTGGTGTCCTTTCTGCTGGCGGCCAGCATCTGAACCAGAATCGTGTCGATCCGCTCAACCTCCTGGGCGATTTTGTCAACGTAATCCTGATTTTCAGAATCGAGCTGCGGAGCCGACTTCAAAATCTGCGCGAACAGGTTGATTGAGTTGAGAGGGTTGCGTATTTCATGAGCCATTCCAGCTGCGATATGCCCCAGAGCGGCAAGTTTCTCCGACAAAATGATCTCTTTGTGAGCCAATTCGAGCTCGCGGCTTTTCTGCAGCACCCGCTGCTCAAGTTCCCGGTTCCAGTCTACGATCTCACGTTGCAGAAACTCACGTTCTTTCAGCAGCTCCCGATTCTCTATCTCAACTTTGCGGATCTGCAACACCGAATCGATGCGATCCTGCAGATTCTGGTTGGCAAAAGGCTTCTGCAGGTAATCTGCCGCCCCGGCCTTCATCAGCTCGACCGCGACCTCTTCACTCCCCTTGCCGGTGAACATAATGACATAGGTGTTCGGATAATGCTGGCGGATCCGTTTGAGAGCGTCAAAACCGTTCATAACCGGCATCATGTAGTCGAGCAACACCAACGCTGGCTGCTGCGTGGCGACAAGATTCAGGCATTCCTCGCCATTATGTGCCGTCAGAACCTGAAAACCGCGCTTTTTCAACAACAACGTGGCAAGCTCGACGATGACTTCCTCATCATCGGTGATCAGAATTTTTTCTCCGGCAAAACGGCTTTGAAGCTGATCCATTACAGAGCGTTCCCATCATCCAGGCACCTGTTTACGATCAGGCAGGATACCCTTTTCTGGCAGGTTTTGACAAGCACCTGAACGCAAAAAAGGCAGCCAGCCGGCTGCCTTTTTTGGAGCTATTTCAATGAGGTACTATTCTTTGACGGCATCGTCGAGACGCACCGTCAAGACTGGTATCGTCGATTTGCGAACCACTTTTTCAGCGGTGCTGCCGAACAGCACATGATCCAAACCGGCGCGACCATGGGTTCCAAGTACAATCAATTCGGCCTTGTGTTCAGCGGCCTGCTTGATAATTTCATCATAGGGCAAGCCGGGCATGATCAGGGTTTCGTAGTTCTCGAAGCCGTCCATATGCCGACGACAGAAGCTCTCCATCATCTTCTTCGCCCCTTCTTCTATCTCTTCTTCCAGCTTGTCAAAGGAAATATGGGGCACGTAAAAGCCGCGCAGATCAATCGGTTCATTGATGACATGCAGAACCAGCAGCCGCGAGGAAAACTTTTTCGCCATCGCCAGGGCCATCTCAAAGGCATTATCTGAACTATCGGAGAAATCAACGGCGATCAGGATTGTCGTGAAATCTTTCATGGCCCATCTCCTTCGCAGATTTAATCAAACCATTGTGTCAGTTGGCTTGCTGCAAGCGGCCGTTAAAAATACGCTGTACGACCACCCTGAGTTCATCAAGCTTGACCGGTTTGTTCAGATACTCAAAAGCCCCCAGGTTCATCGCCTCCAGATAAGATTCGACACCTCCATAGGCGGTCACCATAATGACATTGGTCGTTGGGTGGGACCGATTCAGCTCGCGCAGAAAAACCAGACCGTTCATCTCCGGCATGTTGATGTCGGTAATCACCAGTTGAGCCGGTTCTCGATCGAGGAATTCAAGCGCTTCAAAACCATTGGCGACAGCATCGACCTGATAGCCTTCCCGGCTGAGTAATTTTTTCAAGCCGATGCGCGCGTTCTCTTCATCGTCAACGATCAAGATTTTTTCCATGACAAACCTTATTTGTAGTTGCGTATGATTTTTTTAAGTCTACCAGCAATGCCCCCCCTGTCAAGCATTCCCAAATACAGCTAAAGTATCGAATCTTATGAACTATTCTGACCCAAGCCAAACTTCAAACAACTGTTTCAGCAGTCGCTGAAACTTTTCCGTGGCGCCCGTTCCTGATGCCAGCACCTCCTCATGGTCCAGGGATGAGCTGTGCTTGCCGGACGCCAGATTGGTGATGCAGGAGAGCGCAACCGTCTGTAGATTACACAGCCGCGCGACGATTGCCTCCGGAATGGTCGACATGGTGACGGCATCTGCGCCCAGCCTTTCCAGCGCCCGGATTTCCGCAGGAGTTTCATACGTCGGCCCCAGCATCCAGGCCAGAACTCCGCGTTGCAGGCTGATCTTTTCCCTCTCCAGGCGCTCCTGTAACGAAATATAGAAGTCCTGCTTATAGAGATTTCCCAGATCGAGAAACTCACGTTCGGGGCGGCCACGCAAGGGGCTCTCGTTACCGATATTCATGTGGTCGGAAACCAGCATGAAATCACCGACCTGCAGTCGTGCAGAGATGCCGCCGACAGCATTGGTCAAGAGCAGCTGCCGGCAACCAAGCGCGGCGGCGAGACGTACCTGCGCCGTGACCTGCCAGGCAGAATAGCCTTCATAGCAATGGTAACGCCCCTGAAAGACAAGGACGCTGCGACCAAACAGCTGGCCTGAATGCAGCTGACCGATATGTCCGGCCACCCCGGATGCCGGGAAACCGGGCAAATCGTCATAAGCGATGGTTTGTCGCTCCGCGAGTTGCCACGCCAGATCCGCGAGCCCGGAGCCCAGGACAATCGCCAGCTGCGGACGACTCTCCGGCAGCCATGGCTGGAGAATTTCAGTCGCCGCGGTCACATCGTCGAGCAGCATCATTTTTTCAGCAGTTTGTCGATACGTTCGGACAGTTCGTGGGGCTTGAAGGATTTACTGATGAAATCGTCGGCACCGGCGCGGATTGCGGCCAGCGCGTCGTCGTCCTTGCGGTAAACTCCGCTGATGGCAAGAACCCGCAACGCTTTCAAGTCGGCGTCGGCACGGATATCCTTGATCAGATCGAGGCCGTTTCGGTCCGGCAGGTTGATGTCGACGATCAGCAGATCGACGCGCTGCTGATGCAGCAGGACCCAGGTGTCTTCGGCATTGTCAGCGGTCAGCAGGTTGGCTTTGTAATCCGCAAGCAGATCACTCAACAGTTCGCGAAAGAACCTGGCGTCATCCACCAGCAGAATATTCGGCAGGCCTTCATCGGCTGACTGGCTGTCAGGATGGGGCGTTTCAGCGCTGACAATAAATTGATGCGAACATTGCGGGCACTTGATCTGCAGAGGCGACTGTCCGGTAGCCAGCACTCGGGTTCGGTAGCGGGACTTGCATTCTGGGCACTGTATTATCATGGCGATGGCAGATTTCCTGTAGACTAGAGAGGCTCTGCTGCAAAGCTTACTGCTTGACTGGGTGCTTGTCCAGTCGTGCGCAGCGAGCAACAGCAGAACTTTTGAATCAGCGATTCTTCAGCGCTTTGATCAGCTCGGCAGACTTGACCCCCCACTCGGAATCAGGTGCCATTTTGACAATAGCCTGAAACTCCTCAGCGGCTTCATCTAGCTGCTCTTCATTGAGCAGCAACACCGCCAGCTGATAGCGCGCTTCGACATACTGCGGAGATAACTCAATCGCTCGCTCAAGTGATTCTCGCGCGATTTCTGCCTGGCCGAGGTTCCGGTAGATTTCACTTTTATAGAAGTGCGCCGGCGCATAGAGGGGGGCGATGGCCAACGCTTCCTGCAACGCCTCAAGTGCGGCAGGATTGTCCCCCTTGCGATAATAGGCATATCCTTTGCCGGTCAGGGCGACATATGAATTCACAAACAGCAGATTGCTTGAGGCCCGGCCGAAATAGTCGGCAGCCTTGTCCCACTCCTCCATGTCCAGATACAGGGAAGCCAGATTGTTCTGATAGCGGGGGTCATTGTCCGACAGTTCCAAGGCTTTGAGATAATGCTTTTCGGCATTCTGATAGGATTTTTTCAGCTGATAGGCCTGCGCCAGGGCCGCCTGGATTTTGCTGTTATTCGGGTCATTTTCGATCGCCAGCAAAAACTCCTTGAGGGCCAGCGTCGGATTGTTTCCCTGCAGTTGCGAGGCCCCCAGCTTGTAGTGCACGTCGGCCTGCTGGGTCTCACTTTGCTGCTGCGTTTTCGTCGAAACGCAGCCGAACAGAGAAATTACGACCAGGCAGGAGAGAAACAGTCTTAGGCAGGACAATGAGGCCTCCGGTTGAATTACAATGAAGATAAAAAACGTCCCAAACTTTCGAGACTGCGTTGGCGGTAAGAATCGAGCTCATCCTTCGAGCCGCTTCGACTGGTCTGATCCGCCGGTGAAATTGCCCCACTGGCCTGGTCAGACAGCTTGCTGATCGGCATCGAGGCCCAGAGCTCTTGCTGGTCCTGATTGGACATCAGATGATAATCGGTTTCGTTGAGCACAAAGCCCATCGACTCCGCAAACACGAAGCCTTCCTCGAAGACCCGTTCTGCTTCCTCGACCGGCACCTCGCCCTGCTTGGGGACGAAGAACACCGAAGCTTTACTCTCCGCCAGGTGGAGACCGACCACCACCAGCACCTTGGCACCACCGGCCAGGGCAACCAGGTAGGCCGCAGCCATCTGTGGCTTGTAATCGGGCAACGCCAACTGAATGCTGTAGGCAGAGGTGTTCAGGCGCGACACCTTGCTTGGTGGAACGTTGAGAAACTTCAACTGTTTGTGCTGTACAAACATCGTCACGGCCTCCTTCGCTCCAGTATAACGGCTTTTCCGCAAAGCGGCAAAAGCCCGCGTCACTTCACACAAATCGAGAAAAACCGATTTAACGTATTTCCTTTAGTCGAGATATTTACCGATGAGCGCCTCCAGGGCCTGTTTCGTCTCTTGCGGAATCAGGTTCCGGTCGGTCATGATGGCAAACTCAAGCGCCTTGGCGCAGGCGCAATCGCGCTGTTTTCGCTGAGTGACGATCCGCTCGCTGGCAGCGACGATGATTTCACGTGCCTTGGCGACGTTCTGTTTGATGATCGCGATCACCGCTTCGACCGAAACATCATCGTGTCCATCATGCCAGCAATCGTAATCGGTGGCCAGCGCAACGGTGCCGTAGCAGATTTCCGCCTCCCTGGCCAGCCGTGCTTCGGGCACATTGGTCATACCGATCACATCCACCCCCCAGCCGCGGTAGATATTCGACTCGGCCCGGGTCGAGAAGTTCGGCCCTTCGATACAGATATAGGTACCGCCTTGATGCACGGTTGCTCCGGCCGCAGTCGCCGCCTCGGCGAGGATATCCGCCAGAGCGCCGCAGATCGGGTCGGCAAACTGCACATGGCCGACCACCCCGTTGCCGAAAAAGGTCGAAGCGCGCTTGCCCTGGGTGCGGTCGAAGAACTGATCGGGGATGACAATATGCCCGGGAACGATCTCCTCCTTCATGCTGCCGACCGCCGACACCGAGATAATCTGTTCGACGCCGAGTTTTTTCATGCCGAAGATATTGGCCCGGTAGTTCACTTCCGATGGCAGAAAGCGGTGGCCGCGACCGTGACGGGGCAGAAAGACCATCTTCACCCCACCCAGGGTGCCGGTGATGTAGGCGTCCGAGGGCGCACCGAAGGGGGTCTCCAGGACAACTTCCTGGACCTCGGTCAGCCCTTCAATTTCATATAGACCGCTGCCGCCGATAACTCCGATAACAGGTTGAGACATGCTCAGCTCCTTACAATAACAGATAATTGGTTTATTCCGTCAGTTTGTCCAATTTACCCTTCAGCTGACCGCAGGCGGCCGAAATATCCTGCCCCTTGCTGGCCCGCCGGATCGCGACAATCTGCCGGTCGAGCAGGTAGCTCTGAAAGGCCCTGATGGTCGCTTCGTCCGGGCACTTGAACTCCGACCCCGCATGCTCATTGAAGGGAATCAGGTTCACCTTCCCACGGATGCCGTGCAGCAGTTTCACCAGCCGCTTGGCGTCTGCCAGCGAATCGTTGACGCCGCGAATCAGAATATACTCGAAGGTGATCCGCTGCCGGGGCCCCAGGGGATATTCACGACAGGCCGCCATCAGCTGCGCCAGGGGGTACTTTTTGTTGATCGGCATCAACCGGTCGCGCACCTCGTCGGTTGTCGCATTGAGCGATATCGCCAGGTTGACCTTAACCTGTTCCCAGAGGCGTTTCATCTCTGGCACCAGCCCCGAGGTCGAAAGGGTCACCCGGCGCGAGCCGAAGCCGAGCCCGTCGTCGAGATAGAGGATTTTCAGCGCGGCGACCACGTTCTCCAGGTTATGCAGCGGCTCGCCCATGCCCATCAGGACAATATTGCCGATCGGCCCGTCCGCCATCACGCCGCAGACCTGGTTGACGATCTCCTCCGGGCGCAGGTTGCGGGTCAGGCCGAAGCTGCCGGTCAGGCAGAACTGGCACTGCATGGCGCAGCCGACCTGGGTCGAAATGCACAGCGTCGCCCGCCCTTCGTCCATCGGAATCCGCACCGCCTCGACCGATTCGCCGTCGGTCAGCCGGAAAAGGTATTTCTTCGTGCCGTCGCGGCTCTCTTCCACCGCCTCCGGCTGCCAGCTGGAGATACAGGCCCGTTCGGCCAGCTTCTGGCGAAAATCCTTGCCCAGATCGGTCATCTGTTCGAAATCGGTGACGCCGCGCTGGTAGATCCAGCGCATGATCTGCTTGGCCCGATACGTCTCTTTGCCCAGGTCGACCAGCAGCTGCTGCAACTGGTCCAGCGTCAGCCCCTTCAGATCGATTTTTCCGTGACTCAATGATGCCTCTTAATTCTTGAAACCATTACGAAAAAAGCCCTTCGGATTGTACCCGAAGGGCTTTTCAACTGACAAGCTGTTTCTGCCGCGAATTAAAGCAGTTCCAGCCCGTTGAAAAAGTAGCCGAGCTCGAATTCGGCGGTCTCCGGAGCATCGGAGCCGTGGGTGGCGTTCTCACCGATCGAGGCGCCGAACTCCTTGCGCAGAGTTCCTTCAGCGGCTTCGGCCGGGTTGGTCGCGCCCATCAGATCGCGCCACTTCTTGATCGCGCCTTCCGCTTCCAGGGCCAGCACAATGCAGGGGCCGCTGCTCATGAAGTCGGTCAGCTCGCCGAAGAAGGGGCGCTCTTTGTGCACGGCGTAAAACCCTTCCGCTTCGACTTTGCTCAGGTAGAGTTTCTTCAGACCGACCACTTTGAAACCTTCGGTATAGATACGGGCCAGAATCTTACCGGCGTAGCCAGCGGCAAAAGCATCGGGCTTGATGATGGCAAACGTTCTTTCCATGACAGATGTCCTCCAATATTTTGAGTGGTTAAATGCTGAATAATTGCGAGGCGCTTTGTAGCATCACCCCGCCATGCTGTCAAGGTTTAAGCGCCCTGCCGGGCCAGCTGCTGCAGGACCGGGATCACCTGGCGCAGGGCGGTGCCGCGATGGCTGATCCGGTTTTTGATATCGAGGGGCAGCTCCGCCATGGTTTTGCCGTACTCCGGCACCATGAACAACGGATCGTAGCCGAACCCGCCGGCGCCCCGCTCGCCGCGCATGATCAGCCCGGCGACCTGGCCGGAGAATGTCTGACAGCGGCCATCCGGCCAGGCCAGGGCCATGACACAGTGAAACGCGGCCCGGCGCTGTTCATCGACAACTCCCGTCATCTCCTCGAGCAGCTTGGCGTTATTGGCCGCATCATCCCCCTGCACACCGGCATAGCGGGCGGAGTGGACTCCCGGCGCGCCGTCCAGCGCCTCGACCACCAGGCCGCTGTCATCCGCCAGGGTCAGCTGACCGCTGAAGGCCGCCATCTCGAGCGCCTTTTTGCGCGCGTTGGCCGCGAACGTGTCGCCATCTTCAACAACTACGGGGGGAGCATCCAACTGATCCAGTCCGATCACCTCAACGTCCGCCGAGTCGAGCAGGCGCCGGATCTCCTTGAGCTTGCCCTGATTCCCTGTCGCCACCAGCAGGTTCATGACCTTAGAGACCCAGCGCCTGCTGCTGCAGCTCGGTCAGCTCGGCGCAACCGCGCAGCGCTAGATCGCGCAGTGCGTCCAACTCCTCGATCGTGAAGGGCTCCTCTTCAGCGGTCCCCTGCACTTCGACGAATTTTCCGGAACCGGTGATGACGAAATTCATATCCACGTCCGCCTTGAAGTCTTCCTCATAGTTGAGATCGAGCAGCGGCTGCCCGGCGACGATGCCGACGCTGATCGCGGCGACGCTGTCTTTCAGTGGAATTCTGCTCAATACCCCTTTCTTCACCAGACCGGCAAAGGCGTCGTAAAGAGCCACGTAGGCGCCGGTGATCGACGCCGTGCGGGTGCCGCCATCGGCCTGCAGCACGTCGCAGTCGATCTGCACGGTGATCTCCCCCATTGCTTCCAGATCGGTCACCGCCCGCAGAGAGCGGCCGATCAGCCGCTGGATCTCCTGGGTGCGGCCCGAAACCTTCCCCCTGGCCGCTTCACGCGGGGAGCGGGTGTGGGTCGAGCGGGGCAGCATGCTGTACTCGGCGGTCACCCAGCCGCGCCCTTCGCCGCGCATGAACGGCGGCACCCGCTCTTCGACCGATGCGTTGCACAGCACCTTGGTTTCACCACAGCAGACCAGCACCGAACCTTCGGCGTAGCGGGTAAACTGACGGACAAAGCTGATCGGCCGCAGCTGGTTCTGCTGACGGCCATCGATACGCGGATTGAGCATGGAACTCATCGGGTTGTCTCCTTCTGCAGTTCGGCATATTGACGCACCCCCTGATAGAGCGCTTGCGCCAACCGATCCTGATAGTGATCATCTTCCAGCCTGGCTAATTCTTCGGGATGGCTCAGATAGCCGAGCTCAACCTGCACGGTCGGCAGGTCGCCACGCCCCAAGGACAACAGCGGCGACGGGTAGATGCCGTTGACTGCGACACCTGCCGAACGTAGCGCCAGGGCCAGCTGGTTGGCCAGCTTCAGGCTGTTGCTTTCCTTCTGCGCGCGACCGGACTGCTGTTCCTGAGCGGCCTCTTCCGGCCGGATCAGCAGGTTGACGCCACTGGGTCCGGCGGACAAGGATGCCTGTGCGTGCAGCAGCAGCCAGAGGTCGACATCGTCGCGCGACGCAGTCTCCAGGCGCTGTTTGATTGTCAGTTCATAATCACCGTCGCGACTCAGATAGATCGGAGTCCCCAGTTTCATCTTCAGCTGCTTGGCGAGCTTTTCTGCAACCGCCAGGTTGACCTGCTTCTCTTTGAACCCGGAGGGCGCAAGCGCCCCGGTGTCAAGACCGCCATGGCCGGGATCGATCGCCACGGCACGAATCAGTGGGCCCTTCCGGGTCGGTTTCTTGTTTAACAGGAAGGCGAACAGCTGGTCGATCGGCCCGCCTTCGTCTTCAACGAGGGTATCGGTATTCGGATCGAGGTTGCGGAAATAGACCGGCTTGCCGACCAGCATCGGCAGTTGATTGAGCACGAAGCTGTCGGTCACCCGCAGCCGCCCGTCGATAAAGCGCGGTTTATCTTTCAGCGGGTAATAATCGGAATTCAGTTTGAGATAACCGCTGGCCGGGGAGAGCTCCGCCCAGCCGCGTCGGGTGCGGATGCGAAAGGTATGGCGTACCGAATTCCAGTGCCCTTTCAGGCCGACCGTGTCGATGGCATCTTCGATCGCGATATAGGGCACGCCGCGCTGCTGATAGACGTCGTCAAGCCGCACCGGTGACTTGCCCCGCGGTGCGATCTCGACCGCAGCCCAGGCAGACTCAGCCAGCAATAAAAATGTCAGAAAAATCACTACGAAGCGCATCTGTTCTCCCTCGGAAAGCCGGTCGTTTATACCCCAGCAATCCCTTATCTGTCAACGAATGCGCCGGATTCAGGTATCGTTTTCCAGCAGCCGTACACCAGGTGTCTGGGCTATCTGCAGAACCTTGAACAACCGTCGGGTCAACAGCCGCTCCAACTCATTCTGAGAGTTGTCATCCGCAGCGATATTGCGGATCTGTCCGCCGGCCACCATGCCATGACCGCCAGCCGTTCCGATGCCGGCCACCATCTCCTGAATCGCCAGACCAAGCTTCGCGTTGTGATCATCGGAACGCATCGAAAGGATCTGCATACCATCGTACCAGCCCATTCCGAGGACATAACTGATCCCCTCCTGGCGCAGCAGAAAGTCGGCCAACTCTGCCACCAGGTCGGGATTATCGATTTTCTTCAGGTTGAACACCAACACCGGCCCATAGACCAGGGCCTTTTCGATGGCGGTGCGGAAACCGGAAAAATATTCACGCGGCACCGGCGGGTGGACGATTTGAAAGAGAATCCGGTTGTTCGACACCGGCAGCAGCTTCAGGTAGGCTTCGCGGTCTGCCTTCGACCACTCGCGACCGAGATCCTGGGTCTCCGACTTGATGGCATAAAACAGACTGGTCGCCAGCCGGGTATTGATCGAAATCCCCTGAGTACAGAGGTATTCATAGAGAATGGTCGCCGAGGCCCCGTAGCCCTCGCGGATATCGACCCAGCAGACCCGCGACAGGTCGGTTTTCGGTGGATGATGATCGATCACCAGGTGCACCGGGCGGCCGGCCGGATAAGAATTGTTGCCGGTGTCCGGCTGGGTGTCGACCAGACAGACAACGGAAAACTGATCCAGATCGAGGGCACAGATCTGCACCAGCGGGATTTCCAGCAGTTTGACCATGCTGCGGTTTTCACTGCGCCCGACAATCCCGCCATAGGCGATCACCGCATTCTGCCCGGTCGAGACCAGCAACAGATGGCGCAGGGCCACGGCCGAGGCGATCGAATCGGGGTCGGGATTGTCATGGGTGACAATCAGCACCTTGCCTTTGCCACGAATCCATTCGATGATCTCTTTAACCGACTCATTCCCCGGAGGAACCAGGGGACAACTTTCCGCGACGGGTTGTTTAGTCTTGGTTTCCACCTGCAGCTCCCTCTTCAATTGAATGCAAAGCTAACGCAACCGCCTGTTCAGGCGTTTCGGCACAGCGCGCGGCGGTCAGTTGCGACCAGCTGTGCAACTGAATGACCGGTTTGCCCAGTTTCAGACCGATCGCCATCTCCGAGAGGGTACCGTACTCCCCCTCAATCGCGATCAGCGCCTGGGCGGTGTGGGCGATAATGATGTTCCTGGCATGACCGACATTGGTGACGATCGGCAGGGTGACGTAGGGGTTTGCCGCCTCTGCGGTCGCTCCCGGCAAGATTCCGAGCACCTCGCCACCCGCCTCGAAACAGCCTTTCGAGGCAGCGGCCATCACCCCGCCCAAGCCACCCGTCACCAGCACCACGCCGGCTTCGGCCAGCAGTTGCCCCACCCGGTAAGCCAGTTCTTCCCCCGCCTGAGAGGCGCTGCCGGCGCCGATGACGCCGATGATCGGCTTCTTTGTTACCAGGTTCATGACAGATTCTCCAGGCGCTGCTTCATGCCGCGCAGCAGCAGGCTGTTGGACACCACCGAAACGCTGGAAAAAGCCATCGCCAGGCCAGCAAATTCAGGTTTCAGGTAAAGCCCGAACCAGGGATAAAACAGACCCGCCGCCAGGGGGATGCCGAGGACATTATAGAAAAAAGCCCAGAACAGGTTCTGTTTTATTTTCCGCAGGGTCTGACGGCCGAGGCGGATGCCGCGCTCGATGTCGAACAGATCCTCGCGCACCAGGATCAGATCGCCGGTCTCCTTGGCGACGTCGGTGCCGCTGCCGATGGCGATGCCGATATCGGCCTGGGCCAGCGCCGGGGCATCGTTGATGCCATCGCCGACCATCGCCACCAGCCCCCCCTGTTGCTGGTACTGTTTGACAATCTGCTGCTTCTGTTCCGGCAGCACCTCGGCTTCAACCCGGTTGATGCCAGCCTCCCGGGCCACCGCTTCGGCCGCCACCCGCCGATCGCCGCTCAGCAGCACCGTCGTCAGGCCAAGCCTCTGAAGCCCTTTGAGCGCTGCAGCAGCATTCTCTTTCAAGGTATCGCGCAGCGCCAGCAGACCGAGCAAATCGCTTGCGCTGGCCAGATAGACCAATGAACAGCCTGCCGTTTCGAATTTATCGATCACTGGCTGCACCGAGCCTGTTGCGATACCCTGCTCCTGCAGTAATTTCTGGCTGCCACAGTAGAGCAGTTGTCCGGCGACCACCCCCTTCACTCCATGCCCGCCGACCTCCTCGATCGCCTCCGCTGCCGGCCAGTCGAGCTGCCGCTGCCGGGCGGCGTTGACGATGCTGCGCGCCAGCGGGTGGTTACTGCCATCCTCGACCGCGGCGGCCAGCCTCAGCAGTTCATCCGGGCTGAGCTGCTGACTGTAGAGATCGACCAGCCGGAACTCTCCAGTGGTCAGGGTTCCGGTCTTGTCGAGCAGAATGGTCTGCAACCGCGAAATCTGTTCCAGCGCCGAGGCCTTTTTGAACAGAATGCCGCGTTCCAGGCCGACGGAACTGCCGACCATGATCGCAGTCGGCGTCGCCAGGCCCAGAGCGCAGGGGCAGGCGATGACCACCACGGCGATCGCCATCTGAAAGGCGAACAGAAAGCCGCTCAGCGCAGCGAAATACCAGAGGACAAAGGTCAGCAGGGAGATCACCAGCACCGCCGGCACGAAAACGTTCGAAACCCGGTCGGCCATGCGCTGGATTGGTGCCTTGTCCCCTTGCGCCGCTTCGACCAGCCGGACGATCTGCGCCAGTACGGTCTGTTCGCCGACCTGGGTGGCGCGTATCAGCAGCCGTCCGGAGCGATTGATGGTGGCACCGGTGACCGCGCTGCCCGCCTCCTTACTGACCGGTAGCGCCTCGCCGGTGATCATCGCTTCGTCGACCGCGGCTGAGCCTTCGACCACCTCGCCGTCGACCGGGATTTTTTCTCCCGGCCGCACCAGAACCAGGTCCCCCGGCTTCAGCCGGATGGCCGGCATCTCCTGCTCCTGACCATCGGCAACCAGAATCGCCCGATCGGCTTGCAGCTGCAACAGTTTTTTCAGCGCCGCCCCCGCTTTGCCCTTGGCGCGGGCTTCAAGCCACTTGCCGAAGCGGATAAACAGGATCAGCATGGCGCTGGTTTCGAAAAAGATCGCCGCGTCATTGCCGAGCAGCCCGAGCACCGCCAGCAGCGAATAGCCATATGCCGCACTGATGCCGAGAGCAACCAGCACATCCATGTTGGCGGATCTGTTTTTCAGTGATTTCCAGGCACCACGGTAGAATGTCAACCCGGCACTGAACTGCACCAGGGTCGCCAGTAGACCATTGACCAACGGGGTTGCCGTTCCAAACAAAGGCAGAAACATCAGCAGCATGATCGGCACGGCGCCGGCCGCAGCGATCAGCACCCAAATGAGCTCGCGACGCGATTCACCAGACTCATCGGCCCCGGCCTGCCCTGCGACGGCCCGGTACCCGGCCGCGGCCACCGCAGAATAAATCTCATCGACGGATAAGCGCAGTGGATCATAGCTGACCTGGGCAAAATTCCCGGCCAGGTTCACCGTTACGGATGAGAGCCCCGGCAGCTGTGAAAGCCGCTTCTCAACGGTCGCGGCGCAGGTCGCACAGCTCATCCCTTCGATGGCAAATCGCAGCTGCCCCGGACCATGCTCAGGCTGAGCGGAGAACCCGAGCTGCTCGACCTTCTTAACGACCAGCGCAGCAAGCGCAGGGTCCGGCTGGTGCTCCACCGTTAACAGCTCGGCGGCGAAATTTACCTGGGCACTGCGAACGCTGGGGAGCCCCTTGAGCCCTTTTTCAATCGAAGCTGCACAATTCGTACAGCTCATCCCCTTTATCCGGAAACGAGTCTGCTGCGGTTCCGCGGCGACATTTTCCGGCGCACCAGATTCGAGGCGCGCTCCAACGCTGGAGAACCCTTCAGCCGCAAGCGCGGCGCGGATTTTCTCCAGCGGAAGCTCAGCACCTTCGACCAGTTCCAGCCGGGCGCTGGCGTCGGCCAGAGAAACCGATACTGAAGTAACCTGAGGGAATTTTTCCAGCAGGCCGGTGACTTTGGCGACGCACTTCTGGCAGGTCATGCCCTGCACGGGGATGCTGGTGGCCTGTGGTGTCATGGTCTCAACAGTGAATGATTTCGACTGGACCGGCGGCCAGCTTTTCCAGCCCATCCAGAATCCCCCAGGGGGAGCTTTCGACGATTTCGACCGGACAGGCGAGCTGCTGTGACAGCTGCTCCAGGCTCAGGTCATCCAGCAGCAGCTGCTCGCCCTGTTTGAACAGTATGTCGGGAAGCAATACCCCGTCCCCGAGAATTTTTCCAGCCAGCTGTTCCAACAGATCCTGCCCGGTCAGCAGACCGCTGACGGTCACTTCGCTGCCGAAGAAGCGATTTTCTATCGGCAGCACCTGCAGATCGATGCCGGTGCGCAGCTGCAACCGGGCGATGAAGCTCTCCAGCTCCGGAGCAAAAGAGGTTCCGGTGATCAGGCTGACAAGGCCCAATTCAAGCGGCTCCGCCTCCAGCAGCACTTCTTCGGCCTGTTGCCGGAACTGAGCGACCAGGCCGACGCCGTTCTCCAGCTGGGGCAGATTTTCGTAGTCTGCCAGATCGGGGAGAGCGCTCCCGGCCTGCAGATAGATCTCATCGGCGGCGAAGACAAACCGGCTGCCTTTGGCGGCGAGATAACCTCGCTGGTAGGTTTCGATCAGTTCGACGGTAGCGACGGCCTCAGCGGTCGTCAATTTGCGTAGTTCGGGCAGATTCTGTCGGTGCCCGGTCAGACCGACCGGAACGACCGCCAGTGACGCCAGCTGCGGGTGCAGATCTGCGAGCTGTTCGATGCTCTGCCGCAGAGCCTGACCGTCGTTCCATTCGGGGCAGAGCACGATCTGACAGTGGAGTTCAATGCCGCCTGCGACCAGTTGCCGCAGCAACGGCAGAATCGGCGGAGCCTGGCAGCCGAGCAAACGGGCGCGCAGTTCATCGTCAGTGGCATGCACCGAAATATAGAGGGGAGACAGCTGCTCGGCGATGATCCGGTCGATCTCATCCGGGGTTATATTGCTCAAGGTGATGTACGAGCCGTAGAGGTAGGAGAAGCGGTAATCCTCGTCCTTGACATAAAGGGTGCGGCGCATCCCTTTGGGCAACTGGTGGACGAAACAGAAAACGCAATTGTTTCCGCACTGGCGGGGCTGCGGATGGCTCAGCTCCAGACCGAGATCCTCCTCCGGCTCCTTTTCTATCTGGTAAAGACAGAGTTCGCCATCCTCGCGCAGAATCTCCAGACGCAGTCTGGTTGAATCGAGGGCCTGGTAATAATCGATCAGATCATTGATCGGCCGGTCGTTGATCGACAGCAGCCGATCTCCGCACTCCAGCTGCAGATCTGCCGCATAACTCCCCTCTTCGACCACCTCGATTCTCTGCATTCGCGCTCCTGACTGATTTTATCCGGCTCTGCAAGATTATAACACCGGGCCATCCCGATAGAGCAAGTCGCTGACCACCAAAAACAACAGGGGCAGCGCCATTGGCACCGCCCCTGTTGTTACAGCCTGCTCTCGTGTCTGCCCCTGAATCAGTCGCGACCGCCGTGTAGCCGGAAGTTGCCATCGGACGAGGTGATCGAACTGATGGCGTGCTTGTAGATCAGGATATCTCCATTGCTTTCGGCCAACACGCAAAAGCTGTCAAAGGATTTGATGTAGCCTTCCAACTTGTCGCCAGACATCATAACAATTGTGACCTTGACCCGTTCTTTTCGGGCTTGATTCAGGTACTGATCCTGAATATTAAATGGTGACTTAGGCATTATCCGCTCCTTATCTGAGTATAATATCTTCAATAGATCGTAACACTCTACCAGACTCCCAAGAGGAATCAACCCAAATTATTTCAGGCTGTTTGCGAAACCAAGTCAGTTGTCGCTTGGCGTAGCGACGGGTCTGCAGCTGGATATCATTGAGCATCCGCTGACGGTCGCAGGATCCTTCCAGGTAGTTGAGGGCTTCGCGATAGCCGAGGGTTTGCAGGGCCTTCAACTCCGGCCCGTAGCGTTGCACCAGAGCGCTGACTTCGTCGATCAACCCGTCGGCCAGCATCTGTTCGCTGCGCTGCTCGATCCGCCAATAAAGCAGCTCGCGGGGGTGATCCCAGGCCAGCTGAAGGGTCCGATAGGACTGTTCGGAAAATTGGTGTTCGGCCTGAAAATCGGAGATGCGCTTGCCGCTGAGCTGATAAACCTCCAGGGCCCGCACCACCCGCACCAGGTTGTTGGGATGAATACCCGCTGCGGCCACCGGATCGATCCGCTGCAGCCTGCGATAAAAGGCCTCTCTCCCCTCCCGCTCGGCCTGGCGGTGCAAGCTGGCCCGCAGTTCAGGGTCGGCGGTCGGCAACGGCGCCAGGCCACCAATCAGCGCGCGGATGTAGAGGCCGGTTCCTCCAACCACGCAGGGGAGCTTGCCGCGCCGCTGAATATCAACAATCAGCGGGCGGGCCAAGTCAACGAACTCGGCAACCGAGAAGTCCGCCTCGGGTTCGATCAGGTCGATCATATGATGCCTGACCCGCGCCTGTTCGTCAGCTGTTGGCTTGGCAGTGCCGATATCCATTTGCCGATAGACCTGGCGCGAATCGGCGGAGATGATCTCCAACGGCAAGTGCTCCGCCAGCCGCAAGGCCCAGCCGGTCTTCCCCGATGCGGTTGGCCCGCAGATCACCAGCAGCGGGATCGGTTGGTCCGCCATCCGCGATCTCCTCAGTGCCGCCGGAAAAGCCGTTCAACCTCACTCAGGGTCAAACGCTGCATCACCGGCCGGCCATGCGGACAATGGGCCTTGAAATCGACCCGGTCCAAGTCACGCAGCAGCGCGCGGCTCTCTTCGGTCGTCAATGCCTGGTTGGCACGGATGACCCCGTGGCAGGCCATCAGAATCAACACCTCGTCGATCGACTCTTCCAGCTGCCCGGTCTTGCCGATCCGCTCGATCTCCAGCGCCACGTCGATCAGCAGCTGAGCGACATCACGGTTCGGCAGCAGCTGCGGGATCGCCTTGAGGGCATAAGATTTCCCACCGAACGGTTCGATGTCAAAGCCGAGCTTCTCCAGCTGCGGCCGATAATCGTTCAAGGCTGCAGCGCTGCGGAAATCGAGCTCGAGAACTTCCGGGAACAGGAGGGTCTGGCTGGCAACCGCACCGGCGGAAAAAGAGGCTTTGAGTTTTTCAAAACCGATCCGTTCGTGGGCGGCGTGCTGATCGATCAGCAGCAGGTCATCGCCATCCTGGCAGAGCAGGTAACTCTGGTGGTACTGACCAAGTATTTTTAACGCCGCGAAGAAGCCCTGCTGTTCTGTGCTCGGCAAATCGAACTGAACGGCTTCGGGTTGCGGAGCTGTTTCCACGAAAGGTTTGGCGACTGACTCGGGCGCTGACCGCCACGGCATGGCAGTCGGCACCTGCGGATCGGCGCGGCGATAACTGCTTGCGGTTTCATGAACCACAGGCGGCTCAGTTGCCTGCGCTGCATTGGCAGGAGGAGACACGGCAGGCTCTCGAGCGGCGGACGGGTCAGCCAGCCACTCGGCTGGCTTCAAGGCCTGGCTCAAGCTCTGGCTGATAAAATCATGTACCATGCCCTGCTCGCGAAATCGCACTTCGTGCTTGGTCGGATGGACGTTGACATCGACCTGGGCCGGGTCGATCTGCAGGAAGAGCACCACGACCGGATAGCGTCCCTTCATCAGCAGGTGCCGATAGCCTTCCATGACCGCATGCTGCACCACGCGGTCGCGGATATAGCGGCCGTTGATGAAAGTGTAGATGTGGCTGGCCGCCGAACGATTCAGCTGCGGCTGGGAGATCAGACCGCTCAAGCGCAGGCCTTCATCGACCTGCCGGTCGAGTTCGAGCATTTCTTTGAGCAGCGAACGTCCGAGCAGCGCGGCAACGCGTTCGGGCAGCCCCTTTTCGCGCCGCAGATCGACCAGCACCCGCTCGTTATGTTTCAGGCGGAAACTGACGGCGGGATTCGCCAACGCCTGCTTGGTCACCACATCGGCGGCATGACCCAGCTCGGTCTGTTCCTTGCGGAGGAATTTTCGCCGCGCCGGCAGGTTGAAAAACAGGTTGCGCACTTCGACCACGCTCCCTTGCGGCATGCCAAGCTCGTTCGCCTTCTTGATCTGCCCCCCCTCGGCATAAATTTCCTGGCCGAGCCCCCGGTCATTGCCACAGGTTTTCAGACGGAAACGGGAGACTGAAGCGATCGACGCCAGCGCCTCACCACGAAAACCGAGGGTGTGCAGGGCAAACAGATCTTCATCGGTGCGGATTTTACTGGTGGCATGGCGTTCGAGCGACAAAAAGGCATCCTGCTTGCTCATCCCGCAACCGTTGTCAGTGATCCGAATCAGCTTTCTGCCGCCGGACTCCAGCTCGACCAGAATTTCGGTCGCGCCGGCATCGAGCGAATTTTCCACCAATTCCTTGACGACCGAAGAGGGGCGTTCAACAACCTCGCCGGCGGCGATTTTATTGCAGAGGTCTTCCGGCAAAACATGGATAGGGGCAGGTTCTAGGGCGGTCATTATTCTCTTGGCAGCTTTGCGCTAAAAAAGATAGCGGCCGGAAGCCGACCGCCATGCTTACTGCTTGAGGCTGTATGAGCTGGTTTATTTCTCTTCCAGCTCATCGAAGATTATTTCGATATCTTCCAGCTCATCCTCGGCATCAGTGGTGCCGGTGCGAGCCGGAGAATTCCTCAGGCCAAGGTCTTCGGCGACGCTCTGGATAATCTGTTTCGACACCTTGGTATCGCGACGCAGATAGGCTTCGAACAGCGCGTTGTCGCAGAGGGTGTTGATCAAACGCGGAACGCCACCGGAAAACTGGTGGAAGAGCGGCATGGTGGAGAAATCAAAGGGGCTCTCCGGACATCCCGCAATTTTCAAACGATGCTGAATATACGACACACTGGCTTGAGCAGATAACGGTTTCAAGGTGTACTTCACCGCAACACGTTGCGCAAGCGGTGCATCCAGCTGCATGACGGCATCCAGCTCGGGCAGTCCGAAAAACACGATATTGAGCAACTTTTTGTCGGGGATCTCCAGGTTGAGCAGACCGCGAAATTCCTCCATCAATTCTTTGCTCTGCAGCATCTGTGCTTCATCGATCAACACAACCGCCTTGCGCCCTTCCCGCTCTATTTCAAGCAGCCGCTCGTAGAGCTGTTTGAGCATCTTGAGCGGGTTCGGGTCGGGGCTTTTAACCCCGAGCTGCAGGCAGATCCGCGACAGGATCCACTCCGGCGTGATCGCCGAATGAATCATGACCAGTAATGAAGATTCGTATTTATCGATCGGCAGATTATCCAGCATGCGGCGGGCCAGGGTGGTCTTGCCGGTCCCAACCCCACCAACCAGCACCGCCAGCCCTTTATTCGAATCTACGGAGTACATCAGGCGTAAAAGCGCCTGGTTATGCTGCTCGCTGTCGAAATAGAACTTATCGTTCGGTGCGTTGGAGAACGGTTCCCGGTCGAATTTGAAGTAGTCGGCGTAGCCCATGCGTTACCCCATACTGGGAAAAAATTCTTGTATGTCGAGAAACGGAATCATCAAAGGAAGGAAATCCGCTCTTTCCCTTCATCTGCAGGCGGCAACTCGTCAGTGGAGGCGCCTAATCGGCTGCGCAGCTGCGCAACCTTCTCGCTGGCGTCGCGGTATTCCTGGTCTTGTGCGACCACCAGCTGATAGCTGCTCAGCGCCTCTTCGAAACGGTCGGAACGTTCGTAGAGCGAGCCCAGCTCATAGCAGAGATTGATCCGCTGCGGGTCTTCCAGGTGGGGGGAGTCCAACGCCTGCTGAAACATGACCTCGGACTGGGCGTGGTCACCCTTATCGCAGAAGCAGAGTCCCTTGAGGGTCTGGCAATCGACATATCGGGACGGATCTCGCTCGGCTTTGGAAAACTCGCTGATGGCATCATCCAGCAGCCCCATCTCGCGATAAGCGATTCCGAGGTTGTAATGCGACTCCAGGTCGTCCGCGGCGATCTGCTCGTCGACATCAGTGCGGAAGATCTTCTGCTCGGAATCGAACTGCGTGAATGAATCACTCGCTGAATCCTCATCCAGGTCCGGAAAGCCGTCGGTTAAGACTTCGGACGCCAGATCGTGAAGCTCGGCAGATGCCGTCTCCTGCCCCTCGGCCAGATGCGCCCTGATCTCTTCGATTTTCTGCTGGCAATCAACCGAATCAGGAGCATAATCGAGGATATCACTACAAAGCTTCTCGGCTTCCACATACAGGCCCTGCTGAATATAGAACTCGGCCTCTTCGAGATCCGCCCGCAGATCACGTTGCGGTTGCTGCGCCTGAGGTTCAGTCGCAGTATCCTCGCTGTCAAGGTCGAAGGAGAACTCCAGGTCATCTCCTTCAAGCGTGTCGAGAGCCTCTGAATTGCTGATATCCAGCTCGATGATTTCTTCTGTATCGACGCCCCCGGAAAGCTCGTCTAAGTCACTGGAGGGTTCCAGATCGAGTTCAAAATCACTTTCTTCGACCGGCGTATCGAGGACAAATTCTTCTGCGTCTTCACCCTCAGGGATATCGAGCAGAGATGTTTCAATATCTTCGGCCGCCGAGTCCAGCAATGAATCAGAAAGGGTCTCTTC
>CALZHR010000158.1 GCA_945787335.1 uncultured Desulfuromonadales bacterium
GGCCAGCAGATGGCCAGCAGATGGCCAGCTGAACGGCTTATTGTCAGATAAACAGATTGGCCTGGGTATCGGCGGCCGCGCCGAGGTATTCGGCGACCCCGCCGAGTTCGACGCCGTCGATCAGCTCTTCCTCGCGGATCCCCATCGCTTCCATCGACATGGCGCAGGCCACCAGCCTGACGCCGCTCTCTCTGGCGCTCTGCATCAGGTCCGGCAGATTGGGCAGGTCTTTGGCTTTCATCCGGCCCTTCATCATGCGGGTGCCCATGCCTGCCATATGCATTTGCGAAAGCGGCAGCTTGTTGGCGCCCCGGGGCAGCAGCCAACCGAACATCTTATCCATGAAGGTCTTTTCCGCCACCACCGGCGCAGGGTCTTTGCGCAGCACATTGAGCCCCCAGAAGGTGAAGAACAGGGTCGCCTTGCCGCCCATGGCGATGGCGCCGTTGGCGATGATGAAGGCGGCCATCGCCTTGTCGAGTTCGCCGGAAAAGACCACGATGGTGGAGCCTTTGCCGCCGTTCGTCGCCGGTACAGTTGAGGCGACCGAGCTGACCTGTCCTTTGCGCAGCCGGCCGGTGATGATGCCTTTGGCTTTTTCCACGCCGAGAAATTCATAGCCGTTGGCTTTGCAGAAGGCCGGGAAGTCGGCTTTGAAACCGGCGTCCGAAGCGGCGACCTCGAGGATTTGGCCGCGTTCGAGGCGGGCGGCGCTCTCCTTGACCCGCAGGATCGGGCCGGGACAGGCGAGGCCGGTGGCGTCGAGTTTGACGATCTCAGTTGTCGCGGCGGCCGCTTCCGAATCGCTGGCCTTATCCGTCGCGTCAGGCGCCTTCAGCGCTGAAGGGTCTGGAGCCTGCGGACGGTTTTCGATCTTCCAGCCGCCGATGTGGGCATTCACCTGGTAGCCATTCTGTTCGAAAATCCGCGCCGCGAAGTAACTCATCTTGCCCAGGGCGCAGATGGTGGTCACCGGCTTGTTCTTGTCAACTTCGCCGAGCCGGCTGCGCAATTCGGGGAAGGGGATGTTTTTCACTCCCGGAATCGGCTTGAGCCTGGCCATTTCCGCCGGGCGGGAGTCGATCAGCTGGGTAGTCTGCGGATCGGGCAATGTGTAGATCGGTTTAAGCAGGCCGCTGCGAATGTTGTTGGCGGAAAATCCCGCCGTGTTCAACGGATCTTTGGCCGCGCCGAAAGGCGGGGCGTAGGCCAGTTCGAGGTGCTCCAGATCTTCGACGGTCAACCCGCCTTTGAGCGCTGTTGCCAGCACGTCGAGACGCTTATCCACCCCTTCGATGCCATTTGCCTGACCGCCAAGGAGTCGGCCGCTGACTTTTTCCCAGAGGATTTTGACGCTTAAATGGGTTGCGCCAGGGAAATAACTGGCATGGTTGAAATCGGTGACGATGGTTTTTTCGTAATCCACTCCCAGTTGCTTCAGGCGCTTTTCGCTATGCCCGGTGACGCCGGCGGCGACATCGAAGACCCGGACGATGGCGGTCCCGAGGGAGCCGGGATAAGGGCGGTCGGTCGCACCGTTGACGATATGATCGGCGGCGACCCGCCCCTGGCGGTTGGCGGGACCGCCGAGGGGCACAGCCGCTGCGCCGCCGAGGATCGGATCGACGCTTTCGCAGACATCGCCGACGGCATAAATGTCGGGGTCGGAGCTCTGCATATAGCTGTTGACCTTGATATGGCCGCGCTCGCCGAGCTCTAGGCCGGCCGCCTTGGCCAGCGCATTTTCCGGGCGGACGCCAATCGAGAGGATCACCAGATCAGCCTCGATCAGCTTGCCGGAATCGAGCCTGGCCTGCACTGCGCTGTCTGATGTTTTGGCGAAGCTGGCGATGCCGTCGCCGAGCAGCAGCTTGACGCCGTGATCCAGCAGCTCCTGCTCCACCGCCCGGACCATCTCGGGGTCCATCTGCGGCAGCACCTGATCAACCAGTTCGATCAGGGTGACCTCTTTGCCGAGCCGGGAGAGTTGTTCGGCCATTTCCAGGCCGATGAAGCCGGCGCCGATCACCAGGGTTCGCCGGGCGGTTTGCGCCGCCAACTTGATGCGGTCCATGTCCTGCAGGTTGCGCAGGGTATAGATTCCCGGCAGGTCGATCCCCTCCAGGGGCGGCCGCAGCGGCGTGGCGCCGGGCGAGAGGATCAGCTGATCGTAGACCAGCTCTTCTTCGGCGCTGCTGTCGAGATTACGGATCCGCAGGGTCCTGGCCTGACGATCGATCGCCGTGGCCTCGGTTCTGGCGCGCACTTCCACCGCCAGTTGCGCGCGCAGCGAGTCGGGCGTCTGCAGTGAGAGCTTGCCGCGGTCGGCGATCTCGCCGCCGATATGGTACGGCAGGCCGCAGTTGGCAAAAGAGACATCCGGGCCCCGCTCGATCAGGGTGATGCTCGCCTGCTCGTCAAGCCGCCGGGCGCGGGCCGCGGCGGAAGCACCGCCGGCGACGCCACCGACGATGACAATCCGGCGCTGTACAGCTTGCGGATGATTAAGAGGAGTTGGTTCCATAGCGCTTGCACCTTTTCTATCGACCAAGAGTTTTCGATCCATTCTCATTTAAGCAGCGTCCAAAAAGAAAATATAATATAAATATATGAATTATTGCAACTAAAAGTTTTCCAGCGCGGCATAGCCTCTTATGTCGAGGCTCCATACTGCTGTGCCTTTACTTTTCTTCCGCGGTTTACAGCAGGGCAGGGGGTGCTAATCTTCAAACAGGGGTTTCTTACCAAACGACCAACGAAAGGGAGGCGACTATGGCTTACGGACAGGGCAGAACCTACAAGAAGGTCGAAGTGATCGGTATTTCCAGCGCCGGTATTGAGGATGCCATCCAGCAGGCGAGCAACCGCGCCCAGCAGTCCCTGGAGAAGCTCTCCTGGTTCGAGGTCGAGGGGATTCGCGGTCATATTGGCGATGGGGGCAAGGTCGACGAGTATCAGGTGATGCTCAAGGTGGCTTTTGAGCTGAAGTAGTCTTCAGCTGTACTGCTGATGGCCAGCGTCTGCTCAGTAGCCCAGCCGCCGGACCACCGCCCGTGCCAGCTGTTCGCTGTAGTCGTTCAATTTCCAGTGGCCGGGGCTCCAGCCTTTGAGGAAACGGTGGAAGTCGGTCCAGGCCACGGGAAACAGCTCCCGCCAGCTCTCTTCCACCGCCCTGGCCTCTACGGCCGGTTGCCGTCGCGCCAGGGCGCTGTGAAAAAAGCCAAAATAGCTGTCGAGCAGCCAGGCTTCACGTCGTGCGCAGTCCTCTTCCTCCAGGCAGCTGCCGATAAAATAGGCCAGATCCTGCATTCCGCAGCCGCCGCCGACATACTGAAAATCGACCGCCGCGACCTTTGCGCCATCAGCAGAAAAACAGAAGTTGGCCAGTTTGGCATCACCGTGCACCAGGGTCTGATAGGGGCTCTCGCGCAGCTGCCGGTCGATGGCCTTTGCGGCGTTTTTCAGCGGCTGGTCACTGAGCGCGGCCAGTTCATCAGGGCGGGTAGCCAGGTGCCAGTAGGTGCCCTGTTCCCAGAGCCCTGCGGGGCGGCAGCCGAGAAATCGGGCGTGGAAGCTGGCGAGCCAGCGCAGGCAGGCGAGCAGCTCGGCTTCGTTGACGCTCTCGCGACGCAGTGAAAAGCCGCTCTCGTCGAGGTCTTCGAGTACTATCAGCGTCTCGTCGCCGCGGGTTTCCAGGCCGAGGCAGCGCGGCACCGGGCAGTTGCTGTCGCAACGGGCGCTCCAATGCGCGTACCAGGCCATCTCCACCTGGTAGGAGCGCAGCTTCCTGCGATGCGAACGGTCGCTGTTCCAGCCGCGCGGGTGCTGCAGCTGGTCGGGAGAACGGACATGCTTGACCACCACCCGCTTGCGCTCCGCGCCGGTTAACGCGTAGCGCAGGATGACGCCGTAGCCGCTCCAGAGCTCCTGAATCACCTCGATCAGCTCAATATCGGCCGCGCCGGTCGCCTGGCGGATGATCTGCGGGATCTCTTCATGGATGGTTTTCGTCGGCATTGTTGGGCAGACCCTCTGCGGGAGGTTGGAAAAGAGCTGTCAGTGGCTGTTTGTGTACCCGAAACCGAAGGACAAATCAAGCCTGTCGCGCAACGGCTGTTGTCAGGCCGAAGTGGCTGAGTTGCGCTATATCTGCTCAGGGACTATGCTGAAGGAAGAGTAGACATTACGGCGTTTTGTTCTGCTCTTTATCAGGGAGGAGAATCATGACCATGATCTTAAAAAACGCATTGAGTCTTATGAGTTTGGCCCTGCTGCTGTTTATTGTTCAGGGCTGCGCCCCCAGCGCCTCGGGCAAGGTTTACACCCGCGATCAGGCCCGCCAGGGGATGACGGCGCAGTACGGAACGGTGCAGCAGGTGAGCGAGGTGACCATCGAGGGGACGCAGTCCGGGCTCGGTACCCTGGCCGGCGGTGCCTTGGGCGCCGGCGTGGGGCAGACTATGGGCAGCGGCGCGGGCAGAACCCTGGCCGCAGTGGCTGGTGGGGTGGCCGGAGCGATCGCCGGACAAGCGACGGAAAAAGGGGTGACCACCAAGACGGGGCTGGAAATCATGGTGCAACTGGATAGCGGAGAAATCCTTTCCGTGGTCCAGGAGAGCGACACTCTTTTCCAGGCCGGGGAGCGGGTGCGGGTCTTGCGCGCCGCCAATGGCAACACCCGCGTCAGTTACTGATCCGCCTGATTTACAGCCGCAGATAAGTCCGAAAGCACAACAACCAGGGGGCAGGCCGTTGAAACAAGCGCCTGCCCCCTGGTTCTGTCTCCACAGTGCGCCAGGTCATTCGTCAGGCTCGCCGCGCTCATCCGCAGCGAAGATCGCGGCGATGATCCCGGCCAGCTCCTCCCGGTCGCTCGAACTGGCCTCTGCCTGGCGCAGGCGGCCGAACATCTTTTCCAGCGTCTTTCTTTCCCTGTCCTGCAAGGGGCGCAGCAGCGCATCGAGGCTGCCATCCAGCTTCAGGCGGGTGCGCTCGGCGTGGGTGCGGCGCGAGATCAGCGCATGGTGCAGCCGCGCCCGGTTGAAGACGATGTGCGGGAAATTGAGATTCCGGGTCGGCCCGGCGAGCAGCAGCTTGTGCCCCAGGGGCATGTGCAGGATCTCGACCTCCACCAGCTTGTCAGCGGCCAGCAGGGTGGTGACCGCGCCGACGCCGCCGCCGATCAGCGAGCCGAGCAGCAGCGATGCGCCGCCCAGGGCGACATCGATCATCCCGCCGACCGCCGCGCCGCTGACCAGGCCCAGGCCGGTCAACTGCAGCCGGGAGAGACCGAACAGCTGCCAGGACGCTTCGGAGAAGAGCTCGTGGTCGGCGAAGAATTCCAGCTCGGCTTCATCCCGCTCAATGTTCTTGTGGGCGTAGATGTCTTCGATGGTCTGCCGGGAGCGCTGTTCCAGCTTTTCCTGCTGGCGCCGGTAGGCTTTGACCAGCGGCGGCTTCTCCAGCTCAAGGTCCGCGCTGGGGGGGAGCTTCTTCGTGAGCTGCAGGGCCAACATTTCCGCCAGACAATTGGCGATGGCGCTGGCTGCCTGCCGGCGACGCTGCTGGCGGTCATGCTCGAGGATATCGACCGCCTTCTGCAGCGGCAGCCGCCACTCCCCTTTGAGCTGCCCGAAGGCCCGCAGCAGCTCGATCCGCTTGAAAAAATCGGCGCTCAGCGCGTTGAACACCCGGACCACGCTGAAGTACTGACCCAATGCCGCCCGCCAGTCTTCGATATGATCGGCCGGACCGATCGGGTTGATCAGCGCCATGCGCGGCTGACCGGTCCAGCGCAGGATCTCCATCTCCGCTTCGTACTCCGCCCCATAGGGTACCGAGCCGTCAACCACGTACAGGATGCCGGCATCCTCCTCCATCAGGGGCGCGAGCAGCTCACACTCGTCAACGAACTGGTCGCCGTGGCGGTTGGCCTTGAGGAACCCGCGCACCACCTCGGGGTGTTTATCGGCGCTGGTTTCGTGCTGCTGCATCCAGCTCAGCGCCCGGCGGGCGCGTTGGAAGCCGGGGGTGTCGACCAGGGTGTAGAGGATTTCGCCATCCACTTTCATCGGGTAGGAGCGCCGCTGGAGGGTGGTGCCGGGGATGCGGCCGATGGCCACCGAGTCATCCTGGGCCAGGGTTGCGACGATGCTCGACTTGCCCTTGTTGGGATGGCCGACTGCGGCAAAGACCGGTGCTGACATCAGCTCCTCCCGGCCTGTGGCACAGGCGCAATAAAGCTCCAGGGGTCGCCCAGCTGCTTGATCAGGGTCGCCCAGACCGCCTCGTGCTCGGCGTCAGCGGGGCGCAGCTCGGCGCTGCTGCCGAGCCCGACCGGCAGCAGCGCGACCGGCCGTTGGCTGCCGAGCTGCTGGCGCAGGTCGTGGAGGAAATCCTTGAATTCGGCCAGCGGCGGCTCCCAGGACTTGACCAGCAGCATGACCGGTCCGGAATGGTCGGAGAGGCGTTGCAGGATCTGACGGTCGTGGTCGAGGGAGAAGGCGCCGCCGGCTTCGGCAAAGTCGGCCAGCTCGGCCTGCCAGCTGTCCTGCAGCCAGGCGGCGAGCGGCTCGCGGCTCAAGCCGGTGCCGCCCCAGTCGATCACCGCAAGCGACTGATCGCGCAGTTCGCCGGCAAACCGGCTCTGCTGCGCCGATTGCGGCTTGGTTGATGGGGTTGTTTCCGGCTGTTCGGCGCGGGTCTCGACCAGCTGAGAATTGAGCCGGTCGAGAATCGCCGTCACCCCGGGAAGCTGCAGCATGGTCTTGCGGCAGGCGCTCTGCAGGCGGAGGGATGCAAGTGCCAGGGTGAGAAGCCTCGGCAGCAGGCCGTAGACCAGCACACAGAGCAGCAGAAACGGCCACCAGGTTCCCAGCACGGCCGGGCCGGAGCCGTCCAGGCCGGGCAGGCTGCCGGCCTGAAAACGGAAATAGCGGCTCGCCTCGATTAGCGCGAGCGACGGCCGGGCCTCGGGGAACAGCCCCACCCAGGGCGCGGAGAGCAGATCGGTCACCCGCTTGAGCTCTGCGGACGCGACCTGCAGGGTGGTGCTCCAGCCGAAGGCGAGGTCGGAGAAGACCACCAGGGACAGGCAGCCGAGCAGCGCTCCGCAGTTGAAGGCCACGCCGAACCCCTGCCCGGCGCGCAGCAGCAGCCATTTTTCAACCCGGCCGTACAGCGCCTGATGCGCTCTGGTCTCCCCCTGGAAGGAAGCCACCGCATCCCGATAGCGCGCTGGCAGAAAGCGACTGAACAGACGCGGCAGGCGCCCCGGGCTGAACAGGCTGAACGCTTCTCGCGCGGCTTGCATGCCGGGGAGCAGTTTTAACAGCGGCTCGGGCAGAAAGGTGGCCAGGCTGACCAGCAGCAGCAACAGCTGGAGGCCGACAAAGACCGCCAGAACATTGATGATATTGACCGGGTGGGAGCCTCGGTAATAAAACACCGCGGCCGCGGTCAGCCAGCCCAGACAAAGGCCGGTGATTAGCAGGCCGATTGTCCCGACCCGCAGGGCCGCAACCACCCGCGCGCCGACGGACGGGGACTCCGGTTCGCTGATCCGTTCGAGCCAGGCGGACAACTGCAGCAGCGGTTTGTCGGCCAGCGGCGCCAGCTCCCGTCCGATCGGTCGATCGCGCTGGCGTAATACGGAATCGAGCTCAGTAGCATCCTTCTCAATCCGGTCCACCAGGTTCACCAGGTTATCGAAACGGACCTTTGGTTTCATAACTCCCGATCGTCAGAGAAGCACAGCAATCCGAGCTTATTGAAAGCGTAAAGACATGTCATTTCAAGATAGTAGCAGAAAATGCCACCCCTTTACGGCGATTTTTTCGCTCCGGGATTGGTTTCCAGCATGCTGCACGCGTCCTGTTCGCTCTCTTTTTCCGGCTGGAAGATCAGCACCCGGCGGGCAAAGGGGATTTCGATCCCCTCGGCATCGAAGGCGCTTTTGATCATTTTCCGCAGCTGAAACGCCACATCCCGGTGATAGCCGGGCTTGACCTTGGTAATGGTGCGCACCAGCAGCTCCGACTCGCCGAACTCCAGGAGGCCTTTGACTTCGGTCGGCTGCAGCACATGCGGGCTTTCCTGCTGCAGTATTTTTCCCGTCTCGGTCAAAACCCGAAAAACCTGATCGAGATCCGAGTCGTAGGCGACCCCCACCTCGACCACGGCGTGGGTATACCCCTTGGAAAAATTGACCACCGCGCCGAGCTGACCGTTGCGCAGGATGTGCACCTGCCCGTCCGGGTCGCGGATCCGGGTGGTGCGGATCTGGATCGATTCGACGACTCCCCGCGCCTCGCCGGTTTCCACATAGTCGCCGACCAGAAACAGGTTTTCAAACAGGATGAAGAAGCCCGAGACGATATCGTTGATCAGCGGCTGCGCCCCCAGCCCGAGCACCACGCCGACAATGCCGGCCCCGGCCAGAATCGGCAGCGGGTTGAGCTCGAAGACCGCAAGCATCAGGACAAAGGCGATAAAATAGACCAGATACTCCAGCAGGCTTTTGATGATCGGGACCAGGGTTTTGCGCCGTTTGCTCTCCGCTTCATCCAGCTCCCGGGTGTCCCCCATGCCGCGGTCGACCAGCAGGTTGACGATCTCAATCACCACCCGGGCGAAAAAGAAAATGCCGATGACTTTCACCACCCGCGGGCCATATGCGGCGAACCTGGCGATGAAATCGACCTGCAGCAGCACCAGGGAGGCGACGATCACGTAGATGACATATTCCAGGCAGCGCCGGAACAGCGGGATCAGTCCGCGCAGTTTTTCATACCAGCTGAGGTAGTCTTCCCGGTACCAGTATTTTCGGCTGAGGGCTTCCAGGCTGTCGACGACGGCCGCTACGCTGCGGACCACCAGGCCGCCGATCGCCACGATCAGGAAAATACGCAGGATGATCCATAAGGCTGCGGTGACCGCAGTCGGCAGCGGCAGCAGGCTCGAGGCGAGGATCAGGAACGCCAGCCAGATGGTGCTGGTGAGGATGCGGGTCAGCGAGCGGAAGAACGCTTCGACGCTCTGGTCGTTGGTTTGCAGTTGTTCATAGCTGAGGGCCTTATCCTTTATCGTCCCCAGCAGCCGTCGAAGCAGGCGGTTGACCAGCCAGGCGCCAATCGCCAGAGCGATAACCTTGAGGCCGCCCAGCCCGAGCTGGGCCCAGAAGCCGCTGGGGATTTGGGCGATCCAGTCGCTGGTGTACTGCAGCAGGTCCTGCTTCTGGTAAATCAGGTAACCATTGAAGCCGATCAAAGCCAGGGCGAGGAGAACCAGAACTGCCAGCAGCAATTTGCAGCTGGTCCGCCGCAGCTGTACCAGCCGCTCCTTGTGTTGCTGCAAAGAAGAGATCCCGCTCAGCCAGCGGAACACCAGCACCAGAAGAACCAGGCTGACCAGAAAGCCAAGCGTAAGCAGCAGCAGCTCAACGCCGAGAACCGTCAGGTTGCGATAAAGGCCATCCAGCGAGGCCAGAGTCCTGGAGAGGTCAGCCAACATAGAAAAAATCTCCCGTGGTCATTGGTCGATGCCGGGTTACACTGATTGCAACAGTTGAATTATAGCGAAGGCTGGGGATTTCGTTTTTGGAAGCAGAGAAAAGGGCGGAACGGACGGGAGCAATAGAAAACTCCCCGCCAAGAAATGCGGGGAGGGGGGAAAGCAGGGCTCAGGTTGGCTTAAAAGATCGCTGCCAGGCGCTCAAAGGCTTTTCCCAGCTTGATCGCCAGGGAGCGGTTGGCCGCTTTGAGAAGCTGCAGGGCCAGCCGCGGGTTCTCTTCCTGCAGGGCCGCGAAGCGCTCTTTTGAGATGCTGAGCAGGCGTCCGTCCGTCAGGCAGACCGCGCTCAACGGGCTGCCGAAATCGCCGAGCAGGCTGGATTCACCGAGCAGCGCTCCCGGGCCGTAGACCCCGACGACGAACTGTTTGCCGGCGAATTCGGTGGTTTTTTTCTCCTCGAAGCGCCCCGAGAGGATCACCGCGGCAAGGCGGCCGGTGTCCCCCTCCTGCCAGAGGGACTCACCGCTGGCCAAGGTCCTGGCAGAAAAATAAGGCGCCAGGGCCGCCGCGTCATCTTTTGACAGCAGCGGCACCAGTGACAGCGCGGCGAGCCAATCGGCGTCAGCTTTGGCAACAGACAGCGGCATCCGCTTACTGCTCCTGCAGCTGCGTCAGCTTCTCTTCCATCTTCGCCAGCAGCCCGGTCATCCCGTTCTTCTTGATGATCTCGCCGTAGCTGCTCCGATAGCTGTTGACGAAGCTGACCGATTCGACGATCACATCGTAGACCTTCCAGTCACCGTCACGCAGCAGCATACGGTAGGAAACCGGAATCTCCTTGCTGTCGGTCAGGATCAGGGTGTCGATGGCGGCGTTGTTCTTTTTGATCCGCTCTTTGACGAACGCGACCTTTTCATCGGTATAGGCTTCGATATTGCCGATATAGCTTTTTTCCATCAGCGCCGAAAGCAGAGCGGTGAACTGCTGGCGTTCCTGCGGGCTGGCTTTTTTCCAGTTGCGGGCCAGAATCCGCTGCGCCATCGAGGCGAAATCGAACGCGCCGCGGATGGTAGTGGAGAGTTTTTCCCGTTTCAGGTCTTGGTCGAGCTCGCTGGCTTTGAGAACCTGCATGACTTCGTCGACAGTCACTTTCAGACTGTCCATCGGCCCCGCGGTCGCCGCGCTGAAGGAGGTCAGCAGCAGGCTGATTAACAGGACGAGAATGCCGGTGCGGAGAGTTTTGCTCATGAGATCACCTCTTTTCATTTATTTCCGGACCTTGGCGGCCCGGTTCTGCTCATAGGCGCTGCGGATAAACAGGTAGGGATCGATTTCATGCTTCTTGATCCCCTCGTAGGTGTCCTTGTCGAGGGAGAGTTTGTTCTCAGCGTCAAACACCTTCGTCACGATCACCTCGTCATCCCTGAGGGAATAGGGGAGCGGGTCGAGGAAGGAATCGCCGATCCGCCCCACTCCGTCGCGCAGGTTGCTGGGGCCGAGAATCGGCAGGATCAGGTACGGGCCCGAGCCGAGGCCGTAATGACCGAAGGTCTGCCCCAGGTCTTCATCCGATTTGGGCAGGTTATTCTCCGAGGCGATATCGAACAGTCCGCCGAGGCCGACGGTGCTGTTGGTAAAAAAGCGACACAGCTCGATCCCGGCAGCCTTGAACTTGAACTGCAGCAGGGAGTTGGCCAGGCGAACCGGAGTCGCCAGGTTGGAGAAGACATTGTCGAACGAAGTCCGGGCCGGCTCGGGAACCAGGCGCCAGCCTCTGGCGACCGGCTTGAGGAGGTAAAAGTAGAGTTTATCGTTGACCCAGAAGATCCCCCGGTTGACCGGTTCGAGCGGGTCGTAGACCTGAAGCTGTTCGGTCTCTTCGTCGGCAAAGGGATCGGTTTCGAAATCGTCTTCGCTGCCGGCGGTTGAAGTCACGCTCGCCGGTGCCTCGGCCGCCAGCAGGGGCTTCACGGGCAAACTGAACAGCAGCGTGGCAGATAGAAGCAGCAGGATGTATTTCATAGCGCCTTCCTTTTAGTCTTTATCAAAAATATACTTGCTGACCAGCTCTTCCAGGTTGATCGCCGATTCGGTTTCGATGATTTCGCCCCCCGGCTCGATCAGCACATCGCTGCCCCCCGGAGTGATCTTGATGTAACGGTCGCCGATGATGCCGGCGGTGCGGATGGCGGCGATACTGTCTTCCTGCAATTCTACCCCGTTTTCGATCTCCATCTGGACCTCGGCTTCAAAATATTCCGAATCCAGCCTGACGCCGGTCACCTTGCCGACCTGCACCCCGGCGATCTCGACCGCGGCCCCTGGTTTCAGACCGCTGATCGAAACAAAGCGGGCGACGACCGTGCGCGATTCGCGGCCGAACAGATCGATATCCCCCAGCTTGATCGACAACCAGGCAAAGCAGATAAAGCCGATCACCATAAATACGCCGACCGAGGTTTCGAAATTAAACCGTTTCACGACTGACGGCCTCCTCTTTATCATTTGTGTAGATGGGTCCCATGGTGACCTCGACGAACTGTCGGATCAGCGGGTTGTCGGAGCGCTGGAAATCTTCCGGGGACATACAGCCCTGGATCTCACCGCCGGCCATCAGGGCGACCGAGTCGGCCAGCTTGAAGATTTTCGGCACGTCGTGGCTGACGATCACCGCGGTGTATTTCAGCTGTTGCTGGGTGGCGTGAAACAACCGGTAGATCTCGTTGCTCTTGTGCACGTCGAGCCCGGTGGTCGGTTCATCGAAAAAGACGATCTTCGGCTCCAGGGCCAGCGCCCGGGCCAGGCCGACCCGCTTCTGCATGCCGCCGCTGATCTGGGCCGGATATTTTCCGGCCGCGCCCTCCAGGGCCATCAGGGCCAGCTTCTCCTCGACGATCCGGGCGATCTCCGCTTGCGATTTTTTCGTCCGCTCACGCAGCGGCAGAGCGACATTGTCGAACACGGTCATTGAATCGAACAGGGCGACGTTCTGGAACAGCACTCCGTAGTCCTTGCGCACCTCGTAGAGTTCCTGCTTTTTCATCCGCGCCAGATCGCGGCCGAACACCCGGACTTCGCCGCTGCTCGGCTTCATCAGCCCGAGCATATGCTTGAGGATGACGCTCTTGCCCTGGCCGCTGCCACCGACGATCACCGTGGTCTCGCCCTTGGCGACCGGCAGATTGATCCCCTTGAGAACCCTCTGTTGGCCGAAGGTCTTTTCGACGTTGACCATCTCGATGGCCAGCTGGTCTTTTGCGCTACTCAACAACTCCTCCGTTAAATCATCAAGGCGGTGATCAGGTAGTCCCAGATCAGGACCGAGACCGATGAGATCACCACCGCGTCGGTGGTGGTGCGGCTGACCCCTTCGGCACCGAACCCGCCGCTGCGCTCCAGGTGCAGGAAATAGCCCTTGGCCGAGGCGATCCAGACAATCAGCAGGCCGAACACCAGCGACTTGACGATGCCCATCTCGATGTCGATCCACTGCACGCTGGAGTACATCCCCTGAAAGTAGGTCCCCTGGTTAACCCCGAACAGCGCCACGCCGACCAGGAAGCCGCCGATGATGCCGATAATGTCGAAGATGAAGGTGAGCAGCGGCAGCGAGAGGATGCTGGCGACGAACTTGGGGGCCAGCAGGTACTTGATCGGGTCGATGGCCATGCACTCCAGGGCGTCGATCTGCTCCGAGTTGCGCATGATGCCGATGCCGGCGCAGATCGCCGAGCCGGCCCGGCCGATCACCATCAGCGCGGTCAGCACCGGACCCAGCTCGCGGATCAGGCTCAGGGCGACGGCGGAGCCGAGCAGCCCCTCGGAGCCGAACTTGGCCAGGGGGTAATAGCCCTGCAGCCCCAGCACCATGCCGGTGAACAGGCCGGTGAAGAGGATCACGAAGCCGGAGCGCGAGCCGATAAAGTACAGCTGGCGGATAATCGGATGCAGCTTGTAGGGCGGCTTGAGCATGCTGATCAGGCAGACCAGCAGGAAAATCCCCGCGCGACCGACGGCCTCAAAGAAAAACAGGCTCTGGTCGCCAAGTTTTTTAAACGGAGTCGCAAACGTCATTTAACACTAAAGCTCCCGGTGGCAGTCAATCAGCAGCTGAAACTCTTCTGCAACCATGCGGTTCCGCCTTGGCGACGGGCGGATCTGAATCTCGCGAGAAAAAAGATGACCATCGAGCAGCCCGCTTGGGGAGGTTTGCGAAGAGATCGGGGCCGTTTCTGTTCAAGATTTGTCCAGCAGAGTCTGAAGCAAAAAAGCAAACTTCAGCAAAGATTAGACGATAGGGGATTCTTATTCAAATATTTTAATATTAAAGATGGTCTGTTGAGTCTGCGGAGTGGAAAATCTGCAAAGTGAGGTTTTTGGCCCAGCTGCTAAACTAGAAAACAGCAGCAATCTCAGCCCGTGGGAGATGCGATGAGCGATAGTGCCCGATTCTGCTTTCATGACCGGCTCGCCCCCCTGGCGAGAAGGGGGGCCGTCTGCGACTATGTGTTTACCGGTCGTCCGGCGGTCAAGGATTCGATCGAAGCCCTGGGGGTGCCGCACACCGAGGTCGACCTGATCATCGCCGCTGGCCGTTCGGTCGATTTCAGTTGCCCGCTGCAGCCCGGTGTACTGGTCGATGTCTACCCATTCGGCTGTCTGCCGGAGGTCGCGCCGCGGCTGCATCTGTCGCCACCTCTGCTTGAGCGACCGGCGTTCATCCTTGATGTGCATCTCGGCAAGCTCGCCCGGCGTTTGCGGATGCTCGGCTTCGACTGCCGCTATCGCAACGATTACCTGGACCCGCAGATCATCGCGCTGGCGCTGGCTGAAGGCTTGATTATCCTCACTCGAGACCGCGGGATCCTCAAGCACGCCCGGGTGCGGCAGGGCTACCTGGTCGGTTCCTCTGAACCTGAGCGGCAGGTTTGCGAGGTGCTCGAGCGCTATCGGCTGCATCAACAGATCCGCTCCCTGTTCCGCTGCCCCTGCTGCAACGATCTGCTCGAGCCGGTGCCCAAACAGCAGATCCTGCACCGGTTGCTGCCGAAGACCGCGCGCTATTATCAGAATTTTCAGCTCTGTCGCGGCTGTGACCAGCTATACTGGCAGGGCTCCCATTACGCCAAAATCGACCGCTGGGTGAAGGGATTGATGTCTTAAGTTGAAGGCCAGGGAGGCGCTCCGGGGAGCGCATAATTCGCGAGGGAAGACGTGAAATGAAACCGGCGGGGCCTGTCGAGTGCCCCGCCGGTTTTCGCTTGCAGCTATTTGCTCTGTTCAGTCATGTATTCGACCGCGGCGCGGACCTGCGCGTCGGTCAGCGAAGCGTTGCCACCTTTGGCAGGCATCTTCCCTTTGCCGTTAATGGCGTTGTTCACCAGGGTGTCCATGCCACTGCCGATCAGCGGAGCCCAGGCATCTTTGTCGCCGGTTTTCGGCGCGCCGGCAATCCCAAGCTTGTGGCAGCTGACGCAGGCTTTGCTGTAGACCGCCTCGCCCGATTCCAGCGCGGCCTTGGCGCTGGCGACCATTGCGCCGGCTTTCTGCTCGACCTTGGCGACCTGCTCCTTGGCCTGATCAGCCACCTGGGCGACCTTCTCCTGAGTCTGCTCCACGACCTTTTCCGCCTGCCCGACGATCTTCGCCGGTTCAACAGTCTTCGCGGGCGGGGTGCTGCTCTGCGGCGCGGCCGGCTTGCTCTCTTCCTGGCTGCAGCCGAACAGTGCCACAGATGCGAAAAGAACTAGGATTATGACAAGACCTCTCATGTTTTCCTCCTTGAATCAGTTTTGAATAACGACAGAGGGTAAAGAATAGCAGAGGAATTCCGGTGCACAATCGGTCCAGCGCGAAACTTATTCAATTTCGATCCGGTAGTACATGTCGATGCCGCTTTCGATGCCGATGTTCGATTCCAGCTCCCAGGCCGGCGTGAGGTTGTAGCGCACCCGGAATTCGTTGCTGTTGGTAAACAGCGAGTAACCGAGGCTGATGTACAGGTCGGGGCTCAGATATTTGCCGGTGGTGATCACCGAGGAGGTCACATCACCGTCGCCGGCGCTGATGTCGAGGACATCCAGGCCGAGCTGCTGCTTCAATTTCTCCTGTACCATCACCGACTCCCCCTGTGACAGCAGCGCCCCGGCGGCGCTCAACAGCAGACCGGTCTGGTCGCTGTCGGCGCCGAGCGGGCGGCCGAGGACGATGTAGGAGAGAATCTCGCTCTCCGGCATGCCCGGCTGCGAATAGAGCTGCACCTGCGGCTGCTGCGGCGTGCCGCTGACCCGGACCCCGGCCTTGACTTCACCCGCTTTGCGCAGCGCCAGAATATCGAGGTTCGGCTGATCGAGGGGGCCGCCGGTGAAGTAGAGGTACCCACGCTCGATCGCCAGGTTGACGCCGTAGCTGACGTAACGCCCTTTTTCCACCCGGATGTCGCCGGTCGCGGCCAGTTCCTGCTGGGCCGTGGTCTGCAGGCGCAGCGCGCCGGCCAACTTGGCATCGATGCCAGAGGTCTTCAGCAGCACCCGCTCGCCCAGCTGCAGTTGCAGGTCGATATCGTGGCGCAGTCGGAAGCGGCGCTGCGGCGGTTCTTCGGCGTCGAGAATGACCAAATCGGGGCTGTTGGCCGGCAGCGAGGATTTCTGCTTGCCACTGATCAACAGCTCGGGGATCAGCAGTTTGCCCCGCACCCGGAGCTGCTCGCGATCACCGTCGATCTGCAGGTCGGGGTCGAGCCGCAGCTGCAGCTCCGCCAGGTTGAGCAGCTGGAAATTTTTCCCCTGCAGACGCAGCTGGTAGGTCCCGGGCTGCCAGCGGCTCAGTTGCAGCTGGCCGGTTCCGGTCAGCTGGCCGTCACCGGAGTTCAGCTGCAGTTGTTCGATATCGAACCGGCGTTCATCAAAGCGGCCGCGCAGTTCAACCCCTTGCAGTTGAATTCCGGCCGCCGGCAGAAACGCACCGGCGTCGAACAGGTGCACCCGGCCGGTCAGCTCCGGTTGCTGCCAGTCGCCGGCGAGGTTCAGGCCCAGGTTCAGCTGACCACGGCTCTCCTGGACCGCACCGGGGAAAATCAGCGCCAGCAGGCCGAGTTCCTGCAGTTTGGCGGAAAGTTCCGCCTGCAGCGGCTCCGGCAGGGTCTGGACCGGCAGCCGGCTGGTCAATGGCAGCCGGAAGTCGCCATCGACCTCACCCTGCTCGCTCAACTCCAGCGCCAGCTTGCCGCTCAGCAGGTCTTCCTGCCACTGCCAGTCGAGGCGGGCGGTGCTGAAATCGGCGTCGACCGTTCCTTCCTCTTCCAGCCAGCTCAGCTTCCCCTGCTCGGCCACGGCCTCTCCCCGCAAACTGAATTGTCGGCCGGAGAACCAACGGCCGGAGGACTGCAGGTTGAGCTGTCCGGCCAGGTTGAGGGTCGGCGGCAGCCAGGGGTGGAAACTGGTGAGGGGGAACTGCTGCCCGGTGAGGTGAAATGTCCCTTGCTGCGGTGGAGTCAGGCCGAAGGGCTCGGGAGACTGCAGTTCGGCCTGAAGTTGACCGCCGCTGCCAAGCGCGAGATTGAGCTGACTCTGCAGCCCGGCCGCGTCCCAGCTCGCCGTCAGGCGGCTCGGGAGGATCTCCAGCTGTAACTTTTCCTGCTTCAGGCTCCCCTGCAGCTCCAGGTTCGCCTCCAGTCGGGAGCTCGCCGCCTCATCCAGCAGGACGTTGAGGCTGCCGTCGCTGTGCCCGGCGAGCTGGGCATTCGGCAACCAGCTCTGCAACAGGCCGAGCGGCAGCTGGTTCCAGCGCAGCTGCGCCTGCCCGCGCTGCTCGCCGGGGCGAAAATTTCCGGAGCCTGTCAGGCTGGCCTGCTCGCTGCGCAGCTGCAGCGGCGCAACGGCGATCTGTTCAGCGGAGAGCTCCAGGGGCACTGCTGTGACCAGCTGCCAATCACCGAGCTGCCGCCCCTCGGCCCGCAGCTGCGTCAGCTGACCCTGCCAGCGGTCCTTTCGCCAGCCGCCTGCGAGGGTCAGCTCGGCCTGTCCGGGGGGCTGTTCAAGCTGCAGGGACAGCTGGTGCTGGTCCAGGTTGCCGCGCAGCGCCAGGGTCGCCCGCTCAATTTGCCATTGCTGATAACCGAGCCCTTTCCCCACTCCGCGCAGGTCGACGTCAAGCTGCTGCGCCTGCCAGCGCAGCCAGCCGGAGGCCGTAACGCTGCCCTTGAGCTGTGGCTGCAGCTGGTCCAGCCTGGCGACCTGCAGCTGCAGGTCGAGCCGCTCGTCGAGTCGTCCTGCAGCCCGCGCGCCGATGCCGGTGCCCTGCAGGTTGAGGGTTTCAATTTGCAGCTGGTTCTCTGCCAGCTGTAACCTCAGCTGACCTGTAAGTGGTTGCCCGTGGAGCAGGGAATCGTGCAACTGGAGTTGCAGTTGGCCGGCCGGCGCCTGGCTGTCGCTGCCATGCAGGCGGGCGATGAGGTTCAGATTCAAGCTGCCGGAGAGGTTTTCTTCGAGCAGCTGAGGATTGAGCCCCTCGGCCTCCAGATCGCTCTGCAGCTGCCAGCCCTGCGCCCAGCTGGCGGCGAGCCGACCGCTCAGCGCAGCCTGCAGCCAGCGTCCCTGGATGCCCTTGAGCTGAAGTTGCTGCAGATCACCGTTGAAGTCACTGCTCAATTCGGCAGTCGTCAGCGTGCTGCCGCTGCTTTTCAAGCTCAGCCGGCCGGAATACTGCTGCGGATGGCCGCTGAACTGTAGCGTCCCGGAGAGGCGCAGCGGCTGGCCGGCTTCCTGTTCCAGGTCGAGCTGGTGCAGCTGCAGCTGAGTGCGCAGCTGTGGCTGGTCACGGAAAAACTGGTAGGCCCCCTGGGCCGCAAGCGAGCCTTCACGGCCTGCTCGCGACAGCTTCAGGCGGTCGAATTCGAGCCGGGTTTCGCTGAGCCGCAGCTCGGCGCTGAGGCGGATACTGCCAGACTCTTGAGTCTGCAGCTGCAGAGCCGTTTCGCCTTGCAGCAGCCAGGCGTCGTTGCCGCGCAGCTCGGTCTCCAGCGTCAGACCTTTCCAGCCGGCCCCGGCCGCGCGGTTCTGCAGACTAGCCTCCAGCAGCAGCTGCGGGTTGCGCACGCCAAGACTCAGCTGCCCCTCGGCGCTGAGAGTTTCGTTCAACTGCAGGTGCAGATTCTCGGCCCGCAGCTGCCCGGCGCGGTAGTCCAGGGCGGTGCTGAGCTGCGTCAGACTCTGGGCCGGCGCGGTCCCCTGCTGCCAGCGGAGGCGCTCGATCTGCAGCGCGTCGATGGTCACCTCCAGCCAGTCGGCTGCGGCCGGGAGTTCCGGCCAGACCAGCCGCAGCGGTTTCGGCTCCTGGTCGCCTTCCGGCAGCTGCAGCGAGATATCCGTCAGCTGCAGCTGTTCGATCCGCAACCGCAAGGGCAGCAGCGAGGTCAGCCGGCTGCGCATGCTGAGCTGGCCGATGGCGAGCCCCTGGCTGTTTCTCTGCAAACGGTAGTCTGCCAGCCGCAGTTCACCGAGCAGCGACCCTTCCAGCCGCGCAGCGCTGACGCCGGTTACCGGCTCGGCCGGCAGCTCCAGCAGCAGCCAGCGCGCGCCGGCGGTGGTGTAGAGCAGCCAGCTGGCGCCGCCAACTAACACCAGCAGCAACATGGCGGCTGCGGCGATGCCGACCCCCAGCCCCCTCACCAGCCGAACCCCACGCTCAAGTGCAGCCGGTATTTGCCTTTGTCGGTCCCCAGCTGCCGGGCCAGATCGAGCCGGATCGGCCCGATGCGGGTGTAGCGCCGGATGCCGAGCCCGGCCCCCTGTTCCAATTCGTAGTCGGCAAAGGAATCGAAGGCGTTGCCAAGGTCGTAGAAAATCGCGCCTCCCCAGTTCTCGCTGAAGCGCTTTTCCAGTTCGAAATTGCTGGTCAGCAGGTGTTTGCCGCCGCTCACCTGGCCGTCGGCATCCTTCGGCCCCAGGGACTGGTAGCGGTAGCCGCGCACGCTGCGGTCGCCCCCGGCAAAGAAGCGCAGCGAAGCGGGCAGCTCGCGCAGCTCGTCCTGCCAGCTGGTTCCTCCCTGCAGGCGCAGCAGCAGGGAGAAGTCGGCCGGCAGCGGCTGGCGACGGGTCAGGCTGCCAGTGAACTGCAGCAGGCTGGTATCAGAGAGCAGCGCCTCGCTGGCACCGCGCAGTTCAAGCTGGACCTGCAGCGCCTCCTGAGGCGCGCGCAGGTTGTCGGCACTGCGCCAGGTCAGCCGGGCGCCGGGCAGCAGCAGCTGCGAGCGGGTCTGCTCGCCGGCGATCTCCGATTCCTCCTGGGTCAGGCGGACGAAGGCCGAGCCGAGCAGGTTCCGGCCGAGCACCTTCTGCCACTCGATTTCGCCGAACAGGTTGCTCGATTCGTAGGTGTCATTGTCCTCGCGATCATAGCCGACCCGCAGCTGCGTCTGGCTGTGCAGCTCGTCCGGATCGGGGATGATGTAGCTGGTCACCAGCGACTGCTGCCTTTCGGCCAGCAGCAGGTCGCCCTGCAGTTCATGCCCGAGGTCGAACAGGTTGAGGTTGCGGTAGCGCAGGCTGGTGCGGGCGCCGGTGTCGGTGCCGTAGCCGATCCCCGGGCGCAGGCGGTGGCGCGGGGCCGGTTGCAGCTCGATATCGATCGGCACCTGTTGCTCTTCGGCCTGTTCCGGGCGGGGGGTGATGCTGATGCTGCGGAACAGGTCGGCGTCGAGCAGGTTGGCCTGGGTTTGGCCCAGTTTGGCCTGGGAGAAGACTTCTCCGGGCTGGTAGTCGAGGTAGCGCTGAAGAAAACGTTCCGGGTAGCTCCCCTGACCGCTGATCCGGCTGCTGCCGAAGCGGTAGCGGGGGCCGGTGGCCAGGGTCAGCTGGATCTCGGCCCGGCGCTCGCCGCGGTGGACCAGCAGCTGATGGGTGGTGAAGGCGGCGTCGAGAAAACCGAGCGCGACGGCGCGGGCTTTCAGTTCCGCCTTGCCCTGCTCGTAGAGATCCTGCCGCAGGACCTCACCGACCTGCAGCGGGAAGCTGGCCAGCTGCGTCTGCAGCTCGGGAAGCGCCTGGCCGGGTCCGCTCAGCTGCAGCTGCCGGCTGGTGACTTGCAGCGGTTCGCCCGCATCGACCTGCACTTTGAGCAGGTATTCCCCCGGCTGGGTCTCTTCAAGTGTCCCGCTGGCGCGGCTGTGGAAATAACCGAGCGGCTCGAGGGCGTCGCTGACGGTTTTCGGCAACTGGCGGCTATAGCGGCGCAGCCAGCGGCTGTTGACCCGGCCGTCACTGACCATCCCGGCCGGCAGCGTGAGGGCCTGGCTCAGGTGTTTTTCCAGCTCGCCGCTGACGCCAGTGAGCTTGACCTGCAGCGGAGCGCCGGTCGCGGGCAGTGGCAGTAGCAGTAACAGCAGAAGAGCGCCCGTGATGAGCCGGCGCAGCACTTTGCTCGGTTGCCCGGAACCTGCAGGGGAGCGGGGCGGCTGCCGCTGGTCGGATGGGCAGGTTTCTGGGTTGTGATGCTGGTTGTTTCTGGCGTTCAAGGGAGCCCCTCTGCAAGCGGAATGTGAACACTCCTTTTTAGCCTGCAGATCGGGTGTTGTCAAAAGAGAACGGCCACCAAGGATCGGTGGCCGTGCGGTTTATTGCGACGCCGGCGGCTGCCAGGCGATGCTGTAGCTGAATTTCTGTGGATCGAGCCAGTCGAGGGTCTCGCCGCCGATCTGGGCGAAGGGGTACATCAGGTAGTTGACCGCATCCCCCTGCTGCAGCGGGTTGAGCTGCAGGTCGCGCCCTTGGCTGAGACGGATGCGGTACTGGTCGACCCGCCCCCAGTAGGCTTCGCGCAGCGCGGCGACCTGCGGATCAGCCAGCTTAAGATCCTGCTTGAGCATCGCCTTGCGCACGTCGGCCGGGTCGACCGGCACCCAGCCGTAGCCGGGCAGGAAGAACTCGGCCCAGCAGTGCTGCCAGCCGGTGACATCCTGCTGCGCTTCTCTGCCGGTGCGGATGCCGAGGATCTCGCGGGTCGGGACGCCGGCCGCGCGGGCCAGGGCGATGTAGATCGAGCTGATGTCGGCGCACTTGCCGCCGGGTCGCTTCAGCAGGGCGGTGACGTCGCCGAAGCCGCAGCCGTGGGTATCCGGATCGCGGAAGGTGTTGTCGACGGTCCAGTCGTAGATGGCACGCGCCTTGGCCAGGATGCCGGTCTTGCCGGCGGTGATCTGATCGGCCAGCTTGCGCACCTCGCCGTCGATCGGACCAAGTTTGGTCGGCGCCAGATAGAGAGCGAAGTCGCGGGGATCGTAGGCGGCTTGCTGGGCTGGGAAATCCCGCTTGATCAACTCAAGCCGTTCGGCGTCGAAGGAGAGCTGCAGCGTCCGCTCTTTGACCCCTTTGTCCCAGCGGGCGTAGAGCATCGGGGTGCCGAAGGTGCGGTCGGTGTAGACGGCCGCCTCGGCAAAGTTGCCCCGCCAGCTCAGGTTGCTGATCTGCTGGTCGGCGTCGGAAACCGGGTAGGGGATCCAGAGCCTGGCTTCCTCACCCGCCTGGTGAGCGGAGAGGTCGAAGCTCCAGGTATAGCTGCCGCTCTGGCTGGCGGCCAGGGCGGGAATGGCACAGAAGAGAAGTGACAGGGCGAGAAGAAGCTTTTTCATAGGGTCCTCCAGGAAAATGTGGAGGGAATCTAGCAGCAAAAGGGGGGAGAAGTCCAAGGGGTAATATCGATTAAGCAAGTTGCTTCTATCGTTTTTTTAGATAGCCATGGATAAAAAGAAACCCCCTGCCGGAGCAGAGGGTGTCAAAGCAGGCTTGGTGATTCTCAGCTGCTGCGCCGTTCCAGCCAGCTGCCGGCCTTCTGCAGGTCGCGCCCGAAACCGCTGACGCATTCGCAGCCGGAGATGAACAGGGTCGAGAGCAGAAGCAGGATAAGTAGCTTGCGGATCATGACGGTTCCTCCTTGGTCAAATGAAATTTAGTCGCCAGCATAGCAGCGCCGTTACCCCCGTGTCGAACATTTCCGCCGCCGCACTCAGCGGCCCGTGGTCTGTTTCTTCTGCCGTTCCTCACGCCAGGAGAGCAGCAGCATGATGCCGACGCCGACACAGATGGCGCTGTCGGCCACGTTGAACGCCGGCCAGTGCCACCCGTACCAGTGGGCGTCGAGGAAGTCGATCACTTCACCGAGGCGGACCCGGTCGATCAGGTTGCCGAGCGCGCCGCTGAAGATCAGCCCCAGGGCAAAATGCTGCCAGCGATCGGCAGCGTTGACCCTGCGCAGATACCAGAGGATGGCGATGCTGGCGATCACCGAGACGCTGATAAAGAACGGCAGCCGGATGGCGTTGTCGGAGAGGATGCCGAAAGCCGCGCCCGGGTTGCGCACATAGGTGATGTTGAAAAAGTTCTCGATCACCATCACCGACTCGTACAGCTGGAACGACCGATCGATGTAGATTTTCGTCACCTGGTCGAGCAGCAGGCAGAGGCCGGCGGTGCTGGCAAAGAGGCTGTATCTGCTCATTACTCCGCAGCCAGGGCGTCAGCGCAGCGGGCGCAGATGCTCGGGTGTTCGCTGTTGCTGCCAACGCTGGTGACGAAGTTCCAGCAGCGCTCACATTTTTCCCCTTCAGCCGGCAGAACCTGCAGTTTCAGCCCGGCCAGCTGTTCGGCCTCGACGCCTTCGGCCAGTTCGGGAACCAGCTGCACCTGGGAGACGATGAACAGGCTGGCCAGCTGCTCCCGGTACTCTTCCAGCAGCGGCCGTACAGATTCGGGAGCCTGCAGGATGACTTTGGCTTCCAGTGACTGGCCGAGGATTTTCTCGGCGCGGGCTTTTTCCAGAACTTTGGACACTTCGCCGCGCACTTTCTGCAGCTGATCGTAGCGTTGTTCCAGCTCGGCGTCATAGCGCTGATCCATCAGCTTCGGAAAGCTCGCCAGGTGCACGCTCTCTTCCCGCTGGCCCGGCATCTGGGTCCAGATTTCGTCGGCGGTGAAGGTCAGCACCGGGGCGATCAGCCGGGTGATGGCGTCGAGCAGCAGGTACATGCTGGTGCGCGCGCTGCGGTAGGCGACGCTGCTCTTCGGACTGGTGTAGAGCCGGTCCTTGAGGATATCCAGATAGAAGGACGACAGATCGATGGTGCAGAAGTTGTGCACCGCGTGGTAGATGCTGTGGAACTCGTAGTTCTGGTAGGCCTTCTCGACCTTTTTCACCAGGCCGGAGAGCTTCGACAGCGCCCAGCGATCGAGCTCGAGCAGCTCGGAATCGGCCAGCATGTCGGTCGCCGGGTCGAAACTGGCCAGGTTGCCGAGCAGGTAGCGGGCGGTGTTACGGATCCGCCGGTAGGCGTCCGACAGGCGCTGCAGGGTCTCGTTGCCGAGCCGGATGTCGTCGCGGTAGTCGGTGGCGGCGACCCACATGCGCAGGATCTCGGCGCCGTACTTCTGGATGATCTCCTCCGGCTTGATGATGTTGCCGAGGGATTTCGACATCGGCCGGCCGTCCTTGTCGAGGACGAAGCCGTGGGTCAGCACCGCCTTGTAGGGGGCGCGGTCGCGGGTGCCGACCGACTCGAGCAGGCTCGAATGGAACCAGCCGCGATGCTGGTCGGAGCCTTCCAGGTAGAGATCGACCGGGCTGTGCAGCTCCTCGCGGTGCTCACAGACCGCGGCGTGGGAGACGCCGGAGTCGAACCAGACGTCGAGGATGTCGGTCTCCTTGGTGAACTGGTCGTGGCCGCATTTGGGGCAGGTGGTGCCTGCCGGCAGCAGCTCGCTGGTATCTTTTTCGAACCAGACGTCGCTGCCGGTCGCCTCGAACTGGTCGGCGATATGGTGCA
>CALZHR010000159.1 GCA_945787335.1 uncultured Desulfuromonadales bacterium
AGCGCTGCCAGCGACCTGCTTTCCGGCGAAGAATTACGGATCAAAGAAATGGAGATCGACTGACCATGTGTATCGATTGCGGCTGCGCTCCGGCAGACCCTCAGCATCACGACCATGAACATCAGCATGAGCATGGCAAGGGGAAAAAAGTCAGCATCGAAGAGGATCTGCTGGCGAAGAATAACCGCTTGGCAATGAACAACCGAGCGCTGTTTCAGCAGCAGGGCTTGCTGGTCCTGAACCTGGTCAGCTCGCCCGGCAGCGGCAAGACCACCATTCTGGAAACCACCTTGAAGGATCTACAGAGCGAACTCAGCTTTGCGGTTCTGGAAGGGGATCAGCAGACCAGCAACGACGCCGACCGGATCGCTGCGACCGGGGTGCCGGCTCACCAGATCAACACCGGTGCCGGTTGCCATCTCGACGCCCACATGGTCGGTCACGGGGTTGAGCATTTCGACCTGGAGAAGACCGATGTGCTGATGATTGAGAATGTCGGCAACCTGGTCTGCCCGGCTTCTTTTGATCTGGGTGAGGATGCCAAGGTGGCGGTTCTGTCGGTGACCGAGGGGGAAGACAAGCCGCTCAAGTACCCGCAGATGTTTCGCGCCAGCAACCTGATGCTGATCAACAAGCTCGACCTGCTGCCGCACCTGCGTTTCGACCTGGAAAAGTGCCGCGAGTACGCCAAACGGGTCAACCCGGAGATCGAGATCATCGAGCTGTCCTGCTACAGTGGCGAAGGGCTCGATAAATGGTACGACTGGCTGCGTACGCAGTTGGCAATAAAGAATTAATTCGTGAGGTGACGCCATGTGTTTAGCCGTACCGATGAAAGTCGTCGAAATTGAAGAAGGCACCGCAATCTGCGAAGTTGACGGGGTGCGTCGTCAAGGCAGTCTGATGATGCTCGATGATGTCGCGGTCGGCGATTATGTGCTGCTGCACGCCGGTTTCGCTATCGAGAAGATCGACCCGGAAGAGGCGCAGAAAACCCTCGATGTCTTCCGCGAGGCGCTCGACGCCGGGTTGGCGCCGGAATGAAATATTCGAGCGAGTTTCGCGATCCGCAGCTGGCGAAAGCTCTGCTCGCCGCCATCGAAAAAGAGCTCGCTGACTACCCCGGCAGCATGACCCTGATGGAGGTCTGCGGCACCCACACCATGTCGATTTATCAGCACGGTATCCGTTCGCTGCTGCCAGATCAGATCCGGCTGATCTCCGGACCCGGTTGTCCGGTCTGCGTCACCCCGATCGGCTATGTCGACCGCG
>CALZHR010000160.1 GCA_945787335.1 uncultured Desulfuromonadales bacterium
CGAAAGAGAGCACCGCTCCGGCCCCGCTGGCCTGCGAGAAATGCAGCTTGCGCTGCGGAAAATCCTCCCGGCCCGGATAGATGACCCGGGCCACGCCCGGATGCTGGCGCAGCCGGTCGGCCAGCAGCGCCGCCGAATGCTGACCCGTCTCGAGGCGCAGCTTGAGGGTTTTTAAGCCCCGCGACAACAGAAAGCAGTCGAAGGGCGCGAGCACCGCCCCGAAGCCGTTGAGGAAACGCCGCAGCTGTTTGCCGTAGCCCGGGTTGTCGGTGGTCACCACCCCGGCGAGGATGTCGCTGTGGCCGCCGAGAAATTTGGTCGCGCTGTGGATCACCACGTCCACCCCCAGGTCGTGGGGACGTTGCAGCAGCGGTGTCATGAAGGTGTTGTCGAGAAAGGTCAGCAAACCCTTGTCCCTGGCCAGGGCGACGACGGCGCGGATGTCGGTGATCAGAAACGAGGGGTTCGAAGGGGTCTCGATGAAGATGCCGCGGGTCTTGTCGGTGACTGCGGCGGCAACCTGATCGATGTCGGTAAAATCGACGTAACTGACCGCGATGCCGAGGTCGGGGATCAGTTGGTGAAGATAACGATAGGTGCCGCCATAGAGGTCCTCCGGAGCGATTAGGTGATCGCCACTTTTCAGCAGTGACAGCGCAGTACCGATCGCCGCCATCCCCGACGCACAGGCGAACCCGTAGCTGGCCCCTTCGAGCAGGGCGACGGCATCTTCAACCTGCTTGCGGCTCGGGTTGCCGCTGCGGGCGTAGTCGTACTCCCCCGGCTGCCCGGCCGTGTGATGATAGGTCGAAGCCTGGTAGATCGGCACCGTCGAGGCGCCGGTGTGGGGATCACGGTCCTGACACTGGTGGACCAGTTGGGTGGCGATGCGGTAGTTGTTGTCAGCCATGGGTTGTCTACTCCGATAATAAATTGTTTGGTGTCGGGGCGAGACATGTCTCGCCAGCCGAGCAAGAGAGGATTTCTGGGCGCCATGATCCGGGCGCCATATCTGGCGCCCCTACAGGGCAACCGGTTGCGACTCAGCCCCGTAACGCCTGCTGCAGGTCGGCAATCAGGTCATTCGGCTCTTCCAACCCGACCGACAAGCGCAGCAGGCTGTTGCAGATCCCCAGCCGCAGCCGCTCGGGCTCGGGGATATCGCCGTGGGTCTGGACCGCCGGCAGGGTCATCAGCGACTCGACCCCGCCGAGGCTCTCGGCAAAGGAGATCAGCTGCAGGCGCTCAAGCACCTGTTCGGCGAGCTGTGGGCTGCTGAGCCGGAAGGAGAGCATACCACCAACACCATCCGCCTGCTCCCGGGTCAATGCGTGCCCGGGGTGTTCCGGCAGGCCCGGATAATAGACCCGCTCGACCTGCGGCTGCCGCACCAGCCATTCGGCCACCTGCTGCGCACCTGAACAATGCTGGCGCATGCGCAGCGGCAGGGTCTTCAGGCTGCGGATCAGCAGCCAGCAGTCCTGCGGCGAGGGGATGGCGCCGGTGGAGTTCTGCAGAAAGTAGAGCCGCTCGCCCAGCGCCTCATCTTTGGCGATCAGTGCCCCGGCACAGAGGTCGCTGTGGCCGCCCAGGTACTTGGTCGCCGAATGGATGACGAGATCGGCTCCCAGTTCGAGGGGTCGCTGCAGAGCAGGGGTCAGGAAGGTGTTGTCAACGATCAACAGCAGCTTACGCTCCTGGCACAGGGCCGCCAGGGCGCGGATATCGGCCACCCCGAGCAGCGGGTTGCCCGGTGTCTCCACCAGCAGGGCGCGGGTCTGCGGCGTCAGGGCTGCGGCAACCGCGGCGCTGTCGGTGGTGTCGACGTAGCTGGCGGAGAGGCCGAACTTGCCGAACACCTGATCGAGCACCCGGTAGGTGCCGCCGTAGAGATCTTCGGAAACCACCAGGTGATCGCCGCTGGAAAAGTGCAGGAATAGGGTGGTCAGCGCCGCCATCCCGGACGAGAAGGCCAGGCCGCGCGCGCCTCCCTCCAGTTGCGCGAAGGCCTCTTCCAGAACATCACGGGTCGGGTTGCCGCTGCGGGTGTAATCGTAACCGGTGCTCTGTCCCACCCCCGGATGGCGATAGGTGGCACTGGGGTAGATCGGAAAACTGATCCCTCCGGTCTGCTCATCGCGGCCGACCCCGATCTGCACGCTGCGGGTGGCCAGGTTGTTACTGCCAGGCTTCGACATTGTCATCCCCTTTCAAAAGGCACACAAGGGGCATGCAAAAAGCCCCTTCTCACAGGGATGAGAAGGGGCTTCACAGGTCAAAACAGCTGATCTGAAGCTCCGTCCTCATCTTCCCCGAGCGATCCGTTTCAGGATCGATCGAGCAGGAATTAGCACCATCTGCCTGATCAAACGACCGGGCCGGTTGCTGTGGCTTCGCAGGGCCTGTCCCTCCACCACTCTCGATAAAGACTGTAGACTCCGTTTCGAAGTCCCGTTCACCTTAATGGGCTGATCGACGAAAGTCAACCAGCTTTTTGCTCGGGTTTAAACAACGCCCTCAAACAGTACGCTGGTCAAGTACCTTTCCCCCGCGTCGGGGAGAATGACCACAATGTTTTTGCCGGCAAATTCCGGCTCGGCTGCCAGTCGCGCAGCGACAACGGCCGCCGCGCCACAGGAGATCCCAGACAACAGCCCTTCTTCCTTGGCCAGCCGGCGGGCAAATTCAATCGATTCATCATTGGTGACCTGCTCCACGCGATCGACCATCTCCAGGTCGAGAGTATCCGGAATGAACCCGGCACCGATCCCTTGGATCTTATGCGGCCCGGGCTGCAGCGATTCACCGGCCAGATGTTGAGTAATGACCGGGCTGTCGGCCGGTTCGACCGCCACCGACAGAATCTGCTTGCCCTTGGTTTTCTTGATGTAGCGGGACACCCCGCTGATGGTGCCGCCGGTCCCGACTCCGGAGACAAAGACATCGACCTGACCGTCGGTGTCCTCCCAGATCTCCGGCCCGGTGGTCTGCTCGTGTATCGCCGGATTTGCCGGATTCTTGAACTGATGCAACAGCAGATACCGTTTCGGGTCCTCTTCGGCCAGACGCTCCGCTTCGCCGATGGCTCCATTCATTCCTTTGGCGCCCGGGGTCAGGATCAGGTTGGCACCGAAGGCTTTGAGAACCTTGCGGCGTTCGATACTCATGGTATCCGGCATGGTCAGAGTGATCGGAATCCCCTTGGAGGCGGCGACAAACGCCAGGGCGATGCCGGTGTTACCGCTGGTCGGCTCGATAATCTCCATCCCCGGTTTTAAGGCGCCAGACTTCAGGGCGTCCCAGATCATCGAGGCGCCAATCCGACATTTGACCGAATAGGCCGGGTTACGCCCTTCGATTTTAGCGAAAACATTGGCTCCGCCGGGTGCAATGACGCGATTCAGCCGCACCAGCGGGGTGCGACCGATTGACAGTGAGTTATCGTTGTAAATCTGGCTCATCCTCTCCTCCATTACCGGGTTATCTTCATTCTGGAACGCCTGTGCATGGCGTTGGCTATTCTCGAAACAGCAACCGGAGCGGTTACCAATTATTGAGCACTATAGATTAACATAGCATTTCGGTCAAGAACACAAACAAGGCAATCAAATATTTTAACGTCCGAAAAGTAAAGAATATGCCTGCGCATGTCTAAACTATAGCAGAGAAATCTGCGCTCACCCCCCGACTCACCAAACAACAAAGGCGGGCCATTTTCGACCCGCCTTACCTTAACGCTCCTGTCTGCGCAGAAACAGCACCAACGCACCGGAACCGCCATAGTGCTTTGGTGCTCGAGACCACTCAATCACCCATTTGCGCCCTTCGGCGGCAAGAAAACGCTCAGTTTCCTGACGCAGAACCGGTTCTCCCGCATCCGAGTGCAGACCCTTGCCGGTGATGACCAGCACCGTTCGCCAGCCCTGGTAGAGAGCATCCTGCAGAAAGAAACGCAGCTTGGCGGCGACCTCGACCCGCTGCAGACCGTGCAGGTCGAGGGAGGCCTCCGGCACCAGCTTGCCTTGCTTGAGCTGCTTCATCCGCCGGGCCGAGGCGGTTTGGGGCTCGTCCTCCTCCGGGAGGCTGTCGTTAAACCGCACCTCGAGCTCACCCATCGCAGCGAGGAACTGCTCAGCATCGCTGGCGGGAGCCTCTGGTTCAGGGCGCTGCGGCTGAGATGGTTGGTGCTCCGGCATCCCGGCCTCATCATCGGCGGCGTCATTCGTCAACCGTTCGACCCCGAGAAGTTCCATCTCCTCAGCGAAGGAGGTTGGCGCTTCTGGCGGCTTTTGCGGCGGGGGAGCGGTCGGCTTGAGCGTGTTTTCTTCTTCGGCAGAAACAGCAAACCCCTTCAAGGTCCTGAAGGGGCTGCTGTTGAAGTCTTTGTTTTCGGGTGCTGCCGGTTGTTTCTTTTTCGCCATGGAAAACACCTGCGGCTAGCGGATGACCTGCTTGCGACGACCGGTCATCATCTTGGTCTGTTTTTTGATGATCGCCCCCTGTTTCTCCAGGTGGAACTGGTACCACATGTCGCCAAAACCTTTCATCTTCATCCGTTTGCCGGCTTTGAGCAGATCAAGGTTTTCGAGCAGGCGGCTGTCCTGAGCGCAGCGCTTGAGTCCTTTTTCGATCACACCGATCGCTTTCTCGCGGTCGTTGGTCTTCTCCAGGCAGAACGCGTAAAGGGCATAAAGCATTGGCTCCTTGCGAGCGCCCTGAATCGCTTTTTCGAAGGTTTCGACCATCTTGGTGGTTTTGTTCTTCTTCATAAAGGTGATCGCCAGCATCCCCATGCTCACCCAGTTGCGGACAAAACCTTTCTCCAGGTGAGGAATCGCCTCGTTGAAATCGCGCTTCATGTAAAGGATGGTGCCGATCTGCGAGTTGATCTGCTGCTTCAGGTAGATCTGCCAGGGGGCGAATTTGAGCCCGGCTTTCAGATCGCTGATCGCCTTATCGGCCCGGTTGGCCATGACATCGCGCTGGGCTGCGTCCATCAGGGCAGCGACCTTCTTCATCACGATGCGGGTGCCGACCATGAAGATCACGGCGAAAACGGCCAGGGATGCCGCCATCAGTATCCACTGGTTCTGTGTGGCGAATTTAAACAGCAGGGCGGTGGTCGCCGCCGAACCGGCCAGGGCAAGTAACAGGTTAAGCATTGAAAATCGGTTCCTTTCCAGGATGATGATGTCGCTCAGAGGGTGTTGCAAGAAGAGATAGCCACCCCCCCTTTTCGGGTGCAGAACTTTAACAATCTGCCGTCAAAAAGTCAAAGCAAACCGGACGGTTTCAGCGCGGCAGCTGCAGATGTTCGACAATCCGGTCGATGCCGAGGGAGGAAAGGTCTTCAGGTAGAGTGGTCAACTGCAGAAACTGACTGTTGCCGGCTTGCAGCAGGGGCTGGCGGGTCTGGGGAGTCGTCAGTCGGAACGCCTCGCCGCAGCTGTGGCTGCAGCGGCGGCCGCTTTTATCGGTATGAAAGGGGCAGTTGCGACTGGAGGTCACCAGCGCGTAAGGAGTATGCAGGGTGCCGTGCAGCGGCTGCGGCAACGGCGCCAGCCCCTGTAGCAGGTTATCCAGCTCGACGCGGGAGACTCCCTGCTCCTGCAGCAACGCAACCGCTTCGGCACTGTACCAGCTCCCCTGCTGAAAATACTGGCGGGCCTCGGCGGAAAGCTCCAGGTCTTCAATCCGCGGGCCGCGTTTCTGCCCGGACAAAGCCCGACCCAGCACCACGTCGACCTGGGGCAGCAGCTGCCGGGTCAGTTCCAGAGCGCCGAAATCGGAGATGACGACTTCATCTCCGGCAGATAATTCAGGCTTCAGGCGTTGATAAAGGGTTTGCAGTTCGGCGAGGGTTTCTTCGCGCAGCACCGGGGTCACCAGGGTAAAACCCAGTTGCTTATCGCGTGCAGCACACAACGCTTGTTCAATCTGCAAAAACGGCGGGAAGGCCCAGCTGCAGAACTCGGCACCGAAATAGAGTCGCTGGTAGCCGTCGGCGAGCTCGATGGGAAAACGGGAGAGAAAAAGTGCCCGTTCGATCGCCACCCGATCAACCCTGGCCGGTGGTCGGCACCATCAGGGTGAGTTTCTGCCCCGGGCGTAATATATGACCGTTGGTGAGCTCGTTCCAGCTGCGGATTTCGTCGGTCGCCACGTCGAACTGGCGGCCGATCCCCCAGAGGGTGTCACCCGGCTGCACTTGGTAGATCATCTTTTTCGCCGGGCCTTTCTTGCGGCTTGACTTGGCGATCTTCACCGCGCCCGGCTTCGACACCGCGAGCAGCTGCCCCGGACGCAGCAGGTTGCTCCACCCGAGCTTGTTCCAGACCCGCAGCTGCTTCTCGGTCACGCTGAAGCGCTTGGCGATCTTCCACAGGCTGTCCCCGGAGCGCACGGTGTAGGTGCGGCGGCGGCTGCGGACATAGCTATCGGCTAGCTCATTCACCGGCAGCGTGGTAAAGCCCTCTTTAAGGGGCAGAATCAAATCCGTGCCGAGCTTCAACGCGCGCGGATTGCGGATATTGTTCAGGGCAATGATGTCGTCGACCTGGATCCGGTATTTTCTCGCCAGCGCCCGCAGCGTATCGCCCTTTTTGATCTGGTGACGGTGGTAGCGGGCGCGCTGGTCCTCCGGCAATTCGGCGTAGAGCGCGTTGAACTGCTCGGCGGCACCGTAGGGAACCTTCAGCTGATAGTCGCGGACTCCCGGCGGGGTCGACCAGCGTTTGAGCTCGGGATTGAGTTCCTTGATCTCGGCATAATCGGCACCGCAGAACTCGGCGACAATCTCCAGGTCGGTGCTGGTCGGGATGGTGACGGTTTCGTACTCGATCGGCGGGTCATAGTCCAGATCGGCGAAGCCGAATTTCTCCAGGTCGCGGACGATCTCCAGACTGGCGATCAGCTTGGGCAGGTAGTTGCGGGTCTCTTCGCGCAACACTTTCCCTTCGGTCAACTCCCAGAAATTGCGGCTGTCCTGCGCCTTGATCGCCTTGCGCACCTTGCCGCCACCGGCATTATACGCGGCCACCGCCAGGTACCAGTCACCGTCGAAGCGCTTGTACAGATACTTAAGATGCTTCGCCGCGGCGTGGGTCGCCTTTTCGATATCACAGCGCTGATCCTGCCACCAGTCGTTGTTCAGCCCGTATATCCGGCCGGTGCTTTCGATGAACTGCCAGGGCCCGGCAGCATGTGCCCAGCTGTAAGCCTTGTTGTTGAACCCGGACTCGATCATCGCCAGGTAAGCCAGATCGAGGGGGATGCCCTCGCTGGCAAAGACCTGCTGGATCTTCGGCACATAACGCGCCGCGCGTTCCAGCCAGCGGCCGAACATCTTGTGCCCGGAGCCGGTGTAATAATCGCGGAGCCGATCGACCCGCGGGTGGCTGGCAAGGGGAAAATCTCCGTGGTAAGGCAGCTGCTCAGGCTCAGTCAGTTCACCTGCAACCGGTTCCGGCGAACCTTCGATGCTCGCATTCCAGATTTCGGGAACCACCAGCGGCCCTGCCTCTGGCTCGGCGGCGAGGAATTCTGCGACGGATTCGGTCAACTCCTGCGGCGACGGCGCAACGGCACTCGGCGTTTCAGCCGGCGCCTGCTCGGCAGTCTGCAACGGCCGCTCAGACGGGAAAAAACAGCCTGAGAGCGAGCTCAGCAGCAAGAGAAATAAAATCAATCTCAACATTAATAAACTCCGGTATTGCCTAGGTTTCGTCCACCGTGCGGGGTGCCAGGGCAGATCGAACAGATTAACGGATACGGGCAAAGCCTGTCAAGTCGGCTCGGCGGTCTCATCGCTCCAGAAACGCC
>CALZHR010000161.1 GCA_945787335.1 uncultured Desulfuromonadales bacterium
GAAAGCCGACCAGGATATTGGCGGTTTTGATCAGTTTTTCGACGATACTGCCGGTGGTCATGATATTGCCGCAGAGAACAAAAAACAGCACCACGATCAGGGCGAACTTGTCCATGCTGCGGTACAACACCTCGATGACGATCTGCGCATCGATACCGATCAGGTAGACCAGCCCGACGGTGCCGGTGAAGAAGAGCGCCATGAAGACCGGGACGGTGGTCGCCAGGCAGCCGAGCAGCAGGGCGAGGATCAGCAGGTAGTTGGTTTCCATCGCCTATTTCTCTCCCGTGATCTCTGGCTTGCCGCGCCAGTCCTCGACCATCACGATCAGGGTGCGGATGAACATCATCGCCCCCATCAGCGGCAGGACGGCATAGAAGTACCACTCCGGAATCTGCAGGGTGGTGGTCTTGGCGTACTCATCCAGATACATCATCTGCGTCATCTGCCAGCCGAGGTAAATCATCGTGCCGGAGAACAGCAGCACCACCAGGTGCGAGAAGAGCGTCAACGGTTTTTTCAGCACCGGCAACAGCTGCGGCAGGGCATCGATGCGGATCAAGGAGCGGCTGCGCACCGCAGCCACGCAGCCGATGTAGGTGGAGAAGAAGATCACCTTGCGCACCACCTCGTCCGACCAGTAGAGGCTGACGTTGTCGGTCGCCTTGCGCAGCACCACATTGGCCATCGCGGTCAACAGGGCGAGACTGACGGTCAGAAACAGCGACCACTCTTCGATGAAGAGGAAGCCGCGGTCGATTCTCTTGAAGGTTTTTTTCAGCATGGGTCGCTTCTCTCAGTCCTGAAAAAATAAAACGGGGCCGGGGAGGGCATCCTCCCCGGCCCCGTAAAACGGACCGATTATACAGACTTAAGACTCAGCTGCCAAGCTTTGCCCGTACCTTGGCCAGATAATCAGCGCCGATCTTCTCACTCCACTTGTCGAGTACCGGCTCGGCAAGCTTTTTCAGTTCGGCGATCTCCTCGGCGGAGAGCTGGATGAACTCGACGCCGGCCTCTTTCGCCTTGGCAACCTGTACGTCGTGCTGCTGGCGGGTCAGCTGGCGGGTTTTGGTGCTCTCTTCATGGATCACGTCAAGGAAGGTCTTGCGCAGCTCTTCCGGCAGTTTGTTCAGCCAGCGCTTGTTGACCAGGTGCACGAACAAACCTTGCGCGTAGTTCAGCTCGGTGAACGACTTGGCGATGGTAAACTTCTTGGTGATGTTGCAGACGATGGCGGTATGATCCAGGCCGGTGATGACGCCGGTCTGCAGTGCCTGCGGCACATCGGGCCAGGGCATGACGGTGAATTTCAGGCCCCAGGCCTTGTAGGCGTCGGTGTTGACCGGCGCCTGGGCGATCCGGAAGTTGATCTGCTTGGCATCGGCGAGACTCTTGACCGGGGTGGTGGTCGCCCAGCCGTAGGGGCCGTAGCCGGTCACGTCGGCCACCAGAACGCCCTGTTGCTGCGCGCCATCGGCGAACGGCTGCCAGAGCTCCGGATCGTTGCGGAAGGTGTCGAGCTTGTCGAAGGTGTCGATCACGTAGGGCAGGTTGACGATGCCGAGACGGTCGGCGACATTAGCCGCAGCCACCGACGAGCTGAGCATGCCGTGCACGGCACCCAGCTTCAGCTTGCTGATGACATCTTTCTCGCCGCCGAGCTGGGCGAGCGGCCGGTAATCGACATAGATCTGACCGCCGGTCTTTTCCCAGACGGCGTCGCGGATGTTATAGCCGACCGCCACCCCCTCGATGACCGGGTGCGAAATGTTCGACAGGATGTACGTATACTTGGCGCCGCTCGGATCGAATTTCGGCTTCCAGTTTGCTAACGGATCCTTTTTTTCTTCGGCCAGAGCGGGAGCTGCCAGGCACAGGGCCAGCAGCAGAACAAGGAACTTCTTCATTGAATGACCTCCTCGAAAGCGAAATAAAACAATAACGATGTTTGGTTAAAAGAAACGATTATTTAACCAAATAAAAACGGACAGTTAGATTTTGAAAATAGCCTTTCCCATTATCCCGGTCAAGGGTTAAATATACGGATTTAAAACAAATAATTCGGCTGAATCGCTCATCACGCGTTTCCAGCTGAGCGGCCATCTGGTTGCCGGATCCTGCCCTGCCGCGGCAAGAGCACCGCCTTGCCAAGGCATGAATCAAAGACCAAAAAAAACCGCAAGCTTTCAGCTCACGGCTTTTGTTCCGCGGATAGAGAAGAGCGAATCAGCTTGCTTGATCCTCCTGCTCGCCGGCATAGTTGCGGCCCAGCCGCCGCAGCGCTTCGGTCAGCTTTTCCAGCTCGTGGATCTCTTCGCTGATCGCCCGGGTCTTTTCGACATTCTTCCTCAGCCGGCTTTCGGCCCGCTCAAAATGCTCGGTCAGGCGTGCCGAGGCCTGCTGCTGGACGCCATTGGCATCGATGACCGCGCGGATCTGGTCTTCTCGTTCGGTGAGGCCACGATCCAGCTCGCGGGTGGCGCGCACCTGCTCATCCATGCCGCGGGCCACCTGGTCGGCGGCCGACTTCATTTCCGTGACCCCCTCCTGAATCCGGCCGATTCCGGTGCGTTGTTCCTTCATCGCCCGTGCCACCGCACGCACCGAGCGCAAGCTCTGACCGGCGTCTTTCAGCATCTTGCGCGCCCGTTCGCCCTGCGTGCTGGTCAGCTGACTGATCTCGTCCGAGGCGGCCGATGCCAGCTCGACGGAATGGACGATCTGATTGAGCGCCTCGCCGGTCTGGATCGAGTTTTCCTTCCCCTTGGCGATCCGCTGGGCGGTTGCTTCTACCGCGGTGATCGCCTCCTGGGTGTCCTTGCCGATCGCCTGGATGATCCGTTGGATATCCTGGGCACTATCGGTGGTCCGGTCGGCGAGATCTTTGATTTCATCGGCGACCACGGCAAACCCCTTGCCTTCGTCGCCCGCCTTGGCGGCGATGATCGCCGCATTGAAGGCGAGCAGTTCGGTGTCGCCGACCAGGTCCTTGATGACGCCGATGATCTTCCCGACCTGCTGAGCCTGATGCGACAGTCGCTCCATGGCCGCGGTCGCCTGCTGGCTCTCATGGGCGATCAGGTCGATCTCGTCGAGAGAACGGCGCATCACCCGCAGCCCCTCCTCGGCATCGGTTTTCACCTTCTGCACGGCGTTGTTGCCGGCGGCCGAGCCTTTGCGGATACGCTCGAAGGACTCGCCGATATCATCCATCGACTGGGCGGTATCTTCCACCGAGCGGGCGATATCCTCAGCCTGATTGGCTACTTCGCGGACGCTGGCGGTCATCTCTTCGACGGCGGTGGTGGTTTCGATGAATTTGGCGGTCGAGTGGTCCATGGCGCGGGCCATTTCTTCCAGCGATGAGGCCAGCTCCCGCGACAGGGCCGCTTCGTCCTGCGAGCGTTGCGACAACGAGCTCACCAGGGCGATGACATCGCGCTGCTTCTGTTCCATCACTTCGACATCTTTGCGTGTCAGTTGTGCCGCGGCCAGGCCGTCGTTGGCGCGGTCGGCCAGATAGAGGGTCGCCTGGGCCAGTGAGCGGTAATAGGGAATCAGCTTGTCGGAGGTTGTCAGCACCGCATCAACCAGTTGATGAACCTGTCCGACGCCGTTCTGCATCGCGCTGCTCAGGGTTTCGAGAGTTTCATTGCCAACCTCGAGCCGGCCGGTCAGCGGTTCGATCAGCTGCAGCTGAAGCCGCAACTGGCGGGCGAGAGTGGCGCGGATAAAGAAGAATGAAACCACCGCAATGCCGTATCCGAAAAGCACCGTCAGCAGCACGAAGCCACCTGAAAACGCCTGTTCTCCGATCAGCGGGTAGACCGCAAAGGGGAACAGGGCCGCGGCGGCCAGTCCCAGCACGTGGGTAAAGTAGAAAACTTTTTTCAGATAGCTGAGCCCTGTGCTCCGAGCCTGATCCATGGCCGCTCCCACTCGTTGTTCCGGAATCTTCTAGATCCAGGAAATCCAACCGAATTTTAGTCATTATGGTGGTGTTCGACGGTCGACTGATGATGCAAATCCATTAGATATCACAAATATTCTTTGTCAGCAAGCGCTTGCCACACTTTAAACACTTTTACCGGAAGCAGCGGTAAGGTATGCTTGGGAATCTAGAAACTGTTTTTCCCAAGGAGATATCCACATGTTGCGTCCGATCCTCGGCCTGCTGGTACTGATTCTTGTCAGCGCATTGCCGGCCGCCGCTGTCCCCCTGAAACAAGCGCAGCTCGACCAGGTGGCCACGGCCCTGAAAATGAGCTATCCGCAGATTCCCCTGAAACAGATCAATCCGACGCCGATCGACGGCCTGTTTGAGGTGGTCACGCAGAAGGATGAGATTCTTTATTTCGCCTCGCGGACCGGTCATCTGATCGTCGGCGAGATCTGGACTAATGCCGGGCAGAACCTGACCCGCGCAAGCCACGCGCGGATCATGACCGAAAAGCTTGACCTGTTCCCCCTCGACAAGGCGCTGAAAATCGGCGAGGGGCCGAACCAGGTGATCGAAATCGCCGACCCCGACTGCCCCTTCTGTCGCGAAGGTTCGGCCTTTTTCTCGGCGCGCACTGATGTCACCCGCTATGTGTTTTTGTTTCCATTGGAGCGGATCCATCCCAAGGCCGCCGCCAAGTCCCGTTACATTCTCTCCGCGGAAGATCCGGAAGCCGCCTACGAAGCGGTGTTCAGCGGCGAATACGACAACCAGCCGCTACCGGAATTCACCGACAACGGCCTGCTCGACACCCACAAACAGATCGTCGATAAGGTCGGCATCAACGGCACGCCCCGCTACTGGATCAACGGCGAATACATCTCCGGCACCAACCTGAAGAAGTTTGAGGAGCGGCTCAATCGCTGAGCGCCGCATTCCAGAAAGCCCTGAATGAAGAAAACCGCACCCGTCAAACCGGAGCTGCTGGCCCCCGCCGGCAGCTTCGAGTCGTTTTTCGCCGCCATGGAAGCCGGCGCCGATGCCGTCTATACCGGCCTGAAAGAGTTCTCCGCCCGCGCCAAGGCAAAAAACTTCACCCTGGGGGACATTGAAAAGCTGAGCCAGTTTGTCCGGGGGGAGAACAAGCGGCTCTACGTCACCCTCAACACCCTGGTCAAGGAGCGGGAACTGCCGCAGCTGGTCGAGACCCTGGCCGCCCTGGAGCAGATCGGCGTCGACGCGGTGATCCTGCAGGACCTGGGAATCTGGAATCTGGCCCGCGAACATTTCCCCGGCCTGGAGCTGCACGCCTCGACCCAGATGACCATCCACAACGCCGCCGGCGTCAAAATGCTGGAGCGGCTGGGGTTTACCCGCGGGGTGCTGGCCCGCGAACTGAGCCTGGCGGAAATCGCTGAAATCAAGCGCCAGACGACGCTTGAGCTGGAGCACTTCATTCACGGCGCGCTCTGCTTCTCTTTTTCCGGACAGTGCTATTTTTCCTCCTTCCTTGGCGGCAAGAGCGGCAACCGTGGCCGCTGCGCCCAGCCCTGCCGGCGCCGGCATCGCTACCGCCAGCAGCAGGGTTACTACTTCTCCACCAACGATCTCTCCGCCATCGACCTGCTCCCCGATCTGGAGCGGGCAGGGGTCTGCAGCTTCAAGATCGAAGGGCGGATGAAGAGCGCCGAGTATGTGTATAAGGTGGTCAGCGCCTACCGTCGGGTCATGGATGTTCCGCCGCCGCAGCGCCAAGCGGTCCTCAAAGAGGCCAAGCAGCTGCTCAAGGAAAGCTTCGGCCGCCAGCCGACCAGAGGCTTTCTGCCGGGCGGCCAGCCGACCGACATCGCCATCCCCTCGGTCAAAGGGGCGACCGGGCGCTATCTCGGCGAAGTCTCCAGGGTGCGCGGCGGGGAAGTCAGCTTCAAAACCAAAGATGCGCTGCATCTCGGCGACCGGCTGCGGATTCAACCGGCGAGCGACAAGGCCGGCACCGCCTTCACCATCCGCCAACTCAAGCTCGGCAAGCGGACCGTCAAGCAGGCCCCGGCGAACAGCTTTGTCTGCGTCCCCTCCACCTTTCAGAACCAGTTCAAAGTTGGCGACGGGGTGTTCATGGTCTCCTCCAGCAGCGCCTACGCCGTCAGCGATGCCGCCTGCCGGCGCAAGCTGAGCCAGATCAAGGCGCCGGCCGAACCGCTGGTGCTGCAGCTGGAATGCAGCGCCAGCGAACTGCGGATCGCAACCACCCTGACCGGAAGAAACCTCAACTTCCAGTTCGCCATCGACAGCTTCCCGGCCACCGAACGGGGGCTCGACGCCAAAACCCTGCAGCAGGTCTTTGCCGCTACCGCCGGCGAACCTTTCCGGCTTTCGCGCCTTGACTGCGGCCCGCTGCCGGAAATCGTCATCCCGCCGAAGCGGCTCAAAGAGATCCGCCGCGAACTCTACGCCGAACTGCGTCGCCTGCGGCAGTCGCAAAGCGAGCGGCAGAAACAGGCTCACCTGGCCGCGGCCCGCGCGGCGCTGTTGCCGGCCGAACCGCCGGCAGAGCGTAAAGGCGAGCTGCGGATCCAGCTGCGCGACGCCCGCGAGCAGCGGATTCTGCAGGATCAGTTGGTCGACCAGATCCTGCTCCCCCTTGCGGGGCAGAACCTGCAGCAGGCCGGCAAACTAATGAAGCGCAAAAGCCAGCTGATCTGGGATCTGCCGTTTATCCTCTTCGATAAGGATTATCAGGACTGCCGCGCGGCGGTCCGCCAGCTGCATCAGGCCGGTTTCCGCAAGTTCCGCCTCAACAACCTGGGGCACTTTCCGCTCTTCGACGGGCTGGACGAACTGCAGCTGTTCAGCAGCTTCCGCCTGTTTTCCCTCAACAGCCAGGCGCTTTTGGCCTGGAAGCAGCTGGGCATCGGCGAGGCTGAGCTGTATATCGAAGACGACCGCGCCAGCCTGGCCGAGCTTGGCCGGCGCAATGTCGGCATCCCCACCGCCCTGACGGTTTACGCCAGCGTGCCGCTGATCACCTCGCGGATTCCGATCAAAAACGTCCGCTCCGATCACCCGGTGCTCTCCGACCGGGACGACGCTTACCGTGTTCAGCAGCGCCAGGGGCTGACCTGGCTGCGCAGCGACACCGATTTTTCGTTCATCGCCAACCTGGCGGAGCTGAAAAGCTTCGGCTGCCACAACTTCATCATCGACCTTTCCCACCTGGGGCCGTTCAGCCCGCGCGGCAAGCAGGTGCTCGACGCGGTCCGGCGTGGCTGCGATCCGCCTGAGTGCTCGAAGTTCAACTTCGAGCTGGGGATGGAATAGTACCGCTGCAGGTCAGAACCCTCTATAATTGTAGCTGACGGTATCAATCACCGGCGAAAGCGAGGGACTTATGACCGAACTGAGCAGCACCAGCTGTGAACCCTGCCGCAAAGGGGCTCCGCTGGCGACCGCGGAAGAGATCAGCCTCTTCATGCGCCAATTGCCCGACTGGCAGGTCGGCAGAGCTGACGGCGTCGACCAGCTGAGCCGCAGCTTTGCCTTCAAGAACTTTTCCCAGGCGCTGGAATTCACCAATCGGGTCGGCAAGCTCGCCGAAGTCGAAGGTCACCATCCCGCCATTCTGACCGAATGGGGGCGGGTGACGGTGAGCTGGTGGACGCACAAAATCGGCGGCCTGCACCGCAACGATTTCGTTATGGCGGCCAAAACCGACCGGCTGCTCTGAGCGCTACGAATGAGCTCCCAACTCGCCGCCGACCTGGTGGTGGTGCTGCACGCGCTCTTCATCCTGTTTGTCATCTGCGGCGCCGCCCTGCTGTCTTTCTGCCCCCGGCTGATCTGGCTGCACCTGCCGGCGGCGCTCTGGGGCGCGCTGATCGAGTTCAGCGGCTGGATCTGTCCGCTGACGCCGCTGGAGAATCGCTTGCGGCGCCTGGCGGGGGAACAAGGCTATGCGGGTAGTTTTGTTGAAGAGTATGTAATTCCAATTGTTTATCCGGCGCAGCTGACCCGGGAGCTGCAGATCTGGATCGGGGCCGGAGTGGTTCTGATCAACCTGATTCTCTACGGAATGTACTTTTTTCAGCCTAAGCCGCGGTCCCGCTGAGTAAAGCGGCCCGCAGGCTTTTCGATCTTTATTCTACCCCTGTTTGTCGCTTGACCCCTCTTCCGGCAGCAGCCCCGCCCCTTCCTCGGGGATCCGCGCCCGGCGTGCCTGCTCTTTGAGCTGCTCGTCACCGCTGGTCAAATCTCCCTCCGCCTGGGTCGTCAGGATCTCCGGCTCGATGACGGCCGGTCCGTTATCACCTTTCTGCACGGCAGGATCGTCTTCTATCATCCTGACCGGAACCCCGTCCGGGAACACCAGCTCCCTGGCTTCATCCGGCAGCGAGATGCCGGCGGTCATGAAGGCACGTTTCACCAGCCGGATCAGAGAAGACCTGACTTTAAGGCCGTTGTACCTGGCGCCGTCATACCAGTAGTAGAGCTTCAGGTTGACCGTCGCCGCCCCGAGCCGGTCGACCAGCACCAGGATTTCGGGGTCTTTCAGCACGGCTGGATGACCGTTCAATATCTCCAGGGCGATCTCCTGGGCGGCGGAGATTTCATTCTCGTAGCCGATACCGACCTCGAAACTCTCCCGCCGGTTGGGGTTGGCGGTGAAGTTGCGGATCGTGCTCTTGTAAATGGTCGCGTTGGGGATCTGCACATGATTGCCATCCATATCCATCAGCACCGTCCCGCGGGTGGTCACCCGCTGGACAATCCCGGTGTGTCCGGAAACCTCCACCAGGTCGCCGATCAGGAACGGGTTGCGCATGCTGATCAGGATGCTGGCGAGAAAATTCTCCAGAATATCGCGAAAGGCGATCCCGGCCACCAGCCCGACCACGCCGGTGCCGCCCAGAACCGTGGTTGCCAGGCGGGTCAGGCCGAAGACCTGCAGCACCAGGTAAACGCCGAGGATCAAAACCGGGATGCTCAGTGCCCGGGCGGCGACATCGCGCAGCAGCGGTTTCATCCGCCGGCCGAGGATCTTGCGGGCGGCGAGGGCGACCAGCTTGGCCAGAATTCCGGCAAAAACCAGGATGCCCAGCCCCATGGCGATCGCCGGCAGCTTCTGCACGCTGAGCTGCCAGAGCCTTTTCAGCTCATTCCCCGCCGGCGACAGGTCCCATGGGGAGCGTTCTGCGAGGCTGATGCGGTTGACAACCGCGACGACGTCTTCGGTTTTCCCTGCCAGGGTCCCGGCCCAGGCGCGTCGTTCCTGTGAGTCGGTGCTGCCGTCGAGAAAGACCACGCCGTCTTTCACGTCAATCTGGACCGCCTCGAACCAGCCGGTCGAGACCAGGATTCCGCTCAGGCGTTTGGCAATGGCCCGATCGCTGGAGACCTTCTCGACGCTGATTTTTTCTGGTGCCGGGGTGGGTGGGTGATCGCCGGCTGCCGGCTCCTGCGCCCGGACAATGGCCACCCCACCCATAAGCAGGCCGAGCAGCAGCAGTGTCGCGAGCACACCGGTCGACCGGCACCAGCAGCTCTTTTGCCGCACGAATAAATCAGGCTGGAAGATCATGCAGGAAACCTCCTGAAAGCGGAAGGGCAGAGTAATTTTACGCCGATCTGCTAGAATTAGTCTGGCTAAGACCTGTTTTCATTATAGCTTTTTTGCGAGGCACATTTGACTCTCCCCCAGAATCTTCTGCAGAAATCACGGCAGTTCTTCAAATCGCTCTTCCCGGCGGAGAGCGCGGCCCAGAGCTCACTTTCACAGGTCACCGACCTGCCCGACTGGCAACAGCTGATGGTGCAGAGAGGCGCCTATGCGCGGCATTTTCAACCCGAACCCCTCGCCGACTCCAGCGGCCTGCTGGGCCGGGAAGACGAGCTTGCCAGGCTGGAAGAGCTGCTGGAGCGCTGGGAATCCGGTCGGGCCTGCAGTCTGGCGGTTATCGGACCGGAGGGCAGCGGCAAGACCTCCCTGCTGAACAGCTTTGCGGAATCGGTCCGACGCCGCAGCCCGGTTCTGGTTGCGCAGCTGCCGCAGCGGGTCGCCTGCGTCGACGAACTGCTGCGGGTTTTTGCTGATATTTTCGGCGCAGAGACCCCTTTTCAGAGCGTCCAGGAGCTGATCCGCTTCATTCTCTCGCGCCCCCGCCAGGTTTTCATCCTCGAACATGGGCACAACCTGACCCTGCGGCTGGTTGGCTGCCGGGAAGCGCTCGACGCCTTTTGTTACCTGCTGATTGAAACCCGTCAGCACTGGATGTGGGTGGTTTCTTTCCGCAAGTTCTCCTGGGAGCGGCTGGTGATGACCGCACGCATTCAGGAGTTTTTCACCCACCAGATGACCACCCTCTATCAGGATGTGGATCAGCTCAGGGCGATTCTCGAAGGGCGCCACGCGCAGACCGCACGGCCGCTCGAGTTTATTGCCGCAAATGGCAAAGACAGCTCCCAGGAGGGTCTGGCGAAGGCGTTTTATGCCGATCTGTTTGCCGCGACCGGGGGAAATATTATTGCCGCTTTTTATTACTGGCTGCTCTGCCTGGAGGAAAGCAGCTCGGCAGAGACGGTGCGGATCAAGCCGCTTGGAGCGATCGGCGCCGATTATCTGCGCTCCCTCGACCGCGGCTATCATTTCAGCCTGGCGGAGGTGATCTGGCACGGCGGGCTGACTTGTAGCGAACACCAGCAGATTTTTCTCTTGAGCGAGCCGGCCAGCCGCCTGCAGCTGACCTATCTGGAGGAGCTGAGCCTGCTGGTGACCGATGGGACCGAAGCGTCAGGCGACCCACTGCTCTACCGGCTCAACCCGGTTTATTACAAACAGGTCGTGGCGCTGCTGGAGTCTTTGCACCTGCTTTACTGATCGGCGGTTTTTATGGATGAATCGGTATTATCGGAACTGGCCAGGATTCTCTCCTGGCAGCGCCTGCTGATTGCGGCGGCGCTGCTGGTGTTGACCTGGATCTTTCTCAGGCTTCTCGCCCGACTGAGCAGTTATCTGAGTGAGCGGTTCACCAAGCTGCGCCTGGTCATCGCCACGGCCAACCCGATCATCCGGATCCTGTCGTGGGTTGTGGTCATCTCGCTGATTGTTTTCGTCGTCTTCAAGCCGCCGGTGAGCACCCTGCTGGCGATCAGCGCCTCGGTCGGGCTGGCGGTCGGGCTGGGTGCCCAGGACCTGATCCGCAACCTGATCGCCGGTGTCCTGATGCTGTTTGAGCGCCCTTTTCTGGTCGGGGATATGATCGCTGTGGGGGAGCATTATGGCGAGGTGCGGGATATCGGCTTGCGGGCCACCCAGCTGAGAACCTTTGACGACAGCCTGGTCACCCTGCCGAACGCGCTGGTGTTCAGTCAGGCGATCAGCAACTCGAATGCCGGGGTGCTGGATGAATTGGTGGTGGTCGA
>CALZHR010000162.1 GCA_945787335.1 uncultured Desulfuromonadales bacterium
CTCCGAGCAGCAGGGCCGCTTCTTCAAGCTTCCGTTCCACTCCATCGAACAGCACCACGCAGCGGCGAACAAAAAATGGGGTGATGACGAAGATGATCGCCAGCACCACAGCGCCGAGGGTGAAAGGGATGCGCAGACCGATAGCGGACAGCAGGTCGCCAAGCAGTCCCCGCCGGCCGAAGGCGAGCAGTAGCGCCAGTCCGGCGACAACCGGGGGCATCACCATCGGCAGCTCCAGCAGGATCTCCAGACCGCGGCGAACGCGGCCGGTACAGCGGGAGAGGCCGTAGGCGGAGGGCAGCCCGAGCAGAAAAATCAACGGCAGAGCCAGCAGTGACGACAGCAGGGTGATCCAGAGCGCTTGCAGCACCTGGGGTTGGGTCAGCAACTGTAGCAATCCGGTCGGGCTGGCCTGTAGCAGCAGTGCCAGCACCGGCAGCAGGATCAGGCTGCCAAGGGCGGCTCCGCTGGCCAGCAGAAACAGGTTGAAAACACGCAGCCGTTTCACAGCTCACCCCTGTTAAGAAAGCCGTAGCGGCGAAAAATCTCTGCGGCTTCAGCGCTGGCTAAAAAATCGTAAAGCCTTGCACTCTTGTCAGCACCACCCTTAACCTTTGCCAGCGGATAAGTCGCCAGCGGGTTGAGTGTCTCTGGAATTGCTAAAGAGCGGAGCCTGCTGTTGTTGAGATCAGTTTGATAGACGATGCCGATATCCGCTTCGCCGAGCAAGAGCTTGGCGATGATCGCTTTGACCCGCCCCTCTTCGCTGACGATGTTTCTTTTGATTCGGGAAACCAGCTCGGTGCCATAAGCAGGAGAGGCCGCCAGGTTGGCAAACAGCTCGCGGGTGTAATAACCAATCGGGACCTGGGGGTTGCCGATGACCAGGAGGAGTCCTGAACTGGCCAGATCGGTAAGGGTCTCCAGTGGCGGTTGCAGCTCGGGGTTGCTTGCCACCACCAGGCGGTTGCCGAGCAGCGCTCGTACCTCTGTGACCAGGCCGCTTTCAGCGAGTCTGCTCATCACCGAGTGATTGGCTGAGATGAACAGCTCGGCCGGAGCTCCCTGTTCAATCTGTGTCGCCAGAGTCTGGCTGCCGGCAAAGTTGAGCCGGACCCGGTCTTCCGGGTGCTGCTGTTCGTAGCGCTTGGTGACCTCTGTGAGCGCTTCTGACAGCGATGAGGCAGCATACACTGACAGCTCGGCGGCCGGAGCCGGCAGCGCGCAGCAGAGGAGGATCGATAACGCTGTCCATAAGCGCTTAAGCATCGCAGAAAATCTCCTCGAACCCCTGATCTGCCGCGCGATTGACCTGTTCGCGCAAATGGCGATAGCAGTGCAGCAGTTTTTCAGCGGCCGGAGTCAGGCGAGTTTCTCCACCACCCTTGCCACCGGTTCGGCGTTCCAGCAACTTAAAAGGCGCATTCTCCTCCATTGCCTGCAGCTGCGCCCAGATTTTCCGGTAGGAAATCCCCAGCTCCTTGGCGGCGCCGTTGATCGACCCGCTACGTTCGATGGCGACCAGCATCTGAAAGCGTCCGTCCCCCAGAAATGCCTGGCCATCGACTTCGAGCCAGACCTTCGAGCGGACCCGGATATTTTTCATGTCAGGAACTTTTCGACGATCAGGTCGCAGAGCCC
>CALZHR010000163.1 GCA_945787335.1 uncultured Desulfuromonadales bacterium
AGGTCGCGGCGGTCGATTTTCAGTATGTCGGCGGCGGCTGCGGAATGAAGGATGTCGCCTACTTTATCGGCAGCTGTCTCGCCGAAGCGCAGTGTGAGCGGCTCGAGCCGTGGCTGCTCGATACCTACTTCACAGCGATCAGGCAGGCCCTGGGCCGCCTGCAGCCGTCGGTCGATGCCGCAGCGCTCGAAGCCGACTGGCGGGCGCTTTTTCCGCTGGCCTGGACCGATTTTCACCGGTTCCTGAAGGGGTGGAGTCCCGGCCACTGGAAACTGAATGCCTACAGCGAGCGCATGGCGCGCGCAGTGGTTCGCCGCCTGGCCGGGTAATCGGTTTTCACCCACCCTGAAAGCGTTCCGGCCCCGAACTGACGGGGGTGTTGGCCGCCTTGGCGATCCCGCGCAGCATTCCGTCAAAGACATAGTTGTGAAACGGCGTGACGGAGTACCAGTAGGCCAGCCCGAGCAGGCCGCGCGGCAGAAAGCTTGCCACCTGGCGCAGTTCGGTGCGGCCGCCGTCGAGTTCCTTCAACGTGAAACAGAGCACCGCTTCGCCCGGCAGTTTCATCTCAGCACTCAGCAGCAGCCGTTTCGGCTGTTCCACCTCGACCACCCGCCAGAAATCGAGCGCATCGCCGGGGTAAATTTCCTGATGATCCCGGCGGCCGCGACTGAGGCCAACGCCACCCATCAGCCGATCCATAATGCCGCGCAGTTTCCACAGCCAGTTGGCGTAATACCAGCCGACCTCGCCGCCGATCGAGGCCAGCGCCGGCCAGATGGCATCCGGTTCGGCATCGATGATCACCCGCCGGGAATCGGTGAACATCTTTCCCCCCGCCCAGGCCGGATCCCCGGGGACGCTCCATTCCGCCGGCTGGATCCGCCCTGAATCGGTCCAGGAGCTTTCCACCTGATGCTGTTTCACCCGCTCGAGCGCCAGCTTGATCGCCTTTCGGCAATCGAACAGGTCTTGCGGCAGCAGCTCGGCAATGCGGTTGTCATTACAGATGACCGGATTCTTCAGCCCCTCGGTCAAAGGGCGGGCCAGGGCGTGTGGAATCGGGGTCAGCAGGTGAATCAGACAGGAACTTAAGCGCGGGGTGAGAAACGGCAGCGGAATGATCCGGCGCTTGCCCAGGCCGGCCTCATCGGCGTAAATCTCCATCAGCTGGTGGTAGGTGAGAATTTCCGGCTGACCGATATCGAAGGTTTCGCCGATGGTCTCCGGACATTCGAGACAGCCGATCAGGTAATGCAGCACATTTCGCACCCCGATCGGCTGACAGGGGGTGTCGACCCAGCGCGGAACCAGGATCACCGGCAGGCGGTCGACCAGGTAGCGCAGAAGTTCAAACGAGGCACTGCCTGAACCGATAATCATCGCCGCC
>CALZHR010000164.1 GCA_945787335.1 uncultured Desulfuromonadales bacterium
CCGCCACGTCCGGTAACGCAGGCGCCCGCACCGGGCGTCGCGCCGACCCCCGCCGGGGCGACCCGCGAAACGGCGCTGCGCGCCGCGCCGCGTATCGGCATCGATAACAACCGCCTGAAAGGGTCTATCGCGCTCAAGGGCGCGCGGATCGACGATCTGGTGTTAAAGGACTACCGGGACACCACCGAACCGGACAGCAACAATGTGACGCTGTTCTCTCCCTCCGGCGCCAACAAGGCCTATTACGCGGAGCATGGCTGGGTCGGCGACGGCAGTACAAAAATCAAATTGCCGACCGCGGATACGGTCTGGACCGCGAAGTCGTCCCGCACCCTGGCACCGGGTTCGCCGCTGACGCTCAGCTGGGACAATGGCGAGAACCTGGTGTTCCGGCGCATCATCTCGCTGGACGAAAACTATATGTTCACCGTCCGCCAGGAAGTGGAGAACAAGACCGGCGCGGCGGTGCGCCTTTATCCCTATGCGCTGATCTCCCGGCACGAGACGCCCGACGTGCTGAGTTATTATATCCTGCATGAGGGGCTGGTAGGCGTTCTGGGCGAAAAGGGTTTGCAGGAAATCGATTATGAAGATGCAATCGAGGACAAGCGGTTTGCCTTCGAGACGCAGACCGGTGGCTGGCTTGGCATTACCGACAAATACTGGGCCTCGGTGATAATTCCCGACCAGCAGGCCCCCTATCAGGGCCACTTCAGCGGCAATGTGGACAAGGGCAAGGAAAGCTATCAGGCGGACTACCTGCTCGATCCCGTCACCATCCAGCCCGGCGGCACCGCCAGCGTCGAGGGCCTGCTGTTCGCCGGCGCCAAGATAACCAGCATCATCGATGCTTACGCGGAGCGTCACAAGGTCGACAAGTTCGACCTTCTGATCGACTGGGGCTGGTTCTATTTCCTGACCAAGCCGCTGTTTTTCGCGATCGACTATTTCTACAAGCTGGTCGGCAATTTCGGGCTGGCGATCCTGATCGTCACCGTGCTCATCAAGCTGGCGCTGTTCCCGCTGGCGAACAAGTCCTACGTGTCGATGAGCAAGATGAAGAAGCTGCAGCCGGAAATGATGAAGCTGAAGGAGCGCTATGCGGACGACAAGACCCGTCAGCAGCAGGCGCTGATGGATCTGTATAAGAAGGAGAAGGTCAACCCGGCCAGCGGCTGCCTGCCGATCCTGATACAGATCCCCGTGTTCTTTGCGCTTTACAAGGTGCTGTTCGTGACTATCGAGATGCGCCATGCGCCTTTCTACGGCTGGATCAAGGATCTCTCCGCGGCTGATCCGACAACCATGTTCAACCTGTTCGGGCTGATACCCTGGGA
>CALZHR010000165.1 GCA_945787335.1 uncultured Desulfuromonadales bacterium
TGCCGTTCAAACACACCGGCCGCGGTGCGGCCAAAATCTGCGGCGCAATCGCGGACCTCCGGCAGCAGCTCCGTGGGGATCCGGAACAGTTGCAGCAGCTCTTCGTCCCAGCAATGGCGGTGAATATTGTAGAGCATGGTGCGGGAGGCGTTGGTCGCGTCGGTGGCGTGGACGCTGCCGCCGGTGAGATGCCAGAGCAGAAAGCTGTCGACGGTGCCGAAGGCCAGCTCGCCGCGCGCGGCCCGGGTGCGCAGGCTGCTGTCCTGGTCGAGCAGCCAGCTGAGCTTGGTGGCGGAAAAGTAGGGGTCGAGCAGCAGTCCGGTCTTGGCGGTGACGGTCGCCTCTTCGTTGGCCTCTTTCAGCTGCTGGCAGGCGTCAGCGGTGCGGCGATCCTGCCAGACGATGGCATTGCCGATCGGTGTGCCGCTGGCCCGTTCCCAGAGCAGCGTGGTTTCCCGTTGATTGGTGATGCCGATGCAGCTAACCTCGCCGCCGCTCTGTTCCGCCTGCCGGATCGCCTGGCGGCAGACCTGCAGGGTGGTTTGCCAGATTTCCTGTGGATCGTGCTCGACCCAGCCGTCGGCCGGAAAAATCTGCCGGAACTCCTGCTGGGCAATGCTCACCGGTTGCCCCGAAAGGTTGAAAACAATCGCCCGGCTGCTGGTGGTTCCCTGGTCGATAGCGAGTATCAGCGGCGCTTTAGTCATCCTCTGCTCCTGAATTCGGCAAGCGGATAAAATCTCTGTCCGTTCCTTAAGTCATTGAGTATACTATAGCAAATCAATTCCACCGGGGGCCTATGAATCGAACCGAGATCCTCAATCAGATCAAGCAACTGTCCCGCTGCGACCTGCTGGTGGTCGGCGGTGGCGCGACCGGTTGCGGGATCGCTCTGGATGCGGCCAGCCGCGGACTTTCGGTGGTGCTGGTCGAACAGAACGATTTTGCCGAAGGGACCAGTGGCCGCAGCAGCAAGCTGGTTCACGGCGGAGTGCGCTACCTGGAAATGGCGGTCAAGCACTTCGACCGTGATCAGTATCAGCTGGTCAAAGAAGGCCTGCACGAGCGCTACTATTTTTTGCGCAACGCGCCGCATCTCTGCCATCCCTTGCCGCTGATTTCCCCCTTGTATCGCTGGTCGCAGCTGCCCTATGTCTGGATCGGCCTGAAACTCTATGATCTTCTCGCCGGCCAGCACGGTCTGGGGCCGAGCGGTTACGCTGATTACCAGCGCACGCTGGAGGAAGTACCGCTGCTGCAGAAAGAGGGGCTGAAGGGGGGCATCCGTTACTACGACGGGCAGTTCAATGACAGCCGTATGGCCCTGTCGCTGGCCCTTTGCGCCGCCAGCCATGGCGCCCTGATCATAAATCACATGGAAGCCGTCGAGCTGCTCAAGCAAGGCAATAAAATCAGCGGCGCGCTGCTGAAAGATCGCCTCTCGGGCGAGCAGTTTGCCCTGCCGGCCGCCGCCGTGGTCAATGCCACCGGCCCTTTCAGCGACCAGCTGCGACAACTGGACGACCCGCAGGTCCATCCCTTGTTGGCCGTCAGCTCCGGGGTTCACCTGGTGCTGGATGCCGGCTATCCGCCACCCAAGGCCGGCCTGCTGCTGAGCGAAACCGAGGATCAGCGGGTCTTGTTCCTGTTGCCCTGGCAGGGTCGCTGCCTGGTCGGCACCACCGATCAGGCAGCCGAGTTGCGAGAACACCCGCAGGTTGTCGAGGAGGACATCGACTACCTGCTGCGCCACCTGTCGCAGGTCCTCGATCCGGCACCGACGCGGGAGAATATCACCGCGGTCTGGTGCGGCTTGCGCCCGCTGGTGCATGATCCCAGGGCCCATGACAGCGCCCGCGTTTTGCGCGATTTCGTCATCGAGGAGTCCTCCTCCGGGCTGTTCACCATCGCCGGCGGCAAGTGGACCAGCTACCGGAGAATGGCGGAAAAGCTGGTCGATAAGGTCGTCGCAAATTTGAATCTCAACGCAGCGGCCTGCCTGAGCAAAGATCTGCCGGTGCATGGCGCGCAGGGCTGGCAGCCGGGCGGCTGGCAGCAGCTGGTCACCGACTTCCCGGCGATCCAGGAGGTCGAGATCAACCCCTTCATCCTCGGCAGCCGCAGGGTGAAGAGCGTCGCGGTCGACGCGAGGTTGCGCGTCACGAAGCAGTGACCACCCGGACGATCAACCTGGCGATGGGCCAGATGCGCGTCGATGGCGGCGCGATCGAAGCCAA
>CALZHR010000166.1 GCA_945787335.1 uncultured Desulfuromonadales bacterium
CTGGAGGTGTTTCGCCATGCCGAGCGCGCCCTCGCGGCTGGTCGAGGGGAGCAGGAAGACGAATTCGTCACCGCCGTAGCGGGCGGCGTAATCGACCTTGCGGATGTTTTTATTGATCAGCTCGGCGAATTCTTTGAGCAGGCGGCTGCCGGTCAGGTGCCCATAGCTGTCGTTGACCTGCTTGAAAAAATCGAGATCGAGAAAGACCAGCGACAGCTCGTTTTGGTAGCGGATCGCCCGCTCCATTTCGTATTCGCAGAGGTGCTGCAGGTGGCGGGAATTGTAGAGGCCGGTGAGATCGTCGGTAATGGTCAGCTGGCGCACCTTTTCCAGCAGCAGGGAGTTCTCGATGGCGATGGCGGTGAATTCGGCGATGGTCGTGAGAATGCGCAGATCCTTTTCGTCAAACGGCCCTTCTGCACAACTGTTGAGCAGCTGAATGACGCCGTGGATCCGATTGGGGGTCTTCAGCGGCACGGAGACGATCGAGCGGCTGGAGAAACCGATGCGCTGGTCGATTTTTGGCGAGAAGCGCTTTTCTTTTCGCACGTCCGCGACCAGCAGCGGCTCACCGTGCTCGGCGACCCAGCCGGCGATCCCTTCTCCAGGCTGCAGGCGCAAGTCACCCAGCTGCGGTTTTCCCGGGGTGACGACCACCGCAAAGTCGAGCTCGCCGCTCAGTTCGTCGCAGATCAGCAACGACCAGGCTTTCGGCCGCAGCAGCTTGCTGACCTTTTCCATCGCCACCTGGTAGACATCTTCCAGGGTCAGGTGCGAGGTCAGGGCTTTGCCGATATCGACCAGCGTCTCCAGCTCATCATTGAGACGCTCCGATTCATCCTGTGACGCGTTAAACAGATTCATAGCCTCAGTTTTAGAAATATTACATTTGTTTTTATTAATTTATCTGTTCATCCGTAAGAAGTCAATCATCGTGAAGAAAAACTTCAACCTAATTAAAGATTTGCTCACCGGCGGTCGATAAGGATAGAGAAAGAGAAGAAAAGGCTCCAGTGAAGGAGCCAAAAGAACGATCCAGGGAGGGAGAGATGACAAGCGAATACACCCGAGTTGGCCCGGTCCGAAACCCCAATATTTTTCAGGAAGTCGAACCGATTTCCCCTTATCCGCGCGTCGATCCCCAGCAGCAGAAAAGCGATCAGCGGCGCCGCTACCCGCGTGAGCGGGGGCGGGATGAGAAAGATCAGCGCAGGCGGCGGTTTACCGCCATGCGCCGGTTGGTCGGCACCATGAAGGGCGCGAGCCGGTTCCAGCGCGTCGACTTCAATACCGCTGACCGCGAAATGCGCGATGCCGGGTTGAAGGTTGCCGAAGAGGAGCTGATTGCTGCCCTGCTGCAGCTGAAATTTCCGCTGCGGCATATCGAGCAATTGTTTCAAGAGTTACGCCGCAACCCGCCACGCACAATTCTGAGTGCCGGTCGACGGCTGCTGGCCGGCAACCGTTTGATCGTGCCGGAATCCCCGGAGGGGCTCTCCGAGTACAACCTGGTGATTCAGGATCTGCTCCTGCCCTCGAATCCCCAGAATTCCGTCATCAGCGAAGACCTGGAGAACTCCGGACGCTATGTCTATGAACAGGAGCGGCTGCGCTTGAGCTTCTCCTGGAGCGATTCACCACCGAGCGACCGGCTGAAGCTGACCCTGAGCATCCTGGTCGGTGCGGTCGAAATTGACGATGGAGGGCGCCGGGTCATGGTCTTTCAGCGCCCCGACCAGAGCTACGGACTTTACGCCGATAAGCAGATCGATCTGTCGATCTGAACCGCTATTCCTGCCGCAGATAGCTCGAAGGCTTTTGCCCGAGGGCCTTCCAGGTCCCCAACAGACCGAGACACAGGGTCAGGCCGATCCCGGCCAGCAGTGTCGCCAGTACGACTCCCGAATGAAAATTGTACGGTGCGTCCATCACCCCCTTGAGGATGCCGAAGGCCGCCAGCCCGCCGGTGAAAATACTGATCAGCCCGGCGGCCAGCCCCAGCAGGGTAAATTCCCAGGCAAAGGTTGACAGAATATCGCGCCGCGTCGCGCCACAGACTTTGAAAATAACCGCGTCGTGAATCCGACGGTGCTGATCGGCCGAAACCGCGCCGGCCAGGACCAGAAAACCGGTGATCAGGGCCACCGCCGCCATCCCCTGAAACGCCCCGCCGATGCGGCTTAAGGTGCGGGAGACATTGGCCAGCACCTCGCGGGTGGAGATGGCTGAGATATTCGGGAAGCTGCCGGTGATCGCCCGGTAAATCTCCTCTTCGCCATCCGCCGGCAGATGGACCGCGGCGATATGGGTCTGCGGCGCCGCCTCCAGGGCGCCGGGCGCGAAAAGCACGGCAAAGTTCAGCTCCAGGGTCGACCAGTCGACCTGCCGCAGGTTGGCGATCTCGGCTGTGATTTCGCGACCGAGAATATTAACCGTCAAGCTGTCACCGACCTGCACGCCGAAACCCTTGGCCAGATCGGCGGTCAGCGAGATCAGCGGCGGCCCCTGGTAATCAGCCGGCCACCAGCGGCCGGAGGTCACCTCGCTGCCGTTCGGCTGTTCTGCGCTGTAGCTGAGGAAGCGGTCGCCGCGCACCGCCCAGCGCACATTCGGAGCGATTTTCGCTTCAGCCACTGGCACCCCGGCGATCGCAGTAATCCGGCCGCGCAGGGTCGGGTAGCGTTCCAGCCGTTGCAGCTGGGGGAAGCTGTGCAGCGTCTGCTCGAAGGCCGCAACCTGGTCCGGCTGGATATCGAGGAAAAAAAACGCCGGCGCTTCGGCGGGGATGTTTTCGTTGACCATGTCGTTCAGGTTGGCCTGCACCAGGGCGATCATGATCAGCGCCGTCAGTCCCAGGCCGAGGGAGAAAATGACGCTGGCCGCCGGGGCGCCGGGGCGATGGATGTTGGCCAGGCTCAGCCGCAGGCGCGGGTTGTTCGGCCGCGGCAGCCGCCTGACCAGCCAGAGGATGAAGGTTGCCAGCAGGCGGAAGACCAGGAAGCAGGCCGCTGCGCCGAGGATGAACCAGAGCGCCAGTCGCCGGTCGCTGCTGCTCAGCAGCGCGGTCAAGGCCAGCAGCAGGGCGCTGATGCTGATGGCCAACCAGATCTTCTTGCCGGGACTGCGCCGGCCGCTCTCCAGGTAGCCGCGGAACAGCACCGCCGGCGGTACTCGCCGGGCGATTCCCAATTCCTTCAGGGAAAACACCAGGGCGATCAGCAGGCCGAACAGCGCAGCGGTGCAGACCACCTGCAGATCGATGCCGGGCAGCAGCGGAATCGGCAGTCGGCCGCCGATCAGCCAGTCGAGCAGGTAGGGGACCGCCAGGCCGCAGAGTATCCCGGCGCCGGCGCCGATCAAGCCGAGCAGCAACACCTGCAGCAGGTAGGCGACGAAGATCACCTGGGCGGAAGCACCCAGGCATTTCAGGGTGGCGATGTGCAGGGTTTTGCCGCCAAGATAGCCGCGCACCGCGCCGGAGACGCCGAGCCCGCCGACCAGCAGGGCGCAGAGGCCGAGCAGGGTCAGGTTGGTGCTCATCCGGTCGAGAAAAAAGCGCACCCGCGGCGCGGCTTCGCGCCAGCTGCGCAGCCGCCAGCCGGCGTCGGGAAAGCGCTGCTGCAGCTGCTGCTTAAGAGTTTCAGCCTGGTCGCGGTTGGCCAGCATGAGGCGATAACGGTAATTGACCAGGCTGCCCGGTTGCAGCAGCTCGCTCGCAGCCAGCCCGGCGCGGCTGACCAGCAGCCGCGGTCCCAGGTAGAAAGCGCGGATGCTGCGATCCGGTTCGTTCTGCAGCACACCGCGGATGGTGAAACTGGCTTTGCCGACCTGGATTTTTTGCCCCACGGAAAGTTTGAAGCGTTGCAGGAAGGCCGGCTCGACCAGCGCGCCGAAGTTAAGGCCGGCCCCGGCGAGGGCGCGGCCCAACGGCTGGGGCGGCGTGATCGGCAGCTCGCCGTAGAGCGGGTAAGCGGCGTCGACCGCTTTGAGTTCGACCAGCGCCCGTTGTTCTCCATCGAGGCTGGCGGCCATGGTGCGCAGCTCCAGGACTTCGGAGAGCTGCCCCTGCTGATTGAGAAAATCGTAGGCTGCCGTCGGCAGCGGGCGGTGGGCCAGGCGGGCTTCCAGATCGCCGCCGAGCAGGGCGCTGGCATCGGCCAGCAGGCCGGAACGGGCCGCCGCGGTAAAACTGCCGATGGCGCTGATGGCGAACACGCCGAGAAACAGACAGGACAGAAACACCCCGAAGCCGCGCAGCCCGCCGCGCAGCTCCCGTCGCACCAGCCGCAGGGCCTGGGCAAGGACCGGTGGCTCGCTCATGAGGCCGCCTGCAAGGACGGCTGCAGGCGGCCATCGGCCATCTGCACACTCCGGTCGCAGCGCTTAGCCAGGGCTGGATCGTGGGTCACCAGCACCAGGGTGGTCCCCTGCTTTTTCTGCAGATCAAAAAGCAGGTCCATCACCATCTGCCCGGTCTCCCGGTCGAGGTTTCCGGTTGGTTCGTCCGCCAAAATCAGCGCCGGCTGGGCGACAAACGCCCGCGCCAGGGCGACCCGCTGCTGCTCGCCGCCGGAGAGCTGCCCCGGAAAGTGTGCCTGGCGGGCCGCCAGCCCGGTCAGTTCGAGGGCGGCGGCGGCTTTTTCCAGCGCCTGGTCGTCGCCGGCAAACTCCAGCGGCAGGGCGACGTTCTCCTGAGCGGTCATGGTCGGCACCAGGTGGAAGGACTGAAACACGATGCCGACCTGCCGGCGTCGGAAGCGGGCCAGGCCGTCCTCATCCAGGCTCCCCAGGTCGACGCCGGCGATTTCGATTTTGCCGCGGGTCGGGCGTTCGAGGCCGGCCAGCGCCATCAGCAGGGTGGTCTTGCCGGCCCCGGAGGGTCCGACGATGCTCAGGGTCGCCGCCGGTGGCAGCTGCAGATCGATTCCGCGCAGGATATTGACCTTCCCGCCGCCCCCCACTAGACTTAGATGCAGGTCATTAATCGCAACGATCGGCTTATCCATGAAAACTCCACGTCTCTGGTGCGCAGCGCTGTGCGCCCTGTTCTGCATTTCCCCGGTATCGGCGCAGGTTGAAGATCCAGTCCGGATTGCCGTGCTCGGCGACAGCCTGGTGGCCGGCTATGGTTTGGACACGCAGGCCGCGTTTCCGGCCCGCCTCGAAACTGCCCTGAAGGCGCGCGGCTACCGGGTCGAAGTGCTCAATGCCGGCATCTCCGGAGATACCTCCGCCGGCGGCCTGGCCCGCCTCGACTGGACCCTGGCCGAACAGCCCGAGCTGATGATTGTCGAGCTGGGAGCCAACGATGCTTTGCGGGGCTTGAGCCCGCTGCAGACCGAGCGGAACCTGAACCTGATTCTCAGTCGTCTGCAGCAGCGCGGCGTGCAGGCGCTGCTGGCCGGTATGAAGGCGCCACGCAACCTGGGTGAGAACTATTATACCAAGTTCGATCAAATCTATCCCGAGCTGGCCCGGCGCCATCAGGTTCCCCTTTATCCGTTTTTTCTCGCAGGGGTGGCCGGGGATCCGGACTTGAACCAGGCGGACGGGATCCATCCGACGGCCGCCGGGGTTGACGTCATCGTACGGGGAATTCTGCCAGTGATGGAAAAGACGCTCAAAGGGATGAAGCAGCAGCGGGCCGCCCAGCGGATTGCACCAGGGGAAAAGGTCGATTGAAGGATTTATCGGAAATCGATTCCCACCTGTGGCAGGAATCCGCTTAAATCTGGCGGCAGCCGGCTGGCGACGGCAATCGGCGTGTTACTGAAAGGATCGACAAAGGCCAGGTGGCTGCAATGCAGAAACAGGCGCGGCAGTTCCGCCGGACAGGGCCCGCGGTAGCGCTTGTCGCCGAACAGCGGATGACCTGACTCGGCCAGCTGGCGGCGGATCTGGTGCTGGCGGCCGGTGTGCAGCTGCAGTTCGAGCAGCGAAGCCTGCTCGTTGCGGGCCAGGGCGTGGTATTCGCTCAGCGCCGCTTTTTCCTTCCCTTTGGCGGAGAGGATCGAGGTCAGCCGGCCGCTGCCGGCGGTGCGACCGAGCACCAGCGCCTGGTAGAATTTTTCCACCTCATGCTGCATGAACAGCTTGCCCAAGGCAGCGCAGGCCTGCCTCCCTTTGCCGAACAGCACCGGTCCCGAGGTTTCCAGGTCGAGGCGGTGCACCGGCGCTACTTTAAAGCGCAGTCCCCGCTCGGCCAGCAGCGCTGCAGCCCGCGCGGTCAGGTTGTCCCGCTCATGCCCCTGGCTGCTGTGAATCGCCACGCCCGCCGGCTTGTCCACCACCAGGATCTCCCGCGATTCGTAGAGAATGCTGACCTCGCTGGCCGCTTGCGGCGGAGTGGCGAGCAGTTCCTGCAGCCGTCCGGTTTCCGGCAGCTGCAACAGATCACCGCTGCGGACCGACTCACCCGGGGCGATGCTGCGACCAGCTGACTTTACTTTGCCTTTTTTCAGCAGTTGGCGCAGGTAGCTGGCGGGAGCGGCTGGAATCTGCCGCTGCAGAAACTCCTCGACCGGCAGGCGATCGTCCTGGCTGGATACGGTCAACTCAATCATGCGCTGAGAATACCCGGCAAAATCCCTCCAGGCAATCGGAATCGGTTGAATTATCAACTGCCGATCTGCTGAGTAAAACTAGCTAGCGCCCGTTTGCTGGCCTGTCTGAGCTGGCCCCAGGAATTCTCTTTCATGGGCCGCATAATTTCATACCGCCGATCTGCTGAGTAGAACCATCTTTTGATCTAAGGGGCTGAAATTGCGTCATAAAAATATTATTTCAGCTTGAAATTATCCCTCCAGCGAGTATGCTTTGATTATCCTTTCGCATAAATGGTAATTGTGGCTACATTTCACAGGGAGGCGCTTATGAAATGTCCAATCTGTAACAACCATGATCACATCAAGATCGACCTGCATGCCGAGGGATTTATTGAAGGGCTGGTTGAATGCAGCAGCTGCGGCGTGGTCTGGTCGATCAACCACGGTCTGGCTGAAATTGTCACTGACCCGCAGGAAAACACCTTCCTGCAGGCGATGTCGGAAACAGTCGAAGGTGACGATTACTGCTGGGCTGGCTGAGCGGCGAAAATAGCCATGCGATGATTGCGTAAGCCTGCCTCTTGGGGCAGGTTTTTTTATGTCCTCATGGCGAGTTTTTTAGACAGACGCCTTGATTAGAATGATTGACAGGGAAGGCCGGTTTGCAGTAAAGATTAAGCTATGTTAATTAGTTGAGAGGTCTTCTGAAGTGCTGCGGATCTATGCCTGGTGCAATAAAAAACTTTCTGGAAAGAATAGTCAGCAACATCATCAAATTAGCCATGATATCTGTGAGCATTGCAGAGTGGCACTCTTAGGCTCACAGGCTCCCCGCACGCTCCAAAATTTCTCAGCTACTTTTCCCCCCCAATTCTGATGATGAATGCCCAGGTTCGGATCGTCGCCCCCAATCAAGCGGCCTTGGATCTGACCGGTAAAGAACAGGGCGAAGTCAGTCATGAACTTGGTGGAGACGTTTTGGTGTGCAAGCACCCAACGAGAGGGAGGCTGTGGAAACCTCTCATTGCTGTTGCTTGTACAATCAGAAACACTGTCATCCGGACATTTGAAACCGGAGAGAGCCTCCACAAGGTGCCTGCTTATCTGTTGATTGACCATCACGGTCAGGACAAATACCTTGAATTCCTCATATCGACCGAGAAACAGGCTGAGGCTGTCTTGCTTCGGATTGACAAGGTCGAGCCACAGGCAACTCTCATATCCACAGATCGTAACCAAGAAGACCCTGGCCATGTCCAGGGCGACAGCAAAGCGCAACCCTCCTTCCTCCCACAGATGCCCAATCTCTGCCCGGTTCTCTGGCGCAACCGGCCAGTCGCTTTCACCAAATTAGAACTCTCCCTGCAGAAGGCCAGCGGCGCCAACAGAAAAATCGAACCAGCCAGCCTCGGAAACCTGCCCGCTAAAAATCAATGATTAAGCCACCAAGATCGTCGTAATGATTAAGTTTTACGTTTTTTTGTCGCATTAATGAGAGTTTGACAGGCGGAAATGTGGAGATACACTTGATACGACTTTTCGGTTTTATTTCAGAACTGGTGAGGATGTATATCCTCACCAGTTCCTCGCCGTAGGGTCTGACTATCGAAAAGCAGCTGGTCTTTTGTGCGAGGAATGGGGCCAGAGTTGGCCCCTTTTGATAACTGTTACAAAAGGAGATTATTATGGGATTTTTCAGCAGCATCCTTGAAAAACTTGGTATCGGCAGCGCGAGCGCCGCCCCTCAGCCTGACTCAGCGCCTGAGCCGACGGCGGCTGCCCCCACGCCACCACCTCAAGAGATACCCGTCGTGGATGTCGTCGCTCAACTGGAACAGCGCGCGGCGGCAACGCCCCAAAAACTGAACTGGCGAACATCCATCGTCGATCTCTTGAAGCTTCTTGAGATTGACAGCAGTTACTCGGCGCGCAAAGAGTTAGCCAAGGAACTCGGCTGCCCGCCGGAATTTATGGAAGAGTCAGCAAAAATGAATGTTTGGCTCCACAAAACGGTGCTTGCCCGGATTGCAGCCAACGGCGGGAATGTCCCTCAAGATCTCCTCGATTGAGCAGGGAAGCCAACCATTCAGCGAAGGAGTCGGCAATGCAGATCACAGATATCCTCGCCCAAATGGGCGGTCTCAAGTCGATAGCGCAGGAGTTGGGCATCAATGAAAGTCAGGCCACGAGCGGCGCCGAAGCGCTCGGGCCGGCGATCCTGGGGGGGTTCAAAAAACAGGCCCAGTCACAGCCAGGGGGGCTTGATGGCTTGGGCGGGATGCTCGAACAGCTCGGCGGTGGGAGCTTGCTCGATGATGTTCTCGCGCCCCAACCGACGAATGTGAATCGCGGCAATGACGTCCTCGGTCAGATCTTCGGGTCCAAGGATGTCAGCCGTGCGGTGGCCCAAAATGCCGCTTCAAAATCAGGCCTGGATTCGCCGATGCTAAAGAAGATGCTGCCGATGCTGGCAATGCTGGTGACGGGCTACATGGCAAAACAAGGCGGCGGGGCTCGGCCTGCTGCCGGCGGTGGCGGACTGGGGGGACTTTTGGGCAGCCTGTTTGGCGGCCGGAGCAGCCGCAATACGACGTCCGGCCTAGGGTCGTTGCTCGACCTGGACGGTGATGGAAATTCGCTGGACGATATCCTCGATATGGTGAGTAAGGGGATGCGCTAGCTGCACGATTTACTCAAAGGGCGATCATTCACGCAAAGGGACGGATTATGGGTTGGATCATCTCGTTGGTTGTCGGCCTTATCATCGGTTGTCTCGCGAGTCTTGTTATCAGGGCTGACGCAAAAGCTGGTCTGGTCATAAACCTTCTGGTCGGAGTGACCGGAACACTGCTGGGCTTCTGGAGCGCAGGGCTGTAAGAACTCTTCCAGCTCTTAGCCGGGTCATGATGGCGGTCTGGGGATGATGAACGCTGCTGCGGTCCCCGGACGCTCTCCTCGGTTAGGCCTTTATTTGCCATTGAAGGTGCGCACCATCTCAGTTTTGAACAGAGGTTGACGCAAGATCGCCAAATAACGCTTCGAACATCGGCAAGGATAGGGGCTGAAATGGGTTTTTTCTCTTGGGTTTTCATGGGTTTACTGGTTGGTTTGCTGGCAAAATTCATCATGCCTGGAGAAGATCCAGGAGGAATTTTCATTACGATTCTTATCGGCATCGCCGGTGCTTTTCTCGGGGGTTTTATCGGTTCTTTCCTCGGGCTTGGAACGGTGTCAGGGTTTAATTTCGGAAGTTTTTTGCTGGCGACCGGCGGGGCCGTGCTGCTGTTAATCCTCTATCGGGTCATAAAGAAAAAGCCTTCTACAGGAGTCGAGTAAGCAAGTCCTTTACTAACCTTCACCGACATTTGGGTTCCTGGTCTCCGCTTTCGTCGCTCGCGCCTGTTTCTTAACTGTAGGTCCACGACCGTCTTTGTTGCGTTTTTCAACGTCAGGAAGTTCCCACGTTGAGTCAGCGCAGAAGAAAACCTCTGCCATGTCCCTCCCCGTTTAAGTTTCTTTCAAGGGCTCTCCGGCCAGCTTGCCCAGGGTTTCGATCGCCGCTGCGACGCAGCTGTCCCAGCGGGCTGCGCTCAGGCGAATGCAGTTGCGATACTTCCCTTCGATGGAAAAGATCTGCCCCGGGGCGATGCTGATGCCGACCTGTTTGGCCCGGTCATAAAGGCGGGTGGCGTCGATCGACTCAGGCATCTCGACCCAGAGGACGAAGCCCCCCTGCGGCCGCGAGACCCGGGTTCCGACCGGGAAAAAGCGTCCGATGGCGTCTCCCATCTGCGCCACCTGGCGGGCGTAGGTGCGGCGGATGCTGCGCAGGTGGTGATCGTAGCCGCCGGTGGCGAGAAACTCGGCCATGGCCAGCTGGGGCGGGCTGGCTGTGGCGACGCTGGTGATCATCTTGCCCCGCTCGATCTGGGCCTGATAGCGCCCGGCCGCCACCCAGCCGACCCGGTAGCCGGGCGCCAGGGTCTTGGTGAACGAGGAGCAGAGGATGACATTGCCGCTGCGGTCGAAGGCCTTGGCGACCGTCGGGCGCTCGTCGCTGAAGGAGAGATCGCCATAGATGTCATCTTCGATCAGTGGCACCTGATGCGTCTCAACCAGCTTGACCAGCCGGCGCTTGTCGTCATCCGACATCCGGCTGCCCAAGGGATTGTTGAAGTTGCTGATGACGATGCAGGCCTTGACCTGGCCGCGGTTGTGCTGCAGGGCGTATTCGAGCGCCTCGAGGCTGATGCCGCCGCGCGGCGAGGCGGGGATCTCCAGCGCCTTGAGACCCATGTCCTCGATCAGCTGCAGAAAGTTGAAGTAGACCGGGGTCTCGATGGCGACCGCATCCCCCGGGCGGCAGAGGGCGCGCAGGGCCAGCACCACCGCGTCGACGCAGCCGGAGGTGATGACGATCTGCTCCGGGGAAAGGGTGCAGCCGGAGCCGAGCAGCCGCTGGGCGATCTGCTGGCGCAGTCGCAGGTTGCCCGGCGGCAGCTGGTAGGCCACCGACTGTTCGGGGAAGCGCCGCGTCTCGCGGGTGAGCATACGGTTGAGCTTGTCGATCGGCAACAGCTGCGGGTTCGGCATCGCCAGCCCGAGCTGCATCAGGGTCGGGTCGAGCAGGTCGCGCATCACCATCTGATAGACATCGCAGAGGCTGACGTCGCTCGGGCTTAAGGCCGGACGGTCGACCACCGGCTCGGCCGGCAGCTCCGGCAGCCGGGCGCGCACGTAGTAGCCGGACTGCGGCCGCGCTTCGAGCAGGCGCCGGTCTTCCAGCTGGCTGTAGGCCTCCTTGACGGTGTTGATGCTGACCTGTAGCTGCTTGCTCAGGTTGCGGATCGACGGCACCCGGTCGCCCGGCCGCAGGGATCCCTGCTCGATCAGGTAGCTGATCCGCTGAGCGACCTCTTCATACAGGGGCAGCTTGCCCGCGCTGTTTTCTACGGTGTTTAACATGTGATCAGCCTAAAGCGGTTTCCCCGAGAAAAACAGGTACAATTGCCTGTTTGATCTTTGGGCACAGTTTTGAAGAACTGTATCTGTGGTGGTCACAATAGTCTAGGGCTGTATCTGGCAGCAAGCGGTACAAAAGGTTTTAATAGGCGCAGTTCGAAGATAAAGTGAACCACAGGGGAGGTGGAGATGGAACTGCTGCTGGAAGAAAACGAAATCCTGGATCTGGGTGAAGGACTGCGCGGAGTCACTGTCCTTTGCCAGCAGGGCTGCTGCTGGCTGACGCAGAGTGGTGACAGTCGCGACCACATTCTGCACCCCGGCGGTCGTTTCACTGTCCAGAGCAAAGGACAGGTGCTGGTGACGGCGAGCGCGGCGTGCCGGATCAGGCTGCAGTCAGAGACCCTCCGCTCCCCCCGGAGCAGCTTCTGGCGGCAGCTGTGCTGCGAGCTCTGACAACTCGGCTATAATGAGAAAAGATCAGGGATTCAGTTTGACTCTCTTCTGTCGTTGCGGCCTGCTTTAATCTGGCGCAACGCTCGAGCGAGGCAGCCATGGCCGTTGAAGTGTTCATCTCCTACAGTCGGGAAGACCAGGAGACCGTTGCGCCGATCGTCGATCTGCTGATGGTGATGAAAGAGGGGCTGGTGTTTCAGGATTACCGGAGCATCCGGCCGGGCAAGAAATGGCGGGAGACGCTGTTCGCGGCACTGCGCCAGGCCAGGACCGTGATTGTCTTCTGGTGTGAGCATTCTGCCGGCTCCGGCTATGTCAAAGAGGAGTATGAAATGGCCATCCAGGAAGACAAGGATGTCTTGCCGTTGCTGCTCGATGGCACCGAATTGATTGCGCCGTTGGCCGCTTACCAGTGGATCGACTTCCGCAAGACCCGAATTCACCAGCCTTTAACTCTTCCGCCGAAATTGCCGGATCGGTACCGGCCTCGCTACTACCCCAAGGATGAGCATGGCGAATACGTTGACCGGGAGCTCGAGGAAGAAATGAAACAGTTAAGTCGGATGCAGCGGCAACGGGATCAGGCGCGCCAGGAGGTGGCGGCGCAGATCTGTTCCGCCCTCAGTCAGCGTCACGGACTGCCTTAACGACGAGATGGGAAAATAAACAAAACGGGCCCCCATACCGGAGAGCCCGTTTTGTTTTGCAGAAATAACCGAGTAACGTTCGACTACTTGGCGCTTTTCAGATAGCGGTAGTAATCAGAGTCGGTGGAAATGATCAGCTTGCCGTTCTCGTTGATCGACTTCTTGTAGGACTCCAGGGTGCGCAGGAAGGCGTAAAAATCCTTGTCCTGGTTGTAGGCGTTGGCGTAGATTGCAGCCGCTTCCGCGTCTGCGCCACCCCGCACTTCCAGGACCTTGCGGTAGGCTTCAGAGCTGATCTCCTTCAGCTCGCGCTGCATCTGGCCGAGGATTTCGGCCTTCTCGCCTTCCCCTTCCGAGCGATACTGTGCGGCGACCTTCTTCCGTTCATTGATCATCCGCTCATACACCCGGGTGCGTACCTGCTCGACGTAGTTGATCCGCTTGATCTGCACATCGAGCAGCTCAATCCCGTATTCGGGGGTACTGGCACGCGCTCTTTCCAGCAGGATAGAGAGGATCTCCTCGCGGCCGACCAGCTGGTCTGGAGGAATTTCTACCCCATCGACTTCAAACCGTTCGATGTTCCCTTCCTGGGGTTTGTAGTTGCTGCCGCGAACCAGCTCGACCAACAGGCGGCTGGAGACCGCGTCGCGCACCACCGAATCGATAATGTCGTCCAGGCGACTCTGGGCACCCCGTTCAGTGGCGACACTGGTATAAAACAGCAGCGGATCGGAGATCCGCCAGCGGGCGGTGGTGTCGACCCAGATGAACTTTTTATCCTTGGTCGGGATCTGGTTCGGGTCGCCGTCCCACTTGAGGATCCGCTTTTCGAAGCGGTTAACATTCTGCACGAAGGGCAGCTTGAAGTGGACCCCGGGGCCGATAACATCCCCGACCGGCTTGCCGAACTGAGTGACGATCGCCTGCTCAGCTTCGTTGACAACGTAGAGCCCGCCGCGGCCGATCAGAACCGCGAGCAGGATGATGATGGCTATAACCGGCGCTTTCATTTCGCCCCTCCTTCAACCGCTTTGCGCAGCGGCAGCAACGGCAGCAATCCGCCGCTCTTTTCATCCATGATATAGGTCTCCTCCAGGCGCGGCAGCACCTCTTCCATGGTTTCCAGGTGGATCCGTCGTCGGGTCACTTCCGGTGCTTTCTGGTACTCGACCAGCAATGCAATAAAGCGGTTGGTCTCGCCACGCGCCTTGTTGATCCGCTCGACGGCGTAACCTTCGGCTTCCTGCAGGGCGCGTTTGGCTTCACCGCGGGCGCGCGGCACTTCACGGTTGAACTGCTCGCGGGCCTGGAAGATCAGGCTCTCCTTCTGCTGCTCGGCCTCGTTGACCTCGTTGAAGGCTTCCTTGACCGGGTCGGGCGGGTTGACGTCCTGGAACTTGACGGTGACGATGCGCACGCCGATGTCGTACTGGTTGAGGGTGCTCTGCAGGTTCTGCTGAATCTCCGCGGCCAGCGCCGCCCGTTCGGTGGTCAACACCTGGGTGACGTTGGCGTTGCCGATCGCCTTGCGCACCATCGCCTCGGCGATGTCGCGGATGGTGCCGACCGGGTCTTTGATCTTGAAGATGTACTTGAAGGGGTCGGAGACCTGGAACTGCACGATCCACTCGACGTCACTGACGTTCAGGTCGCCGGTCAGGGTCAGCGACTCCTCCTCCAGACCACGCTTGGTGTAGGTGGTGCGCACCCCCGGCTGGACGGTACGGAAGCCGAACTCCTCCTTGAGCACCCGGCCGGTCGGCACCAGGTAGACCTGCTCGATGCCGAAGGGGATCTTGAAGTGCTGCCCCGGCTCGGCAAAGCTGGAGAATTCGCCGAAGCGCAGCACCACGCCGGTCTCCTCGGTGTCGACCTCGTAGAA
>CALZHR010000167.1 GCA_945787335.1 uncultured Desulfuromonadales bacterium
ACCAGCGTCCCCTGTGCGTCAGGCAGGCTGAAGTCGGAGAGCTTAGCACCGGTTTTAACCGCCTTTTGCAGGATACCGGAGGCCTGCAATTTTTCCACCGCCGCGCCCATAACCGCCCGCGTCTCTGCCGGAAACTTGCCTGCGGATGCCGCCTTCATCTCCGCCAACTTTTGCTGCAGACTCATACGAACCTCCCCTGTCTGTTGATCGCGTGCTTTTCCTTGATCAAGCTTAACAAAGAAAGGCCGGACGGCAATCCACTCAGGAGACCCTGGTCAGAAATACCAACGCAGCAAAAAACCACCGCTATCTCCCGCCGAGCCGAATTCGCTGCGCACCAGCGGCAGACCGAAAAGCGGATCAGCCTCCGGCTTCTCTCCCACGGCGAAGGCCCAGAACAGGTCGAGCTGCAGATTGTCGGAGAGCGACACCGCCAGCTGCGGACGCAACAGGCTGGAGCGGTCCTCCAGGTTATGAATCACCAGCCCGCTGGCGGTCACCAGCGGATGCAGCTCGTAGGAGGGGCCGAGCAGCAGGTAGTGGCGCCCGAGCAGAAAGCTCAAGCCTTCTGCTAGCGGGGCGCTGGTGGCGGCCTGCGGGTATTGCTCAGGGTGGTTGCTGCCGGGGCCGTTGTAGAGATACTCGGCCAGCAATACCAGGCCGGAGTCGAAGCGATACCAGGTCTCAAGCGCACCGATGGCAAAATCCTTCCGCAGGTCGCCGCCCGGCTGCCCGATATCATCCCCCCGATACCAGCTGACCTCCAGCTTGACGCCCAGTTCGCCGATCTCGCCGGCAATTCCCAGCCCCAGCAGCGGCCGATTGCGCAGCCTGCCAAAGAGTGCCAGCAGGTCGATATTCCGAAAATTCTCCCCGAGGGTCAGCAGGTAGCTGTTGTGTTCCGTTTCATCGCCGAATACCGTCACCGCGCCGAGTTGACCGGCCAGGCCGAAGTAGCGCACGATTTTAACGGCATCGACCCCGGGCCGCACATCGACATCGATAGCATCCGGGGGGAAAGGCGCAATCACGTCGAGGGGCGAGAACAGGCTGATCCGACCGAAGCCGATCGCCTGCCGGCCAACCGTCCACTGAACATGGTTGTTTTCGCCACCGAAGTTGAAGCGGTCGAGCTGCAGCTGCGACTCCCAGCGGCCGCCCCGGCTCCAGCTTTGCTCCAGGTCGAAGCGGCGATTGGCCGAATCGCCCGGCAGCGCGGCCAGGGTCGGCGGATCGCTCCAGAGCAGCTGCTGTTCGGCGGCGATTTCAAAGGTGAATCTCGCCATCAGCTGACCGGTCAGCTCCAGGCGCAGGCGCTGCGAAGAGAGCAGCCCTTCGTCGCTGTCAGCCGGAATCCGGTCAAGATAAAGGTTCGTGGTTTTCAGTGATCCGCCGAAATCAAGCTCAGCGAACAGCTCAGCTGCCTGCCCGGCAGAGCAAAGAACCAGCAGGAGAACCAGGGTCAGGAGACTGAGCCGCCAGTTCACTGGTCAGACTCCAGGTGCCCGTCGCGCAAGTGCACCACCCTCCGGCCATGGGAGATCACCAGCGGATCGTGGGAGCTGAACAGGAAGGTCACCCCCTGCTCCTGGTTGAGCTGTTTCATCAACGCCAGCAGCTCCTCGCTGGCCTGCATGTCGAGGCTGGCGGTCGGTTCGTCGGCCAGAATCACCGTCGGCTCTGCGGCCATCGCCCGGGCGATGGCGACCCGCTGCTGCTGGCCGCCGGAGAGGTCGGACGGTTTGCGGTCCTCCAGACCGGCCAGACCCAGCTGGCGGAACAGTTCGACCACCCGCTGACGGCGCTGGCGCTTGTCGACCCCCATCAGCATCAGGGTGAACTCGGCGTTTTCCGCCGCAGAGAGCACCGGGATCAGATTGTACGACTGAAAGATGAAACCGATCTTCTCCAGCCGCAGCTTCGCTAGCACCGGCTGGGGCGCCTGTCCGACCTCCTGCCCGTCGAGCCAGACCTCGCCACGGCTCGGGGCATCGAGGCAGCCGATCAGGTTCAGCGCCGTGGTCTTGCCGCTGCCGGAGGGGCCGGCCAGCACGGTGAACTCGCCCGCGGCAACAGCCAACGACAGATCGTCGATGGCGACCACCTGCTGGTTGCCGAGAGGGTAAATTTTACTGACGGATTTCAGTTCGATCAGGGGCATTCCGATTTATCTCCGTAGGGGCGTCCCG
>CALZHR010000168.1 GCA_945787335.1 uncultured Desulfuromonadales bacterium
ATATGATTGTCTGGCCCAGGGGGATGATGTTGCCGAGCTGCAGGCGCAGCTGCGCGCTTTTATGCCTGAGCTGATTTCGATTTCGCTGCGCAATATCGACAACGTCGATTCCTTCTCCGGCGAGGCCGGCTGGTATCTGCAGCGGGTCAAACAGCTGGTCGCGACGCTGCGCGCGACGGTCAGCGCGCCGATTGTGGTTGGCGGACCGGCGTTGACCATCATGCCCGAGGCGATTGCCGACTATCTGCAGGTCGATCACGCGATCATCGGTGAAGGGGAGCGCTCGCTGCCCGAGCTGGTGCGTCAGCTCGCCGCCGGCGAAACGGTGGCGCAGATTATCCCGCGTAACCGTCCGCTGGATGGCGATCAGTTCAGCGCGCCGCTGTATGATCAACAGCTGGTCGATTTCTACCTGCAGCAGAGCGGCATGGTCAATCTGCAGACCAAGCGCGGCTGCCCGTACCGCTGCAGCTACTGTTCCTATCCGCACCTGGAAGGGCAGCGGTTCCGGGTGCGCGATCCGCGGCTGGTGGTCGCTGAGCTGGAGCAGCTGCAGCAGCAGCACGGCGTCAGTCGGGTGTTTTTTACCGATTCGATCTTCAACGATCCGCAGGGCAATTACCTGCAGCTGGTCGAGGAGATGCTGCGGCGCGAGCTGAAGCTGCAGTGGTCGGCGTTCTTCCGCCCGCAGGGACTTAGCCGTGAAGCGCTGGCGCTGATGAAGCGCGCTGGCCTTTATGCACTGGAGCTGGGTACCGATGCGGCTTGCGACCGGACACTGGCGGGGATCTGCAAACAGCTCAGGTTTGCCGATGTCTTGCAGGTGAATCAGGCCTGTCTGGACGAGCAGCTGCCGGCGGCGCATTTCATCATGTTCGGCGGCCCGGATGAGGACGTCAGCACACTGGCCGAGGGGCTGGACAATATCGACCAGCTGGGCGCTGCGGTGGTGTTTGCCTTTTCCGGCATCCGCATTCATCCCGAATCACCGTTGCAGCAGCGGGCGATTGACGACGGGCTGATTGCGGCGGAAACTTCGCTGCTCAAGCCGGTCTATTATTTCTCGCCATTGCTCGATCGGCAGCAGATGGAGCAGGCGATCGAGGCACGTTTTCGCGGCCGGAAAAACCGCATCTTCCCCCCCTCCGAAGGCTTGAAACGGATGGCGGTGATGAAGGGGTTCGGCTATCGCGGCCTGATGTGGGATCAACTGCTGCGTTTCCCGAAACAGAAGGGGTGACGGCCTCCCGGGCTTTGCATATGGCTGAAATAAATCATCAGAATGTCCTGCTGGTCCACCCGCTTGGCTATAGGCTTTCCGCGGCCAGACAGGATATCTCGCGCAAGGCGAACATCATGCCGCCGCTCGGGCTGGCGAGTATCGC
>CALZHR010000169.1 GCA_945787335.1 uncultured Desulfuromonadales bacterium
ACCTGAACCTCGCAGCCGCTGGCGACCGCCAGTTTCTGCGCATAACGAACCGCCGCGGCGACTTCATCGTAATAAGCCCGACTGCGGAATGAATCGAGATCGAAAAAACGTGGCAGAGCAAAAGCAGCCAGAATGCCCAGCAGCAGGATCACCACGACCAGTTCCACCAGAGTGAAGCCAGATTTTTTTCCGCCATCCATGCGCATCGCTACCCTAAAAACAAAACGGGGCCCAGATCCGGACCCCGTTTATTCAACACTCAACAACTGGGGCACCCCAGCAAGCTACATTATTTTACTGGCATGCAGCAACAGTATCAACAATTCCAGGGGGAGTCGTCGTGGCGGTTGTCGCGGTATAGGTGACGGTGCAGTTCGTGCCGCCAGTCAGGGTGAAGACTCCTGTCGCCGCAGCATAAGTAAATCCGTCAATATTGACCGCATTGCCAATACCGGTTCGATCCGGGTAACCATAGGCCAAGTCAATAGAGCTGCCCTCCATGGTGACAGTGTCACCACTTGCGGCGGTCTTTCCTTGGACCAGGGCCTGTGCATGGGCAAGCGCCGTGGCGCTGCGAACGGCACCGACAAGGCCTCTAAGGCTCGACTTGCGGGCATCGGATTGCATGTCGACAAACTTGGGCACGGCGACCGCGGCCAGAATCCCGAGAATCACAATCACGACCACCAGTTCAATCAGGGTAAAACCCTTTTCATTTTTCATCATTTTCTCCTTCTGTCCAGATCTATTAAGTTCGGTAGCGCTGTTTCCAACGAGGACTGCTCTTTGTTTCAGATCTCCGCATTCTGCCAGGCGAAGGGCTCCATCGCTCGAAGCTCAAGGCCGGAGAGATAACTCTGTTTTTCATTTCCCTGCTGTTTATCGGAATAAACCGGATAAATCTTTAATCGTGCCCTTTTCTTGCCGGACAAACGGCTGGTGAAATACGACCGATTGCGCACCAGATAAATCAGCGCCTGGCTGTCCGTGTCGTAGTACCAGCTACCATCTTCCAGCTGCTGAGCCTGCGATTGAGAGAAAGAACCGAGATAGTTCTTCGGTTTCTCCGCCAGCAGGTCCATCGGATTACTGTTGGTCAATTGCTCCAGTTCCGCCAGATTTCCGGCAAGAAAATAGGCCGCGACCTGCATGCCGATGGCGCTGCGCATGACCCCGAGATCATGCTCCATCGAGGTCCGCTCAACCACCACCAGCAGCTTGGTGTAGCGGTTCAGCGCAAAGATCACCAGCACGCTGATAATGGCGATGACGATCACGAGCTCTAAAAATGAAAACCCGCGCGCCATTTTTAATGCCCGAGCCTCATCAAAATTAGTCATCACTTATGAAGTATCCCTCACGATGACTAATTAATCAAGTCTAAATTTGAAATTACTTAGAAATATTTGCCAGATTCCACATCGGCAGGAATACGCCAAGGGCGAGGACCAGAACCATGCCGCCAATAATGACGATCATGATCGGTTCGATGGCGCTGGAGAGGTTTTTCAGGTCGTAATCGACTTCTCGTTCGTAAAAATCCGCGACGTCTTCCAACATCCGGTCGATCGCCCCGGTTTCTTCTCCGACGGCGAGCATCTGCAGCACCAGCGGCGTGAACATCCCGGTCTGGGTGGCGCTGCGGGTCAGGGTGTCACCACGTTCGACGCCGTTGCGGATATCCTCGATTTTCCCACCCACATAGCTGTTGTCGACCGCGCGGGCAGTAAAACCGAGAGCCTGGGTCAGCGGCACGCCAGCGCCGAAACTCATGTTGAAGGAGCGCGAAAAGCGGACCAACGTTGAACGCAGGATAATGTCGCCGACCAGCGGAATTTTGAGCTTGAAACGATCCCAGAGATAGCGCCCCTGCCTGGTCTTAAGAACCTGCTTGACGAGCATGAACAGCACAACGCTCAAAACCAGCAGCAGCGGCCAGTACTTGACCATGAAGCCGGAGAGCCCCAAAAGGATCCGGGTCGCCAGAGGCAGTTCGGCCCCCATCCCCTGAAATACCTTTTCGAAGGCGGGAATGACGAAGATGCTGATGAAGATGATAGCAAAAATGATCGCGGTGATGACGAAGGTCGGATAGCGCAGCGCCGACTTGACCCGGTTGATGGTCTCCTTCTCCTGCTCAAAATAGGCCGCGAGCTGCAGAAATACGTCATCCAGCTTGCCGGTATACTCACCAACCTGCACCAGTCGGCAGAGCAGTGGCGGGAAGACCTTGGTGTGCTGGCTGAAAGCGCCGGAGAGCTCCATCCCAGACTCCAGGTCATCGACCACCTGGTCGAGGGCTTGCCCCAAGGTCGGGTTGCGGGCGGTTTCGACCAGCCCGCGCAGTGCGCGGGTCAATGGAACCCCGGCAGCGGCCAGAGTGTACATCTGCCGGCAGAAGAGGATCAGATCATCCAGCCCGACCTTGGGATTGCGCCGCAGGCTGATCCCCTTGCCGATGGTCCGGCGTTTCTTCTCCGCAGAGGGGCTTATGCTGATCGGGATGGCGTTATTGGTCTGGAACTGACCGGCGAGAGCTTCGGCCGTCACCGCCTCGGCGACCCCTTCCTGCAGTTTGCCGTCGGCGTCGCGGACCTTATAACGGAAAAATGGCATTCACAGGCTCCAGATCACAGCTGCGGTGCAGGGCTTGCGGCGGCGGCTTCAGCCGGCTTCTGGCTGGCGGTCACCTTACCGGACTGCGCCGTTTCATCGACCTGCCCGGCGATCCGCAGGACCTCCTCCAGACTGGTCACGCCATTGAGGGCCAGGATCAACGAACTGTCCGCGAGACTGCGGAAGCTGGGCAGCTCGGCAGCCACATTGGCAAATTCGGCGCTGTCGTTGCGGCGCAATGCGTCGGCCAGCTCAAAATTAATCTCAAGCAGCTCGAAGATTCCGATCCGGCCGCTGTAACCGGTATTGTTGCAGGCCGGGCAACCGCCGCCGTTCATGAACTCAGCCGCCATCAGCGGCAGGTTCAGCTTGCCGCCATAACTCTGCAGCCAGGCCTGGGAAGCGGAATCCAACCGATCGACCTGCCGGCAGCCCTCGCAGATTTTCCGCACCAGTCGCTGCGCCAGGACCGCCCGCAGCGAACTGGCGACCACATAGCCTTCGGTGCCCATCTCGATCAGGCGCAGGGCGGTGCTGATCGAATCATTGGTGTGCAGGGTCGACAGCACCAGGTGACCGGTCATCGCGGCGCGCAGGGCGATATCGGTGGTCTCTTTGTCGCGCATCTCGCCGACCATGACAATGTCGGGGTCCTGCCGCAAGCCGGCCCGCAGCACCCGGGCGAAATCGAGGCCGATCTTCGGATGCACCTGCACCTGGTTGATGCGCGGCAGACGGTATTCGACCGGGTCCTCAACGGTGATGATTTTCTTGGTATCTTCGTTCAGCTCATTGAGCGCCCCGTAGAGGGTGGTGGTTTTCCCGCTGCCGGTCGGTCCGGTCACCAGAACCAGCCCGTTCGGGCGGTGCAGCTGTTTGCGGAAGCGCTGCATGATCTCCTGCGGCATGCCGACCTGCTCCAGCCGCAGGATGCCGCTCGACTGGTCGAGCAGCCGCATGACCACCGATTCACCGTACTGCAGCGGCATGGTCGACAGACGGATATCGACGCTTTTGCCCTTGACCCGCACATTGAACCGGCCATCCTGCGGCAGCCGCCGCTCGGAGATATCCAGCCCGCAAACCAGCTTCAGGCGGGAGACCAGCGCCGGAGCGATGCGTTTTTCTTTCATCACCTGTTCATGCAGCATGCCATCGATCCGCTGACGGATGCGCAGCACTTTTTCGTCCGGCTCGATATGGATATCGGATGCGCCGACCTGCACCGCGTCTTCGAACAGCGATTTCAGCAGGCGGACCACCGGCGCATCTTCGACGTCGGCCTCGGTCAGCAGCTGCTCGAGGTTGGAATCTCCCTGCGCCAGCTCCTCGCCCAGTTCTTCGGCGATGTTGACGATCTCCTGGGTCCGGCGGTAGACGGTGTCGAGCGCTTTGAGCAGCTCACCTTCCTGGACGACCGCCTGTTTGATCTGCCGTTTGAGGATTTTCCCCAATTCGTCGTAAGCGTAAATGTCGGTCGGGTCGGCCATCCCGACCAGCAAACGCTCCCCTTCCATGCTCAAAACCATGGCGCGGAAGCGCCGCGCCGCAGTTTCCGGCAGCATGCGCACGACATCCGGTTTGTAATTGAAATGCTTCAGGTCGATATATGGCAGGTTGAGCTGATTAGCGAGAAATTCATGAAACTGCTGACCGGTGACCAGCCCCAGGTCGATCAGGGTGTTGCCCAGTTTGCTGCCGGTCTTTTTCTGCGTCGCCAGCGCCTTCATCAGCTGGTCTTCGGTAATGACGCCATTCTGGACCAGCAGGTCACCGATGCGGATCTTTTTTCGCGGGGCGGCTGGCTGTTCGGAGGCCATCAGATACTCCTTGACTTGATCATTTAGCGGCTACAGAGACTGCAGACGTTCACGCACGTAGTGACTTAAATCGGGACGCAGCCCAGGCAGAACCAGGGCCTGCCGATAGGCTTTGCTGGCCTGGACGCTATCTCCGGCCTGCTCCAGGGCGATCGCCATCCCCATCCACCAGAGCGCCTCACGCGGCCGGACCTCGAGCAGCTGCGCATACCTGCGAGCGGCGGCCATGTGCTGTCCGGCTTCCTGCTGCAGCGCCGCAAGCAGGGCATGATATTCGAGGTCGCTGACCACTTCGGGCAGCGGCTCGGAGAGCAGGACGTTGACGGCGCCCGGCAGGTTTTCCTGTTGCAGCAATAGCCGGGCATAGCTTTTACGCAGACCGGGATTATCAGGATGAAGCTTCAGCCCGACCTCGAGTTGCTCCTGAGCGACCGCAATGCGCTGCGTCTGCAGCAATAAACCCACCAGCTGCTGACGGGCTTCGAGCAGGCGCGGGTTGAGGATCAGCGCCTGGGTAAAGTTCGCTTCAGCGGCCGGGCGATCGCCCTTGTCGAGCTGTTCCAGAGCCGTACGATAAGCCTGTTCCGCCTGCTGCTTGCGGTCAGGGCCTTGGTCCGCTCTGGCCACCTGCACGCTGTTTTTTTTCGCCGGCAGCGGCGGTGCGACCGAATTTGAGGTCCGGGCCTGCTGTGGGGCAGCCTTGCGGCGCGCCTCTTCAGTGACTTCGATCAGCAAGCGGTCGCCGTGAAAAGTATCGGCCGGCAAGGGAAGGCTCTGCATCTGGACTCGGCCCGCAAGGCGGACAGTTAAATGCAGGTCACGCCCCTGCGGCTGCAGGCTGATCCGCTTCAGCAGCGGACCTTTCAGTTGGGGAATTTCCAACGCCGG
>CALZHR010000170.1 GCA_945787335.1 uncultured Desulfuromonadales bacterium
CGGGAATGGCTAGCCCATCACCAGCCCGACCGGCGCCAGCAGTAACAGGGTCATCATCCCTCTGGCCGCAAACGGAATGGCGATACTCTCTGCCAGCAGCAGTGGCAGAACCAGGCTGTAGATGAGTAACAGGCCAGCCAGCGCGGCGCACAGTTTTTTCAGTCTCGCGTTGCTCACTGAATAGCGTGAGGAAAGATAACTGCCACAACCGGAGCAGATCAGCAGGACGCAGATAATTGTTCCTGCGGAGTAGACCGGGTTGCCCAGATAGAGGATAAAGCGGTGGATCAGGCTCAGTTCGACCAGCATGAAACCGATCCCCAGGCTGCCGAAGTAGATCAGCGTCCAGCAGCGCTGCCCCTGCCGCCAGCCGAGTTTCAGCAGCGGGAGCAGAATCAGAATATCAGCTGCCAGGCTTAACTGCAGGACGGTAATGATGGCAATCAGGTAACCGAGTTCGAGAAAAGGCAGCCGCTGGCCACCGAACAACTCGGCGAGTTGCGGTAAATTCCGCCAGCGAAGAAATTGCGCGAAAAACGGCCGGTCATCATCGGTCGGGGCGATATTGAAGGGATATGCAGCGACCAGCCGTTGGCGGCCAGGAGATACTGCTAGCGGCAAGAGCTCTTCCAGGTTCTCATTGCCGCCACTGTTGAAATTCAGTTCTTTTGCGTCAGGGGTCGCCGGTAACACAATATCGAATTGCTGTTGTCGACTGAATTCCAGCAGCCGCTCAAGCTCGCTTTCGGTCAGTGGTGAACGCTTGGCGCAGAGACTCACAGTCCCCCAACTGCGCACCGCAACGACCTGCTTTTGCGGCTCGGCGACGCCTTGTCGTTCAAGCATTTGCCCGAGACTGGTGGCTAAACGCAAGGGGGCACGAAGTGGAAAATCGAGCCAGCTGTTGACGCACAGCAGCCCCTCCGGTTGCAACTGCTGCCAGGCGCCTGACAAACCCTCAAGGGTCAGACTGTTCTGCTCCTGCAGTGCAAACAGACCGAGGTTGCCGCCAAAGCTGCCGACCGTCGGCAGCATAATCAGGTCGTACAGCTGACTCTCTCTGGCGAGAAAGGTGCGCGGCGCCAAGTTTTCGATGCTGACCGCCGGCTGCTCGAACAGGTATCCCAGTTCATCGCGATACTCATCCCGCAGCAGTTCGAGCAACGCAGTGTGGGGTTGCACGGCAACAACCTGCTTTGCTCCCTGACTTAAAGCCAGGCCTACTTCAGTGCCGGTGCCGGCCTGCAGAATCAGCACCTTCTCCGGTCGGGCGATGGCAAACGGCAGTGCACCGGTGGTGGCTGCCAGCAGGTGTGGGGCAGCGGCGGCCGGTTGCGGGAGAATGGCACCCAGGAAGTTGCCGTTGTTGAAAACCGCGTCGGCGATCGGAACCTGTCCCGTATAATTCAGGCTCAGGCCCGGGGCATAACGTATTGCCGGTGCCGAAACCGTTTCCACCAGGCCATAAGGGCTCGGCCGACGGGCCACGATCTGCGCCTGCGGCAGGTTCAGGGCCCGGGTGAGATCTTTGTATTGCGAGAGGGCCAATTGAGCGGGAAACAGAAATGCCGCCCCGGTCGCAATGCTCCCCAACAGGGCAGCCAGCTGCAGCAGCCTTGAGGAACGTGGAATACAGAGAATTCCGGCGCTCAGGGTTACCAGTGCGAGGAGGGCCGGTAGCTGTTCGGCCGGCAACAGCCACAGAAGGCCTAAGCCGAAGATCCCGCCCACGCCTGAACCGAGCAGGTTGGCGAAATAGAGACTGCCGATCTGCTCGATATGCCGGATGAACAGCAGGCCGATGGCCATAGCCCCGAGAAGAAAAGGCAGCATCGAGCAGAGGATTATAGCGAGCAGCCGAAGGGACTGCTCGCCAGCAAAAAACAGCAGGTAGCTGTCGAAGTTCCGTAGCAGCCCCTGGGTCAGCCAGCCGAGCGTGGCCATGGCAATGGCGCAGGCGATCATCAGCAGCGGCAGCAGCCGAGAACTGTGTCTCAGGCACCAGCTCCGCGTCAAGGAGAGCAGGGTGCCGGACGCCCCGAAGCCGAGCAGGGCAGTGGCGATCACCAGGTAGGCGAAGTGATGCCACTGGGTGATCGACAGGATCTGCATCAGCACCAGTTGCAGCGCGATCAGGGCGGTCGACAGCAGCCCCAGGGCCAGTTGCAACCGCCAGCCGAAAGTCACTCGGCCCTCCGGAAGGGGACAAAGCGGACCGGAAACAGGCTGCGGCTGGTGACTTTACCGGCTTTTTTTTCGATCAGCATCAGGGTCTGGGTGAAGAAGGGCGAGCCGACCGGGATCACCATCCTGCCGCCCTCTTTGAGCTGTTCGATCAGCGGCGGTGGTACGAACTCGGCGGCGGCGGTTACGACAATGGCGTCGAAGGGCGCCGCTGCAGGCCAGCCGAAATAGCCGTCGCCGGTCTTGGTCTGGATATTGGGATAATTCAGTTGCTTGAGCAGAGCTGCCGCCCGCTCTGCCAGTTGCGGGACGATCTCAATGGTATATACATCGGACCCGGTTGCTGCCAGGATCGCCGCCTGATAGCCGGAACCGGTGCCGATCTCCAGGATCCGTTGGCCCCGCTCAGGTCGGATGACCTCGGTCATGTAGGCGACGATGTAAGGCTGGGAGATGGTCTGGCCGTAGCCGATCGGCA
>CALZHR010000171.1 GCA_945787335.1 uncultured Desulfuromonadales bacterium
ATGAATCTTGCCCAGGAAAACCGCCAGTTATCGAAGACGCTATTGCCGCTGATTTTTTTTCTCGGCCTTGTCGGGCTTTTCCTGGTCGGGCTGTATACCGGCGACCCGAGCAAGCTCCCCTCTGTCCTGATCGGCAAACCGGCGCCCGAATTCAGCCTTCCGCCACTTGAGGGCCTGCTGCGCGAGAACAAGCCGGTACCCGGTTTTTCCCGCGCCGATCTGACGAGGGGCAAGGTCAGCATCGTCAATGTATGGGCGTCCTGGTGTGTACCCTGCGTCCAGGAGCACCCGTTTTTAACAAAGCTGGCCAAACTGTCCGGGGCGCCGCTTTACGGCTTTAACGAGAAGGACAAGGCCAGCGCCGCGCGGCGCTTTCTCGGCCGTTACGGTAACCCGTTCACGGCGGTCGGAACGGACCGGTCGGGAAAGGTCGCAATAGACTGGGGTGTTTACGGCGTGCCGGAAACATTCATCATCGGCGGCGATGGCATAATTCTCTACAAGCATGTCGGGCCGATCGATGACAAGATTATCGCCGACAAACTGATGCCGGTGATCAAAAAGGCGCGATCGGGGGCCTGACGGGCGCAGCGATCCGCGGCCCCGGCAACGGTTTGTTAACCATACGGCAAGCATTTGCCGCCAAGCTTCGCCGGCAATCACCGATCGGGCGCAATGGTTCCTATCAAACCCTATTCACCGCTTCCCCCTCCGCAACCAGGTTCACCGCCAAGGGCGGCGCCCCGGCCTGCGAACGAGGCGCCGGCGTTCAGGCCCGGTCTGGATGCGCCCCGCGCGAACCCGGCAGCGCCAGTTCGTGCTGAAGCCCCTGCCGCCGCACCTCAAAACGTCCCGGACAATCCGCAAGCGCCCGCTGGCCGACAGGTTTTTACGCTTCAGGCGCTTTCTGCCTACGCCGCCATGGTGATCGGAACGGAAACGACGGAGTCTGCCGGACCGCAGAGCGGGCTTAACGGATTAACGAATACGGCTGATACCGGGCCGTCCCGGAACGCATCCGGGCACCCGGGCCAAACCCCGCCCCTTAGGCCCGGCAGCCTCATCGATGTGAAGGTGTAGAGCCCGTTTGCCCCCCAGGACGATGACCGGCATCCTTTTATTGCGAAGACGTGCTGTGCTTCTGCAGCAGGCCGACCTGCAGGACGGCGAACAGGAATGTCAGCGGCAGCAGCCCGAATACCTTGAAACTGACCCAGAAGTCCGTCGAGGCATTGCGCCAGACGATTTCGTTGACAACGGCAAGAAGGACAAAAAACACCGCCCAGCGAATCGTCAGTTTGCGCCAGCCTTCCCCGGTAAGCTCTATGGCCTCGCTCATCAGCATCTGCAGGAACAGCCGGCCGGTAGCCATGCCGCCAAGCAGAACCGAGGCGAACAGAATGTACAGTACGGTCGGCTTGATCTTGATAAAGGTCTCGTCCTGGAGAAAAAGCGTCAACCCGCCAAAAACCATCACCAGAGCGGCCGTGATAAGCGGCATCGGCGAAATCTTGCCGAGCAGCGCCCGCGAGGCAACGAGCGAGGCGATGATCGCGACCATGAAGGCGGCCGTTGCGGCAAAGATCCCGTACAGCGCGTTGACCGCGACAAATACAAGCAGCGGCCCGAGATCGATGATCAGCCTGGTCGTCGACGCCGCGCGATCCGTCTTCGCCTTGTCGCGCGGTTCGCTCACGCTTCCACCATTTCGTGCGCGCCGGCGATGGCGGCAGCGAATTCATAAGCGTCGAAGGGCTGCAAATCGTCTACCGTCTCGCCGACGCCGATGGCGTGGATCGGCAGCGCGAACTGTTTGGCGATCGCGACCAGAATTCCACCCCGCGCGGTACCGTCTAGCTTGGTCATAACCAGCCCGGTAACCCCCGCGATCTGCTGAAACACCTCGACCTGACGAACGGCGTTCTGGCCGGTTGTCGCATCGAGCACCAGCAGAACCGAATGGGGAGCGGTCTCGTCGAGCTTCTTGACCACCCGCACGATCTTGGCGAGCTCCTCCATCAGGTCGGCCTTGTTCTGAAGCCGACCGGCGGTATCGATCAGCAGCACGTCTGCCTGCATCTGCCGCGCCTGCTCGAGCGCATCATAGGCCAGACCCGCGGCATCGGCCCCCACATCGCGAGAAACGACCGGCGCGCCGGTACGCTCGCCCCAGATCCTGAGCTGGTCGATCGCGGCTGCGCGGAACGTGTCGCCGGCCGCCATCACGACCTTTTTTCCCTCCGATGCGAATTTGTGGGAGAGCTTGCCGATGGTCGTCGTCTTGCCGGTGCCATTGACGCCGACGACGAGAACGACATGGGGTTGTTTGGCCGTATCGAGCACCAGCGGCAGAGCCATTGGCTCCAGAACGCCAGCAACCTCGGCGCCAAGGACGGCGCGCACCTCTTCCGGCGAAATTTCCTTGTTGTAGCGGCCGCGCGCCACTTCCTCGGCGATCTGGATCGCCATGTCGACACCGAGATCGGCCTGAATCAGCGCATCCTCAAGTTCCTGAAGTGTTTCGGCATCCAGCTTACGCTTGGTGAAAATGGTGGTGATGTTTTCAGTCAGCGCGTCGGAGGTGCGGCTGAGGCCGTTCCTCAACCGCGAGAACCAGCCCTTTTTCTCCGGCTTTTCCTCAGCCTCGCCTTCGACCTCGGGCTCGACTGCGGGTTCGGCCTCCGGCGCTGGCGCCTCGTCCTTCTTCTTGCGCCTGAACGGGAGCACGTCGGCCAGAGAACCGGTTTTTTCCTCAACCGGTTCGACTGCTTCCGGAGCAGCCTCCTCGGGTTTCTTTTTCGCCGGCTTTTTTTCCGCTGCGGCTTTTTTTTCCACCGGTTTTCTGGCCGGTTTAGGCTTTGCCGCGGCCGCGGTTTTCGGCTCTGCTTTGGCTGCCGGCTTGGCCGCTTTTTTCGCCGCAGGCTTTTTGGCCTTGGTCGCTTTCTTGGCCGGGGCCTTCCTGGCG
>CALZHR010000172.1 GCA_945787335.1 uncultured Desulfuromonadales bacterium
CTAGTCAAAGCTTAACATTTAGCCAGGGACCAGCATCATACGTCAGCTAAAAAATGACAATAAAAAAGCATGCGACCACCCCGCTGGATTGGCGCACCTCCGCTACCCTGAGTTTTAATGACAGATTCCTGCAGCTACATGACCGGAATTGTCAGCTTATAGAATAAAGTTTAGCAATCATTAACGTCAAGGCTTTTAACCGAAGGGCGCTATCTCCCCTGGATTATCTCAATTTTTCAGTAGCATATGCCCTGAAACTCAGATACAATTGGCGGTCACTAATAAAAAACCGGCCAATGAGCACAATATATGTGTTTGAATCAACCAACGACTGATCATTCAGGATCGAAATGACAGTAAATCATAAATCTCCGCTTCAACAACAAGCCTCCGATTCTCCGGACCAGGCATCGGCGGCATCTCGACTTTCAGCCCAGCCGCAAGCCGTCGACTTCGATCCGCCGCTGCTCAGCTGTCTTTCTCAACTCTTCACCCTGCTCGAAAAACCGGTCTCGATTGAAACCCTCAAGGCCGGACTGCCGCATGACCGTGGCCCGATCAGCCCGACCGCCTGCATCCGCGCGGCGGAACAGGCCGGCCTGTCGGCTAAAATAGTCCACCGCGCCAGAATCGAAAAAATCTCAGGCCTCACCCTCCCCTGCATTCTGCTGCTGGAAGGGCAGAACGCCTGCGTGTTGCAGAAACTCGACGGACCGACCGCCCAGGTCAGCTTCCCCGAGTCAGGCGAAGGGGCAAAAGAACTCGCTGTTGACGCCCTGCAACAGAGCTATACCGGCTACGCGATTTTTGCCCAGCTGCGAGGCCGGCTTGACCCGCGCGCCAGCGAGCTGCGCCTGCTTAACACAAAAGAATGGTTCTGGGGGACCATTTTCAAATTCTGGCCGATCTACAAACATGTCCTGATCGCCAGCCTGATGGTCAACGTTCTCGCCATCGCCAGCCCGCTGTTTGTCATGAACGTCTACGACCGGGTGGTGCCCAACAATGCCATCGATACCCTCTGGGTGCTGGCCATCGGGGTTGCTCTGGCCTACCTGTTCGATTTTATCCTGCGCAACCTGCGCGGCTATTTCGTCGACGTCGCCGGCCGCAACGCCGACACCATCATCGCCAGCCGGTTGATGCAACAGCTGATGGGGATCCGCCTCGACCAGAAACCGGACTCGACCGGCTCTCTGGCCAACAATTTGCGCGAATTCGAATCGCTGCGCGAATTTTTCAGCTCGACCACCATGCTGGCAATCGTCGATCTGCCCTTCGTGGCCATCTTCATTGCCATAATCGCCTATATCGCCGGCCCGCTGGCGATTGTCCCGGCGGTTGCCGTACCGATCGTCATCCTGGTCGGGCTGGCCATTCAGATTCCCTTTCAACGGGTCGTCGAAGCCAGCTACAAGGAGGCAACGCAAAAAAACGCCCTGCTGGTCGAGATCATCAGTGGTCTGGAAGCGATCAAGACCTCGCTGGCCGACGGGCAGCTGCAGAAGCGCTGGGAGCAGGTGGTCGGCATGAGCGCCCGCTCCTCCTCCCGCGCCCGCGCCCTGGCGACTTTCTCAATCTCTTTTTCCCAGTGGGCGGCGCAGATGGTCACGGTCGGCGTGATCGTCTGGGGGGTCTACCTGATCGGCGCTGGCGAGTTGACCATGGGCGGGCTGATCGCCTGCAGTATTCTGATCGGCCGGGCGATGTCACCATTGGGTGCCATTGCCGCCATGCTCACCCGCCTGCAGCAGTCGCGCATGGCGCTGAAATCCCTTGACCTGCTGATGAAACTCCCCGGTGAGCGCGATCCGAATCAGGATTACATGCGGCACGACAACCTGCCGAACAGTATCCAATTCGAAGATGTCAGTTTTCAATATCCAGCCGCGGAAAAACTCTCGCTGCACAATATCAATCTGCAGATTTCCGCCGGCGAAAAAGTCGGCGTCATCGGCCGGGTCGGCAGCGGCAAGAGCACCCTCAGCCGGCTGATCGTCGGTCTCTACGAACCCCAGCAGGGCAAGGTCAAGGTCGGTGAAGTCGATATCCGCCAGCTCGACATTGCCGACCTGCGGCGCAAAATCGGCTATGTCGCCCAGGACGGCTTCCTGTTTTACGGCAGCGTGCGCGACAACATCGCCCTCGGGCAGCCTTTTGCCGACGACCGTTCGGTGCTCCGCGCGGCAACCACGGCCGGGGCGATGGAATTTATCCGCACCCATCCGGCCGGTTTCGGCCTGCAGGTCGGAGAGCGGGGGCAGAACCTTTCCGGCGGCCAGCGGCAGTCGGTGGCGATTGCCCGCACCCTGCTGCAGAACCCCGACATCCTGGTGTTCGACGAGCCGACCAACTCGATGGACAACGCCACCGAAGCGGCCTTCCGCCAGCGGCTGGTGGATGAATGCCGGGACAAGACGCTGATCCTGATCACCCACCGCCACAGCATGCTCGACCTGGTCGATCGCCTGATCGTCCTCGACAATGGCCGGGTGGTCGCCGACGGCCCTAAAGAGCAGGTTCTGGGCGCGCTGAAAAACCAGCAGATCAAGGGGCACCAGCCACAGCCGGCAAAGGATGATAGCGCATGAAACGTCTGCTGCAGAGCCTCTTCGGCTGGCTGCTCCCCTCCGCACCGGCCAGTCAACCCGGGGTTGACGATGACGACATCCACTTCATGAGCGCCGCCGACGCCGCCATCTACCGCACCGGTCACCGCTTTGCCTACCTGCTTTCGCTGGCCACCTGCCTGCTGATCGTCAGCTTTATCCTCTGGGCCAGCCAGGCGGTCATCGACGAAGTCACCCGCGGCATCGGGCAGGTGATCCCCTCGCAGCGCGTGCAGGTGATCCAGAACCTGGAAGGGGGGATTCTCGAAGAGGTGCTGGTCCAGGAGAACCAGATCGTCAATAAACACGATGTCCTGGTACGGATCAACAACACCGCGGCCGCCAGCCAGTATCGCGATACCTACAGTCAGGCGCTGGAACAGGAGGCGGCGATCGCGCGGCTGACCGCGGAAACCACCGATCAGAAGCTGGCCTTTCCCGACAGCCTGAAAGAGAGCCCGCTGATCGTCCAGGCGCAGAAAGATATCTTCCGGGCGCGGCAGCAGCAGCTGCGCTCGGAGCTGAATATCATTCAGTCGCAGTACGACCAGCGCCGACAGGAGATCGCCGAAATGGAGGGGCGCCGCAAGCAGCTGGAGCAGAGCCTGGTGCTGGCCCAGAAACAGCTGAACATTGCCAAGCCGCTGCGTGATCAGGGGCTCTACCCCGAGGTCGACTACTTGAAGCTGGAACGGGATGTCGTCACCCTGCAAGGGGATATCGACGCCCTTAAGCTCGGCATCCCCCGCGTCCGCCAGGCGGTAGAAGAAACCAGGCGCCGCAGCAACCAGCGCAAAGCGGAATTCCGCTCGGCCGCCCTGGACGAGTTGAACCGGCGCCGCATCGAGCTCAAGTCGCTGCGCGAGGCGATCGCTGCCGGTCAGGACCGGGTCACCCGGACCGATGTCCGCTCGCCGGTGCGGGGAACGGTCAAGCAGCTCAACATCAACACCATCGGCGGCGTTATCCAGCCGGGGCAGGCGATTCTTGAAATCGTCCCGCTGGACGACACCCTGCTGATCGAAGCGCGTATCCGCCCGGCCGATATCGCTTTTTTGCATCCCGGGCAGGCGGCGATGATCAAAATCACCGCTTATGATTTCTCTATCTACGGCGGGCTAGAAGGGGTCGTCGAGCAGATCAGCGCCGACACCATCCTGGATGAAAAGGGCGAGAGCTACTACAAGGTCAAGCTGCGCACCAAAGCCAACAGCATCGGCTACCGAGGGGCCGATCTGCCGATCATTCCCGGCATGATGGCCAGCGTCGACATTCTGACCGGCAAGAAAACGGTTCTCGATTATTTGCTGAAACCGATCCTCAGAGCGAAGCAGAACGCCTTGCGGGAGCGTTGATGGCCGATCCGCGACGCCATGTTCGACGCCTCATCCCGCTCTGGGCGGCAGCGGCGCTGCTGTTCCTGCTGCCCGCAGCAGGGCTGACAGCGGAATCGTTTTCACCGGTGCTGGCGGCGCAGAAAAAACTGTCGCTGTTCGGCAGCGTCGAGTTCCCCGGCTCGTTGCGGGCGCTGAAAAAATGGACCGGCATCATCGCCAAGGCCAGAGCCCAGACCGATAAACTGGCAACCTGCGACGATCAACAGGCCAGCTGCAAGGCGATCGCTCGCAGCTGGCAGCAGATGCTGGGTCAGGCCCGCACGCTCAAAGGACCGGAGCAGCTCAACTGGGTTAACAGGTTCTTTAATCGCTGGCCCTATCGTCTTGATATGGAGATCTACGGCGTTTCCGATTACTGGGCGACTCCGGAAGAGTTCATGCGTTACTCAGGGGATTGCGAAGATTACAGCATCGCCAAGTACTTTGCCTTGCGCCAGCTCGGCTACCCGCTGGAGCAGCTGCGCATCGTCGTGTTGCACGACAGCATCCGGAATATCGGGCACGCGGTGCTGGCGGTCTATCGCGAGGATGACGCCTATATTCTGGATAATATGTCGAATCAGGTGCTCTCCCACCGTCGTTACCAGCACTATTCACCATATTATTCACTCAACGAAAATAACCGCTGGGCGCATGGCCAATTGCCGCGCTCGGCGCAAACAATGACGCAGCCGTAAAAGGGGCATTTTCATGCAGGGACAATCTCGTTCATCCCAGATCTTTGCCGAGCAGTCGCAGCTGACGAACTCCACGCACAGTCAGGCCCGTCGAGGGGTGCTGATCGGCCTGGCATTTCTGCTCATCGCCGCGCTCTGCGCCGGCTCCTTGGTGCAGTGGAGCCTGCGGCAGAAAGCGGCGGAACTCCACCAGGGGCTGAAGCAGCGGCTCGAGCTGCAGGCCAGCGGCCGCAGCGAAGTCATCTCGACCTGGCTCTCGGGTCAGGCGACCCAGGCCGACCGCGTCGTTCAATCAGAGCTGTTCCGCCTCTATGCCAGTGAAGTTGATCTGATCGAAGCCGATCTTTCGCTGCTGCTGACCGCAGCCATTACTCCGGAGGCGCTGCAATCCAAACCCGAACTGCAACAGCTGGCGGCGCAGCTGCCGATGATGCAGAGTCTGCTGCAGGAGTTTACCCGTTATGCCGGCTTCCTCTCAGGACGCATTATCAACCGCTCCGGGCAATCGTTTATTGCCACTGACGCCAACACCTCGGCACTCGACAAGCCTCAACTGCAGCTGGTCCAGCAGGCCCTGCAGGAGAACCGGGTGCAGTATTCCCCCGTCAGATCGAGCGGCAATGGCCTGATCATGCAGATCTACCTGCCGATTCTGCCACCCTTGGCGGAGGCGGAAAAGGCGCAGCCGGTCGCCGTCCTGCAGCTCAGCAAGCTGGTGTCCGGAAAGATCAACGAACTGCTGGCCGCCTCGCCACTGTCGGGCAAGGGGGAGAGAATCCGCCTGCTGCAGAAATCAGCCATCGGCCTCGAGGAGCTCACCCCCTGGCTACCGGGGGAACTGACCCGGGTCAGTCGGCAATTATCGCTCGACGATCAGCAGCCGCTCCCCTATGCGGAACGGCAGGAACTGACCGGCCAGAAGGCGGTCTTTTCCATCGGCATCAAGGTTCCGGAACTGAACTGGTGGGTGCTGGTGGAAGCGGATAAAAATTTCGCCCTGGCATCGCTCAAGAGCTCGCGCCGGGTCGCGATCAGCCTCGCCAGCCTTGTCGTGCTGCTGCTGGGCATCTCCCTGGGCGCCTTCTGGTGGCGGCTGGTCGGCATGCAAAACCGCAAGCAGGCTGATCGCTTCCGCGCCCTGGCAGAGGAAATCGAAGCGCAGCGCAAACTGCTGGATGGTATCAACAGCAACTTGACCGAGTATATCGGCCTCAAAGATAACCGTGGCTTTTACCAGTACGTCAACCCGGCCTTCGCCAGAGCGATCGGCCGTAAGCCCGAGGAGATCATCGGGCTGGATGACGTCGCCCTGTTCGGCTACGACACCGCCAAGAGACTGGAACACTCCGACGAGATGGTGATCGAAAAGCACCGGCCGGTGTCGATCCGCGAGCAGATCTACCTGCAGTCCCGGCTGCATCACCTGCAGATTTCCAAGGTGCCGTTCAAAGACCAGCAAGACAAGCTCAACGGCATCATCTCCCTTTACCGTGACATCACCGACCTGGTCGAGGAGCAGGAGCGCAACCAGCGAGTGGTGCGCCAGTCGATCGAAGCGCTGGCAAAAACCATCGAACTGAAGGACCCCTACCTGGCCGGACACTCGCGGCTGATGAGCGCTTTTTCCAGTCTGCTGGCCAAAGAGCTCGATGCGCCGCAGGAGGTTGTCGCCACGGTTGAAACCGCCGCCTACCTGTCGCAGATCGGCAAAACCTTTGTTGATCCGCACCTGCTCAACAAGCCGACCGCGCTGAGCCCTGAGGAGAAGCAGCAGATCGAGCAGCATGTCGAGCACGCCGCAAATGTGCTGCGGGAGATCGACTTCGAGCTGCCGATCTTCAACGCCGTCTACCAGATGAACGAACATTCCGACGGCAGCGGCTACCCGCAAGGTCTCAAAGGGGAACAGATCGAGCTGTCGGCGCGCATCCTCGCGGTCACCAACAGCTTCTGCGCCATGGTCAAGCCGCGCGCTTATCGTCCGGCTCGGCGGATCGAGGAGACGTTCAGGATTTTCGCCGAAACCAGCAATCGCTACGACGAGCAGGTGCTCAAGGCTCTCGAAACCGTCGCCCGCTCGCACGAAGGGGAGAAGCTGCTCAACCAGTAATCTCCCTGCCGAACGTCAAGAGCCGGATATCCATAACGGATATCCGGCTCTTGAGTTTTTCACTTTGTTTCAGCTCTGCGCCCTAAGCAACCTTATTGAAGGCGACAGCCCCGGCGCCGCAGACCGAACAGGGGCCTTCCGGTGCACCTTCGAGGGTGTTGCCGCAGACCTTGCAGACATAGTAATCGACCAGCTCGTTGCTGCCGAGATTATCAAGCGCCTTCTGATAGAGGTCGGCGTGGACCTTCTCCACCTCGTTGGCGAACTTGAAGCTGCGCAGCGCATCCGCCAGCCCTTCCCCTTCGGCTTCATCGATCATCTGCGGATACATGTTCATAAACTCGTGGGTTTCCCCGCCGATCGCCATTTTCAGGTTTTCTGTGGTGTCGTTGATCCCTCCCAGCGCCCGCAGGTGGGCATGCGCATGCACGGTCTCCGCAGCGGCAGCGGCACGGAACAGCTTGGCCACCTGGGCCATCCCTTCCTGATCGGCCTTGGCGGCAAACGCCAGGTAGGTGCGGTTGGCCTGGGATTCCCCGGCAAAAGCTTCCTGCAGATTCTTTTCGGTTTTGGTTCCTGCGACATCAGACATAGTTCATCCTCCTGAATCATTAGAGTTCTGAGTGGTGATGGATTTGAATTTAGGGCAACGGGGTTATTTTAACCATTGCGGCGGGCATGTCAAATCAGCCGACCAGCTCGCGGCTGGCAAAGCGGCTGACCATGGGTCCGTAGGGCGGCACCTCGGCGCTGCGCAGATGTTCGAGAAAATCGCGGCGCGAGATTTCTTCCGCACCCATGCTGAGCAGGTGATCAGTGGTCTGCTGACAGTCGAGCAGCTCGAACCCGAGCATTTCCAAATGCTGAACCAGGTGAACGAGGGCGACTTTCGAGGCGTTGGTCCGGCGGCTGAACATCGACTCGCCGAAAAAACAGCGGCCCAGGCAGACGCCGTAGATTCCGCCGACCAGCTGATCCCCCTCCCAGCACTCGACCGAGTGAGCAAAGCCGAGCCGGTGCAGCTCGAGATAGGCCTGTTGCATCTCCTGGGTGATCCAGGTGCCGCTGCCGTCGCTGGCAGAACGGGTTCGCCGGCACCAATAAACCACGCCGCCGAAGTGCTCGTCGAAGGAAATCCGAAAAGGCGATCGGCGCAGCGACTTTTTCAGCGAACGGGAAATATGCAGCTGGGAGGGGAATAAAACACAGCGCGGATCGGGCGACCACCAGAGGATCTGCTCCCCCGGGTTGTACCAGGGGAAGATGCCGAGGCTGTAGGCGAGCAGCAAACGCTCGGGGGAGAGATCGCCGCCGACCGCCAGCAGGCCGAAATCCTCGGCCGCCTCGACCGGCGGAAACCAGAGCTCCTCGTCGAGTTGATAACAGGGCATCGCGGCCGTTCAGTCGAAACGGAAGGTCAGTTTGCCCGCCTTGCACCCGACCTTGGCTCGGCCACCTTTGCGCAGTTCGCCAAAGAGAATTTTCTCCGCCAGCGGATCGCTCAGTTCGGTCTGGATCAGCCGGCCGAGAGGCCGGGCGCCAAAGAGCGGATCGTAGCCGCGCTTGGCCAGCTCTTTGCGGGCCGCGGCAGAGAGCTGAATGCGCACCTCCCGCTCTGCCAGCTGGCTGGAGAGTTCGCCGATAAATTTATCGACCACCTGCAACATGACCTTTTCATCGAGCGACGCAAAGTGAATGATCGCATCGAGCCGGTTGCGGAACTCCGGCGAGAAAGCTTTCTCCACCGCGTTCTTCGGAGGCGCCGAAGCGCGCGTGCCGAAACCGATCGGCACCAGGTTCATGTCGCGTCCGCCGACGTTGCTGGTCATGATCAGAATGACATTACGGAAGTCGGCTTCCTTGCCGTTGTTGTCAGTCAGGGTGCCGTGGTCCATCACCTGCAGCAGGATGTTGAACAGGTCGGGGTGCGCCTTCTCGATCTCATCGAGCAGCAGCACCGAGTAAGGGTTCTTGCCGATCTCTTCGGTCAGCAGTCCGCCCTGATCGAAACCGACATAGCCGGGAGGGGCGCCGATCAGCCGGGCCACCGAGTGTTTCTCCATGTATTCGCTCATGTCGAAACGTAAAAACTTGACCCCCAGCTGCAGCGCCAGCTGCCTGGCAACTTCGGTTTTGCCGACCCCGGTCGGGCCGGTAAAGAGCATCGAGCCGACCGGCTTGTCGGGATGACCAAGCCCGGCCCGTGAGCGGTGAATCGCCTTGACCAGTCCCTCGATCGCATGATCCTGGCCGAACACCACCCGCTTCAGGTCGCGCTCGAGGTAACGCAGCCGCTGTCGGTCGCTGCCGGAGACAGTGCGGATCGGCACCCGCGCCATGCGCGCCACCACCCGCTCGACCTCGTCGATGCCGATCGGCTTTTTCAGCAGGCCGTCAAGGCGCTGCTGGGCGCCGGCCTCGTCGATCACATCGATCGCCTTGTCGGGCAGATGCCGCTGCGGCAGGTGCTTGACCGCCAGCTGCACCGCCGATTCGAGCGCTTCACCGGCATAGCTGACCTCGTGGTGCTGTTCGTAGCGGGAGGCCAATCCTCTCAGAATCTCCAACGCCTCTTCGCTGCTCGGTTCGTGCAGGTCGATCTTCTGGAAGCGCCGCGACAGGGCGCGGTCTTTGTCGAACAGGTTGCGGTACTCTTCATAGGTGGTCGAACCGATGCAGCGCAGTTCGCCAGAGCCGAGCGCCGGTTTGAGGATATTCGAGGCGTCGAGGGAGCCACCGCTGGTCGCTCCGGCGCCGACGATGGTGTGGATCTCGTCGATGAACAGGATTGCATGTTCGCGCTTCTGCAGCGAGGCGACCACCGCCTTGAGCCGCTCCTCGAAGTCGCCGCGGAACTTGGTGCCGGCCAGCAGTGCGCCCATGTCGAGGGTGAAAATTTCACTCTGCTTCAACACCTCCGGGACATTCCCTTCGGCGATGCGCAGCGCCAGCCCTTCGGCCATGGCGGTCTTGCCGACCCCCGGTTCGCCAACGAAAATCGGGTTGTTCTTGCGCCGCCGGCAGAGCACCAGGATGGTCCGCTCCAGCTCCAGACCGCGACCGATCAGCGGGTCGATTTTTCCCGCCTTGGCCCGGGCGATCAGGTCGATGGTATACGACTTGAGCGGATCGCTCGGCTGCTGCTTCGGTTTGCCGCGCTCGGTCTGCCCCGGGTCGACCGGCTTCTCTTCCGGCTCTTCGGCACCGCTGCGACTCGGTTGCCCATGTGAGATATAGTCGAGCAGGTCGACCCGCTCGATCCCCTGGCTCTGCAAAAAGAAGCAGGCGTGGGAATTCTCCTCTTCCAGAATCGCCGCGAGCAGATCCCCGACCCCGACTTCGCTCTGATTCGAAGCCTGCATATGCAGCACGGTGCGCTGCAGCATCCGCTGCAGGGCGAGAGTCTGGCGCGGCACCTCGTCATCCTCCACCCCGTCGGGCAGATGTTCGAGATGCATATCGAAAAAGTTCTCCAGCAGTTGCTTGAGCCCCTCGATATCGCCGCCGCAGGAGCTGATAATCTGCTGCCCGACCCCTTCGAACAGCAGCGCATAGAGCACATGTTCGGTGGTCAGGTATTCATGCCGGCGGCGCTGGGCTTCGCGCACCGCCAGGGTAAATGCTATCTGGACATCCTGGTTAAACATCTCAGCCACCGTTCCTTACGCCTCCTCCAGGGAACAACGCAGTGGAAAGCCGCATTTCCGAGCCCGCAGTCGTACCTGGTCGGCCTTGGTTTCGGCAATTGCAAAAGGGAAGGTCCCACAGTGGCCAACCCCCTGGAAATGAATGGTCAACATAATCTTTTCGGCCTCGGTGGCCGACTTGTGGAAAATCTCCCGCAGCACCTCGATGACAAATTCCATCGTGGTATAATCATCGTTATGCATCAGCACCTTGAAGAGCGGCGGAGTACTGACCTTCTCTTCGGTCCTGCTGAGCGCTTTGGTTTTGTTCCCCGTATCGCTGGCCATGTTTCTATTCTACCCTAACAGCTGAAGATTTTTTTCCGCTCATCCTAGCATAAATGGATGACCTTCGATAGCCCGTCAGGATCAGATATGGTCAAACCTTACAAGGAGCGCCGCAAAGGGCCAGATTCGTTGCTTCGTCTTCTCACCTGGACCAACGCTCTGGCGGCGGTCGGCCTGTTTGCTGCCCTCTGCGTTGCCGCGGTTGCCAAGCCGGAAGTCGAAACCTTCTTCGATCGTTTCTACAAGGTCAATGTTTACCGCCGCCCTTATTGGGACATGGCGCTGGTCGACTACATCGCCGCGCTGCTGATTTTAAGCGCGCTGACCAGCATCATCGGCCTGATCATCAACAGCCGGCGCCGGCGGCGCAAGGAGGATTTCATCCGCAGCACGCTGGTGCTCTGCCTGCTGTTGTCGGTCGCCGGCCTGGGTTATTATCTGGTTTATATCTAGACATCGACCGGAAACAGCCGGCTCTTTAGTAAAGTTCCTGCCAGCTCAATCGCTTGCCGTTCAGCAGTTCCGCTTCCACCTCGGGATGACCGAGCAGGTAACGCACCAGCCCACTGACCTGGAAACTGCGCCCGTCGAGACCCGCTTTTTCCAGCCCGGCGGCCACCCCGGAGAACAGGCACTCATAGAGCTGCTGCTGAAACTGGTGCATGATCACCGCGGACTCCTCGCCGAACACCTGTCCAGACAAGGCCTGCCGGCAGCTCTCGGCGTCGGTCGAGGTGATGCTGCGGCAGAGCAACGGCCGCACCGGATAGATGCTGCAGCAGCCCTGATCGTCCAGAAAGGCGCAGCCGCGACGCAGGAACATCCGCTCCTCGTCATCCAGCCCCCGCACCGCCTGCCAGAGATCTTCCAACTTGTCTGCAATCTTACTCCGGGTCTCTTCATCCAACTGCTGCAGGTAATGCACGATCGCCAGTCCTTCTGGAATCAGGGTCGACACGTTGACTACGCAGCAGCTGCCGCAGCCGGCGCCGCAGTCGATCAGCGAGCGGTCGCCATGCGGATTCCGGTCGAGAAAAGCTTCCGCTTCCGTTTCGATCTGCCGCAGTTCCGCCAACAGTTTCTCAGGGCCTGATTTTCTACGGCAGAGTTCTTCGACCACTCCGGCCGTCAACTTCTGGCACAGATCAAATCTGAACTCACCCATTGCCGCCTCCTGCAAAAAGAACCGATACCGTGCTTCTATAACTCTAATTCTAGCGGACTGTCGGCGGCTGGCAAACCGCGCTCTTGTCGGCATCTGCAAGTTGCGCTATCTTGGTGGAAATTTTCCAGTTATTTCATACATTTTATTCGCAAGGACAAACATTTTGAACCTCGACTCTCTCCCCCCGGAAAGCTGGCTGATCCTGGCCGGAGTGCTATGCATCGGCCTGCTCTGCGGCTGGCTGCTGGGTCGCCTGCAGGGCGACAAAACCCTGCACCAGCAGCAGCACAAAGAACAGGCCGAGCGGGAGAAACTGCTTCAGCAGCTCGCCAGCCTCTCCGCCCAGCTGAGCGGTGAACGCAAGTCCAGCGCTGAAAAGCTGATGCTGCTCGAAGAACACCGGCAGAAAACCGAGCAGACCTTTCGGGCCCTTTCGGCCGAAGCGCTGGCCGCGAATAATCAGAGTTTTCTCGATCTGGCGAAGGCGAATCTGGAGAACTACCAGCAGCAGGCCAGGGGGGAGCTGGATAACCGCCAGCAGGCGATCCGCCAGCTGGTCAAGCCGCTGGAAGACTCGCTGCAGAAGGTCGACGGCAAAATCCAACAGCTCGAGCAGGCCCGGGTCGGCGCCTATTCCCGACTCGACGAGCAGCTCAGGTCGCTGCTGACCAGCCAGGCCAACCTGGAGAAAGAGACCGGCAACCTGGTGCGCGCCCTGCGGACCCCGGCGGTGCGCGGCCGCTGGGGGGAGATCCAGCTGCGCAAAGTGGTCGAGATGGCCGGTATGCTCAACTATTGCGACTTTGTCGAACAGGAGACCGCCGACAGCGGCCGGCTGCGCCCCGACATGACCATCAAGCTGCCGAACGGCCGCAACATCGTCGTCGACTCGAAGGCGCCGCTGCAGGCCTACCTGGAGTCGCTCGAGGCCGAATCCGATCCCCAGCGCAAGCTCTGCCTGCAGCGCCACGCCCGGCAGATTCGCGATCACCTGCAGAAGCTCGCGGCGAAGAACTACTGGGAGCAGTTCCAGCCGACCCCCGAGTTCGTCGTCCTGTTTCTCCCCGGCGAAACCTTCTTCTCTGCAGCTCTCGCCGAAGATCCGGGGCTGATCGAGGCCGGGGTCGACCGCAAGGTGCTGCTCGCCACCCCGACCACCCTGATCGCCCTGCTGCGCGCCGTCGCCTACGGCTGGCGGCAGGAGCAGCTGACCGAAAACGCCGCAGCGATCAGTCGCCTGGGGCGCGACCTCTACGACCGGCTGGCGACCCTCGGGCAGCATTTCAGCCAGATGGGCAAGGGGCTGGAAAAGGCGGTCGACAGTTACAACCGGGGGATCGCCTCATTCGACAGCCGGGTGCTGGTCGCCGCCCGCAAGTTCAAAGAGCTGGGCACCGAGAGCAGCAAGGAGATCGAAGCTCTGGAGGCGATCGACAAGGCCCCACGACCGCCGGAAACCCCAGACTGACCATCCCCTCCCCCTCCAGCCCCGCGACCAGAACCTGCTATTGGACACCAGCGGGATTGCGAGCTATGATATTTCCAGATGATAATGATCGTCGCTTTCCAGGGAGGGGAAGGATGCGGGACAATGCACCCTTTCACCCAAACAATTCAACGGTTGTGCATCCAGGAAGGAACGACCCATGAAACTGACCCACCATATCAAACAACTGTTTCCAGCCGGAAACATCGTCAGCGCGCACTGTGACGGCCCCTGCGGCGTCTACGACCCCGCCTCGGCGCGTATCGCCGCCGAAGCGGTCCTGTCGATGACGAAGAAGATCCTGGCGCTGAACCCCGGTGACGGCAGCCACGCCACGGCCAACAGCCTCTCCCGCTTCATCGCTATCAAGGAAGAGCAGGCCCATCTTGCAAAAACCGAGCTGCTGGTGCTGTGGACCGACTACTTCAAGCCGAACCATCTGGAGCAGTTCCCCGAGCTGCACGACACCTTCTGGAAGGCGGCCAAGCTCTGCTCGGCGGTCAAGGTGGAGGTCAGCCAGGAGAAGGCTGAGGAACTGATGGCGGCGATCAAGAAGATTCACGACATGTTCTGGGCCACCAAGGGGCGTGAAGTCTCCTATTACACTGCCAGCTGATCGAAGGCGCGAAACGTCTGCGAATGCAAGAGAGTAACGGCAGAGAATTCGCCATGTGGCTGATCGGGCTCCGGCGGCGCTATCGGGTCGTCGGAGCCTCGATGCAACCGCTGCTCGACCCCGGCGATGAGGTGCTGGTCGACCCGCGCGCCTATCGTCATCAGCCCCCCCGGATCGGCGAAATCGTTGTCGCCAGGCATCCGGCTCAGGCCAACCTGCAGATCGTCAAGCGGGTGGCAGAGGTCCGGAGCGACGGCCGCTGCCAGTTGCAGGGCGACAACCCCGACCCGGCCCAAAGCAGCGACAGCATCGTCGCCGCCAGCCTGATTCTGGGCCGCGTCACCAGCCGTTTCGCCCCGGCCTGAGCCCTAGTCCTCTCCTTTCTTCATTTCGAAACCACCCCGCTCCTCAGCAGAAAAACCCTCAAATGCCCATTGTTCATTAAGACGGCTGTGCTAAACTACGCCCATTCCTTGTTTATCCCAATCGCTGACCGAGACTGGAGAATTGCCATGAATATCCGCTTGCTGTTAATCCTGCTTCTCGCCGCGCTGCTCATGAGCAGCTGCGGCTACAACACCCTCCAGCAGAATGAAGAAGCGGTCTTCGCCGCCTGGGGGGATGTCGAAGCGACCTACCAGCGCCGCGCCGACCTGATCCCCAACCTGGTCGAGACGGTCAAGGCCTACGCCGCCCACGAGCGGGAGACGCTGACCGAGGTGACCAACGCCCGGGCCAAGGTCGGGCAGATGACTATCTCCGCCGACAAGCTCGGCGACCCGGCCCTGCTCCAGCAGTTCCAACAGGCGCAGGGGCAACTCTCCAGCGCCCTGTCACGGCTGATGGTGGTGGTCGAACGCTACCCTGATCTGAAAGCGAATCAGAACTTCCTCGACCTGCAGCATCAGCTGGAAGGGACCGAGAACCGCATCAACGTCGCCCGCCAGCGCTACAACGGCGCGGTACAGACCTTCAACAGCTCGATCCGCACCTTCCCGAACAGCCTGACCAACAAGTTCCTGCTGCATCTCGAGCGCAAGGAACCGTTCAAGGCTGAAGCCGGCGCCGCCCAGGCCCCGAAGGTTTCCTTCTGATGCGGATATTTTTCGCCGGGGTGCTGCTTCTGCTGTTTTTTTCCAGCGCCCCGGCGGCCCTTGATGTGCCACCGGTCACCGGCTACGTCAACGACCGGGCCGGGTTGCTTTCGCAGTCTACGCTGCTGAAGCTGGAACAGTTCCTGCGCGAGTTTGAAAAGAGCGACTCGACCCAGATCGTCGTGTTGACCATCCCGACCCTCGATGGCGAGGTGCTCGAAGAATACGCCCTGCGGGTGTTGGAGAGCTGGGGCGTGGGGCAGAAGGAGCAGGATAACGGCGCGCTGCTGCTGCTGGCCAAGCAGGAACGCAAAATCCGTATCGAGGTCGGCTACGGCCTGGAGGGGCGGCTGACCGACCTGCTGGCCGGCCGGATCATCGACAATGAGATCAGCCCGCGCCTGAAGCAGGGCGACTTTGACGGCGGCGTGATCTCCGGAGTGGTCGCCATGGCCGAAGCGGTGCGCGGCGAATACCAGGGGACCGGCAGCACGAAAAAGAAGAAAAAGCGCTTCGACCCGTTCGGGCTGATCATTCTGTTCTTTTTCTTCGGCCCGCTCCTGGCCCGCCTCAGCGGCCGACGGAGCAGACGTTCACGCCGTGGCGGCATCTTCATCGGCGGTCCGCCCTTTGGTGGGGGCGGCGGTTACGGCGGCGGGGGTGGATTTGGCGGCGGCTTCGGTGGTGGGGGCGGCGGCGGAGGAGGCGGTGGTGCTTCCGGAGGCTGGTAAGGATGAAACTAAATTTCCCCACGGAAAAAACGCTGCGCGGGCCAGATAACCGGCATGAGGTCGTAAATGAAACCAGCAAGTGAGTTCTTCACCGCTGAAGAGCAGCAGAAAATCATAGCGGCGGTCAAGGCGGCCGAAGAGAAAACCAGCGGCGAGATCGTGCCGATGGTGGTCGATTCCTCTTACGACTACCCGCGTGCCGAGCTGATCGGCGCCGGCAGCCTGGCGCTGGCGATCGGTCTGATGGCCAGCTGGATGTTTGGCGGTGACTCGATCTGGGTCTTCCTGCCGACCTTTGTTCTCTGTTATCTTCTTTTGCAGCAGCTGATCCGCCGGTTTCCGGATCTCAAGCGCAAGCTGATCCATCCGGATGAACTGACCACCGAAGTCAAAGAGAAGGCGATGGTCAGCTTTCTGGAGCTGGGCCTGCACGAAACCCGCGACCGGACCGGCATCCTGATCCTGATTTCGCTCTTCGAGCACCGGGTGCAGGTGCTGGCCGACAGCGGCATCAACGAGCAGGTCCCGGAACAGACCTGGGACGAGATTGTCGCCATGATCGTCGCCGGAATAAAATCGAACGACGCCGGCACGGCCGTCTGCCGGGCGGTGGAGCGCTGTGGCGAGCTGCTGGCCTCGCACCTGCCGGTCAAGAACGACGACAGTGATGAATTGCCGAACCTGATTCTGGAATAACTCGGAAGGGAATGCTGGAATGAAAACTCACACTCACTTGCGGGCATGCCGGACCGTTCTGCTCAGCCTGCTGCTGCTGCTCTTTTCCTGTGCGATCTGCTCTGCACAAAAACAACTCGGCGAAGCCACCCTGGTCCATTTCGAGACCGCTTCGGCCGAGCTGAGCGGCAAACAGATCGCCAAGCTGGAAAAGCTGGCGGCGGCGATCAAAGGGCAGGCGATCGAACGGATTCTGGTCGAAGGCTACTGCGACCGCCGGCGGATCGTCAACGACTACGCCTACGACACCAACCAGCAGCTCAGCCAGGCGCGCGCCTACAACGTCTCGATCTTCCTGCAGAATCGGACCGGCCTGCCGGCCAACCTGTTCAGCAGGTTCGGCTACGGCGCCAGCAAGATGGTCGCGGCGAATGACTCGCCCGCCGGCCTGGCGGTCAATCGGCGGGTTGAGGTCAGGGTGTTTCTCGCCGACTGATAACGACAGAGCAACCTCATCGCCTATTCGACCAGCTCCTTAAGGGTCTCCGCCAGCTCCTGCTGGACCTGCGCCCAGAGCTCGCCGCCAGCCTGCGGCAGCGACTGATTCACTTCGACCTCGACCCCCAGATACTGTGCTTCCGGCAGCTCCTGCCGCAGCGCCGTCACCAGCCCGTCGCTGGTTCCCCGGTACGGAGCGTTGCGGCGGATGCGCAGCTGCGGCAGCGCCACCTGCAGCTGCTGCTGCCAGAGGCTGCAGAGCTCGCTTTCGCCGGTTCGCGCCGGATCGTAGAGCAGGCCGATATCGACCTGTCGCTCGCGGCCGTCAAGAACCGGGACAAAGCTGTGCAGCGACAGGTGGATGACCGCGCCGTCTCTGGAAATCTGTTTCTGCAGTTTTTGGCGCATCTGCCGCCGGTAGGGTCCGTAATAACTGGAGAGGATCTGCTCCCGTTCGCTCTTAGGCAGCCGGCGGGTCAGCTCGGAAAACAGCTTCAAGTGCCCCTCCGAGCGGTTCAGGTCGATCAGCAGCCGGCTGATCTCCGAAACCACCAGCGGCGCGTTCAGCCGGCGGGCGAAGTCGCGGGCCAGCGGCAGCACGCCGATATCGTAGCCACGGTGGCTCACCAGCAACGCCTCGGCTCCAGCAAACAGCAGCCGGTACTCCGCCGGCACCCGGTTGCCGCCATGCTCACAGCTGATCAGAAACGCCGGTCGCTCAAGCATCGAACATCCTCCCTGCGGCCAGACAAACGGCCAGCTGCTGATAGACCTCGGCCAGCTGCGGCCGGGTCGGCTTCGTCCCCAACGCCCGCAGCAGCCGCCGCGCCAGCGGACCCTTTTCGAGGATCAGCTGCAGCGGCTCACCGAGCCGACTGCCGAACAGCGTCTCGGCCAGATGTTGCCAGAGCTCGGAAACGGTGGCGCTGCGTCCCGGGAAACCGAACAGATCGAGATAGTCGCTGTCCGCGATCAGCACCCGCTCCCCCTTGATGACCACCCGGTTGTAGAGGTTGGCCAGCGGCGTCTCGCTGCAGCGCTTCTGCTCGGCCGTCTCGCTCCAGCGCTGCTCGACCAGCGCCTGCAGCAGGGCGATGATCAGCTCGGCGATGGCGACATCGGCCGCCGGGCACTCCTGCAGGTCGAGCAGGCGGATTTCAATGGTATTGCGCTCGAAGCGGGCGATCGCCCCGCGCGAGTTGAGCCACTCCTCCTGCAGGATCCCCTCCGGATCCTGGGGCGCGATGGCCCGGTAGATCGGCTGGAGGATCTTCTTCTGGTAGGCCTCGGCGGTAAAGGCTCCTTCCGGAATGACCTGCCCGGTAATCTGCGGGATGACCCGCTGATTGCTGCGGTAGACCTGCAGACGGGTGTCCAGGACGCCGCTGATGCGACCGTCGACCAGCGGTGAGCTGGCCGCCAGCGCCGGCAGCAGCGGCAGCGCCAGGCGGATCGCGGCGTGCAGCCGGCCGAACTCCTCATCACCCCAGAACGGCAGGTTGATGTGGGCGCTCTGCAGGTTCGACCAGCCGTGCCCGCGGCAGCCGAAGATCCGGTTGTAGGCAGCGTAGATCGGCCCGTTGTCGTGCGGCCAGAGGCGGGTCTGGCTGGCCGGATCGAACCAGGGGTGCATCGCCCCCGGCAGCAGCTGACCGCCCGCGTCCGACAACAACGCGTTGACCTGCGCCACCCCCTGCTGAAAAATCTCCGTCAGCCCGGCGGTCGAGGCGGCCGGACCGTTGGTCTTCAGCTCCAGCACATGCAGCACCAGCTCGTTCGACCAGCGCAGCGGGCCGACCTCCACCTCGTTGGTCAGCTCGCCGGCCTGCGCGGTCAGAATCCGATCGGCGATCGGCAAAACGTCGAGGCTGTTGGAGTCGACGATCATGTACTCCAGTTCCAGGCCGACCCCCTCGAACAGGTGCAGCGGCGCGCAGCTCATGAGCGCCCCCCCTTCTTCGCTTCGACCCGACGCATCAGCTCCTGCATGATCCCCAGGTACAGCTTCTCCTTCAACACGGCATCCTCCACCCCGCTGTCGAGACTCGGGTTATCGTTCACCTCGATGACAAAAACCTTGCGCCCGACCTGCTTCAGGTCGACCCCGTAGAGGCCGTCGCCGATCAGGTTGGCGGCTTTGAGCGCGGCCCGCAGCACCGGCTTGGGGACCTCGTCGAGCGGCAGGGTGTCGGCCTCCCCTTCGGTTTTCTGGCCGTCGGTCTCGCGCTTGAGGATCTGCCAGTGCTGCTTGGCCATGTAGTAGCGGCAGGCGTAGAGCGGCTGCCGGTTGAAGATGCCGACCCGCCAGTCGAAGTCGGTCGGCATGAACTCCTGGCCGATGATCAGCTCCGATTTCTGCAGCAGCTGCGCGACCGCCTGCTGAAACTCGCCTTCCGTCTCCGCCTTGACCACCCCTTGCGAAAAGGAGCTGTCCGGCTGCTTGAGGATGCAGGGCAGCCCGAGCTGCGGCAGCACCTGCCCGAGGTTGCCGCGATGAATCACCAGCGAGCGCGGCGCCGCCACCCCGTGGCGCTCGAGCAGTTCGGCGAGGAACACCTTGTTGGTGCATTTGAGGATCGACTCGGGGTCGTCGATCACCACCAGCCCCTCGGCGGCGGCGCGCCTTGCGAAGCGGTAGGTGTGATGGTTGACGTTGGTCGTCTCGCGGATGAACAGGGCGTCGAACTCGGCCAGCCGGCCGATGTCCTCCCGCCCGATCAGCTCGGTGCTGAAACCGATCTGCTCCGCGGCCCGGCAGAACTGTTTGAGAGCCCTGGCGTCGGAGGGCGGATCACTCTCCCGCGGGTTGACCAGGATCGCCAGGTCGTAGCGGGAGTGCGGCTTGCGCGCCAGCCGCTGCCGCCGCCCCTGGAAATACTCGCGGGCCATCTGCTCGGCGAACTCGCGGTGCTCCGCAAGAATACTGCCGGCCGCCAAGGGCGCCACCGATTGCAGTCCCCAACGCCCCTCCTTGCGGCCCTGAACGAAGCGCGCCTGCAGAAAGGGCGACTGGAACTGCTTGAACAGCCGCAGGCTGAGCCGGTCGTAGCGCCGTGCCAGGTTGCGGCCGAAGTAGATGCTGAGGACAAACTCGGTCGAGCGGATCGGCTTAAGCGATTTCTGGATCAGCTCATCGAGCTCTTCGGAGACCAGCCGCACGATGCTCTGCGACTTCAGATCCTGCAGCGCCCCGACCGTCGGCAGCGGCTTGTGGCCGCGCGCCGCCGCCAGCAGCGAGACGTAGTAGCCGGTGCTCTGGTAGCGGTAGGAGCGGCAGAGGTTGAACAGGTGCACGCCGCGCAGCGCGACAAAGCGCGGGTCGGTCAGATAGGCGCGGGCGGCGACCAGCTCGACCCCCGGCAGCTGCAGCGGCCAGGACGCGGGGTCGTCAACGACAACGAGAGACAGTGTTGCCATGCAAACGGGACTTTCTTCCGGGACGGATAATCAGCAGGTTGGCATCGTAGGTCAAAACACCGAGCAGAATCGCATTGATAGCCCGATGAATGTCGACAGCGTAGATCTGGGTTTCGGCAACCGGGTTGGGGAGCAGCGGGTCGGCCACTGAAATGGTTTTCTGATTGCGATCGTAACCGCAGAGCACGACGAAGTGACCGGTCGGCTCACCGCGGACATCGTCATAATCGCAGTTGTCACCGAACTCGCGGGGGGTCTGATAGAGGTAGGTTGAGCTCAGGCCGGTAATCAACGGAGCTGACTGAGCCACATACTTGCGCAGCAGCGCCGGGGTCAGGTCGGCAAACTTGAGCTCGCCGCCCAACTCTAAAAAGCGCAGAAAACCTTCGCTCGCCCTTTGTAGTTTCGGATCGGTCTTGACCAGCATCTGGGCGCGCAGCTTTCCTGCCAGGTCGGGAAAGCCCGGCTGCAGCCAGGTCGGGTCGAAGATCTGCAGCTTGTAGGTGTAAATGGTCGCCTGGTAGCCGCGCTCCAGGGCATGGCAGGCCAGCAGCACCGCCAGCGTGCCCCCCTCTTCGAGCATCGGCACCTCGGCAATCACTTGTTCGAGCGGCAGCTGCTCGCCGTAATACTGATAGATTGAATGCAGGCAGGTCGGTCCGCAGGTGGTGTCGTCGGGTTGAGGCAGAATCCGGTACGGAAGCTGTCGTTCCATAAGCTGCGCCCTTCGAGACAGACACAACAGGTTATCTTGCGCAATTCCCTCGGAGTCTGCGAACAGCGCAAAACCTGAATTGCGGGGCAGATTCTGCCATAAGTTTAGCGCAATTCAAGCGAAATCCGCAGCAGCGGAAAAATAAATAGCAGAGGGCTTATTCGACCCGGCGCAGCGGTTGGTAAAAATCCCGATTGCGCGATCCGGTTGAAGGATTTTTCAACAGCAGCGCGTAGAGTTTCGTCGCCCGCAGCTGCAGGTCGAGCTGCTGGCGGGAGAGCGCATGCTCGGGCGTTTCGGCACCGTAGAAACGCTTCAATGCGGAATGAACGCGGGAGAAGTTCTGGATCAGCGGCAGACTGCGCTGCTTGCGGCTGGCGGCCAGAAAACGCGCGCCCTGATCACTGAGCCCGAGCAGCTGCAGGTAGCGGGGACCGCTGTTCAGCAGGTCGCTGGCGGTGGATTTACTGATTCCGAGATACACCGCGGCCAGCAGGCGCTGGATGCGGGTGCGGGTCAGCTGGCGCGACTTGCAGCCGGCGATCAGCTCCTCCAGATCAGCGGCCTGCTCCGCCACCCTGAGCAGGCGGTTTTCGATGCCATGCTCGATCAGCCAGTGTTCGCTTAAGGTTTGCGGCGACCGCAGCAACTGCGCCGTCAGCAGCGCGAAATAGTTGTCCGGGGAAAAGCGCTCGCCGGCCAACAGGGCCGCACGCAGCGGCGCATAGGCGGCCACCGGGACCAGCGCCACGACATCCTCCCCAGCGGCCAGTTTCATCCGGATTCCGGTGGCGCTGGCGATGTTGTTCGCGCCGACCCCGGTGTCGTGATAGCCGGCCCCGACCCGCTGAATGGTCAGCGGCCGCAGCGCGCTGCCGGTCTGCTTGAGTGCCTTGAGATACGCGATGCCGAGGATATTGTTCGGCGCGGCGGCAATGTCGGCGTCAGCGCGCTCGGGGAGCAACTCGCTCAGCACCTGCGCCCGCGCCTGCGGGTAGTTGACACCGTTTCGCAGCAGCTGCGCCGTCCGCGCTGCGAGCTCCCCTTCCCTGCTCATCAGCAGATCGGCGCAGCGCCGCAGCGGATCCAGTTCGCCCGCTTCGCTGCCGAAGCAGAGCGCCTCAATCCCGCCGACGGCATTCAGCGCCTGCACCGCCCCGCGGGCGAAATCGGGGGCGCTGCTGCAGGCCCAGGGGAGCGGCAGCTCGACGACGACATCCACGCCCGCCGCCAGGGCCATCTCGGTGCGCAGCCACTTGTCGACCAGCGCCGGTTCGCCGCGCTGCAGGAAGTGCCCGCTCATCACCGCCACCGAAACCTCGGCATCGGCAACTTTCAGGCTTTCTCGCAAATGATGCAGGTGACCGTTATGAAACGGGTTGTATTCGGTGACCAGGCCGACCGCGCGCATCTAGAGCACCACCGGGATCTGCTCATGCACCCGGTTCTCCTTCGGGGTGATCAAAGTTTTGTAGGCCAGCGCCTCGACCCCGCCGGCGACCCCGCCGGCGACCACGTCGCGCAGCAACCGTCCGTATTCGGGGTCGATCTCATCGGCGGGAGAGAATTCGTTCGCTTCGCCGCGCTGGACGAGGAAAAAAATCACCGCCCGGTAACCCTGCTGACGTGCATCGAGCAGCTCGCGCAGATGTTTCTGCCCGCGGGTCGTCACCGCATCGGGAAAGCAGGCGGTCGCCACCCCTCTGATCAGGGTGACGTTTTTCACCTCGACCAACACCTTTTCACTCTCCTTCTCCAGCAGAAAATCGATCCGGCTGCTGCCGATCTTGAATTCCGGCGTCACCGCATAGCCCTTCAGTTCAGCGATCCAATCGTTGCGCAGCGCCTCTTCGACCAGCCGGTTGGTGCGCTGGGTGTGGGTGTCGACCCAGTATTCGCCGACGCGGATCAGCTCCAGGGTGTATTTCAGCTTGCGCTTCGGATCCTCAGCTTTTGAGATCAGCACCCGGTGCCCCGGCACCGCGCACTGCTGCATGCTTCCGGTGTTCGGCGTGTGCGCGGCCACCACAGAGCCGTCCGCCAGTTCGATGTCGGTGAAAAAGCGCTTGTAACGGCGCAAGAGGGTTCCCTCAAACAAGGGGGCGGGAAGTTTCAAGCAGGCCTCCTGAAATTAATTTAGCTTGTTATCTTAACGACAGGTGAGCAGGCAAGACAAGAACAGCGGCGAATTTTTGTAAAGAGGAGAATCGCGCGGAGATGAATTCTGCCGCCGCAGAACAAAGCCTGCGGCGGCCGTTTCAAAAAATACTGCTAGTTGGCGGCCTTCAGTGCCTCATCGACCGGGACATAGTCCATGTCGAAGGCGTCAGCAACACCCTGATAGGTGATCAGCCGATTGACAATATTGATCCCGGCTTTGATTCCCGCATCCTCGCGGGCCACCTTTTGCCAGCCCTGGTTGGCGATCCTCACGGCATACGGCAGGGTGGCGTTGGTCAGGGCGATGGTCGAGGTCAGCGGCACGGCGCCCGGCATATTGGCGACGCAGTAATGGACGATGCCGTCGACGTCATAGATCGGCTCGCGGTGGGTGGTCGGCCGGGAGGTCTCGAAACAGCCGCCCTGATCGATGGCCACGTCGACCATCACCGCACCCGGCTTCATGGTCTTTAGCATCTTGCGGGTCACCAGCTTCGGCGCCTTGGCGCCATGCAGCAGCACCGCGCCGATCACCACGTCGGCTTCCTGGACCAGTTCACGGATGGTCGCCGGCGAGGACATCATCGGGAAGCAGTTCTTCGGCATCACTTCCGACAGGTGACGCAGCCGGTCGAGGTTCATGTCGAGCAGGTAAACCTTGGCGCCCAGCCCGCAGGCCATCTGTGCCGCATGGGTGCCGACCACGCCGCCGCCGATTACCAGCACCGTCGCCGGCGGCACCCCGGGGACACCGCCCAGCAGGATGCCGCGGCCCCCCTGGGCGCGCTCGACATACTTGGCGCCCTGCTGAGCGGCCATCCGACCGGCGACTTCGCTCATCGGGGTCAAAAGCGGCAGGCTGCCGTCCGGCTTCTCGATGGTCTCATAGGCGATACAGGTCGCCCCGGTTTCCAGCATGGCGCGGGTCAACTGCTCGGAGGCGGCAAAGTGGAAATAGGTGAAGAAGATCTGCCCGGGGCGGATCAGCGCGTACTCGCTCGGCTGCGGCTCCTTGACGTGCATCAGCATCTCGGCCTTGGCGAAAACCTCTTCGTTGCTGGCGGCGATTTGCGCACCGGCCTGGAGATAATCCGGATCGGAAAAACCGCTGCCGACGCCCGCGCCGGCCTCGACCAGAACCTGGTGGCCGCTGTTCTTCATCACCTCGACTCCGGCTGGAGTCATGCAGACACGATTCTCTTCGGTTTTGATCTCTTTCAGAATGCCAACAATCATCGCTATACTCCTTTGGTTAGAATTGCATCTGAGCTTGCCGGAAAAGACAACGTAGAACGTTATTAGAGTTGAGCCGAGGATAACAGGGAAAAGGAAAAATAACCTTGCAAAGACCAGCACTGATTGTTAGTTTTTTCGCAGATAATTTTACTATAAAAGATTATAAGGCAACTTTATGCCACAGGTATCAACAGACGCAATAGATCGACGCATCCTCTCGGCCCTGCAGAATGATGGCCGCCTGAGCAACGTACAACTGGCGGACAAGGTCGGCCTGTCGGAATCGGCCTGCTTGCGGCGGGTCCGTTTGCTGGAGCAGAGCGGGATCATCGACCGCTACGTGATGCTGATCGACCAGGCGGCGATCGGCAAACCGGGTACGGTGTTCGTGCGGGTCACCCTGGAGGGGCAGCAGCAGGAAAAGCTGCAGCTGTTCGAAGCGGAGATCGACAAGGTCAAAGATGTCCTCGAGTGCTACCTGATGTCGGGAGACACCGACTACCTGCTGCGGGTGATCGTGCGCGATAATGAAGACTACATGCGCATCCACAACCGGCTGACCAGCCTGCCCGGCGTGCTGCGGGTCCAGTCCGCCTTCGCCCTGAAGACTGTGCTGAAAAAAACCGCGCTCCCGCTGGAACAGCTCAGTTAAACAAGCCACCCTCCCGTTCGCCCCAGATTGCCAGCCACAACAATCAGGGCTACTCTTATAGCTGACACCGAATCCGCTACAGAGGAGTCCGTTATGCTTATACGCTTCATCTTCCTGGGCTTGATGACCTTGGCCCTCGTTCAGCCGCTTGCGGCCGAGCCTGTGCTGCTCGGCAACAGTTCCGGGATGGCTTTTCAGGTCGAGCAGGTCGCGTCCGACCTCGGCATCCCCTGGGGGCTGGTTTTTGTCGCACCCGGGAAAATCCTTTTCACCGAACGGGCGGGGCACGTCCGGCTGCTCGACATAGCCAGCGGCGCCGTCACCACCCTGACCGGCGGCCCGGAGATCAATCCGCGCGGCCAGGGCGGTTTGCTCGATGTCGCCCTGCCACCGGATTATCAGCCCGGCGGCTGGATCTATTTCACCTACAGCAAAGACCTGCAGCGGCAGCAGGTGACCAGCCTCGCCCGCGCCAGACTCTCCGGCGAACAGCTGGCAGACTGGCAGGATCTGCTCGTCACCCGCTCAAGCTCCGACACCAGCCGGCACTTCGGCAGCCGCATCGCCTTCGACAGCGCCGGCCGCCTGTTCTTCACCGTCGGCGACCGGGGGGTGCGCCCCAACGGCCAGGACCTCTCGACCCATGCCGGCGCCGTGCTGCGGGTGAATCTCGACGGCAGCGTGCCGCCCGATAACCCCTTCGTCGGACGAAGCGGTGTCCTGGCGGAGATCTGGAGCTACGGCCACCGCAACCCGCAGGGGATCGCCTATGATGAGCAAACTGGGCGCTTATGGATTATCGAACACGGCCCGCGCGGCGGCGACGAGATCAACCTGGTCGCGCCGGGGCGCAATTACGGCTGGCCGGTGATCTCTTACGGCAAGGAGTACTGGGGGCCCTTAGCGGTTGGCGAGGGGACGGAAAAGGCGGGCATGGAGAACCCGGTGAAGGTCTACATCCCGTCGATCGCCCCGGCGAGCCTGCTGCTCTACAGCGGCAAGGCCTTTCCTGGCTGGCGCGGCAATCTGCTCAGCGGGGCGCTGAAGCTGACCCATCTGAACCGGGTGGTGATCGATGAGCAGGGGAAAGCGGTCGCCGAAGAGCGGCTGCTCGAAGAGTTGGGCGAGCGTATCCGCGCCCTGGCTGAAAGCCCGGAGGGCTGGCTGTATTTATCCACCGACAGCGGGCGGATTCTCAGGCTGCGGCCGCAGCCAGCGGAGTAAGTTGACTTGAAATTGCCGGCTAGAGAATGCTCTTGCCGAACAGCGACGCTGCCAGCTGCACGGCGATCCTGGCGGTGCGGTTTTCGTGGTCGAGGATCGGGTTGATCTCGACGATATCGGCCGAGACCAGCTTGCCGCTGTCGGCGACGATCTCCATCAGCAGCTGGGCTTCGCGGTAGCTCAAGCCCCCCTGTGATGGGGTCCCCACCCCCGGCGCAGCGTTCGGGTCGAGGCTGTCCATATCCAAGCTCAAATGAATCCGTTTGCGGTGTTCCAGGCACTGCAGGGCCTCGCGGATCACCGCGCTCATCCCCCGTTCATCCAGCTCGCGCATGGTGTAGACCCGAATCCCGCTTTGCCGCAGCCAGTCCCGCTCGCCGGCGTCCAGGTCACGGATGCCGATCATGACGATATCCCGCCCTTCCAGCTTGGCCCCGGGGCGGCCGACGTTGATCAGCTCCGGGAACCCCTCACCGAGCAGGGCGGCGACCGGCATGCCGTGGACATTCCCCGAAGGCGAGGTTTTCGGTGAGTTGGCGTCGCCGTGAGCATCGACCCAGATCACCCCGACCGGCTCGCGGTGGGTCACCCCGCCGATGGTCCCGATCGCCAGGGAATGGTCGCCGCCGAGGAACAGCGGAATATCCCCGTCGATCACCGCCTGGCGGGCCGCGTCGTAGGCCGACTGGCAGACTTTCTGGATCGACGGCAGGAAGTTGCCGCTGCCGGTGCCGAACAGCGCGTCACGCACCGGCACATAGAGGTTGCCGGCATCGTGCAATTTGTACCCCAGCGCCTTCAACCGCGCCGAGAGGCCGGCGTAGCGGATCGCGCTCGGCCCCATGTCGACGCCGCGCTGATCCTGGCCGAGATCAATGGGAACGCCGATGATGCGGATTGATTTGTCCGTCATAGTTCTCACCCCGTCACGCTGCAATTGACTGTAGGGGCGGGATATCTCCCGTCCTTAAAACGCGCCAACCCACGGGCGCTATTCATGGCGCCCCTAGCTCCGTAAATTATTCCACAAGTTAACGATGAAATCCTGCGCATTGGTCAGGATCGCCACCGCCTGTGCCGAGCCGCGATTGGCCAATTTATCGGCGCTGAACTCGGTCATATCGACAATGTAGAAAAAGACCGGTCGTACCGTCCCATCCGCCTGCACATGATAGCTCGGCACCATGTTGCCGAAGGCGATCGAGTGCAGCTGGGTGGCCATGGCGATAACCGTGGTCGCCTTGCGGGCGTGTGCGCGCATCGCGTCCTGGGCGGCGTAGACGTCGGCGATCACTTCCGGCAGTGGCCCGTCGTCACGAATCGAGCCGGCCAGCACATAAGGGATCTGGCACTTCTCGCAGGCGTAGATGATGCCGTCGTTCAGCTGCAGTTTGTCGATCGCCTGGCGGATCGAACCGGCCAGGCGGATCTCGTTGATGATATCCAGGTGGTTGTAATGCCCCATCGGCTTGAGGTGCTGGGTGTAGATATCCTGCCCGAGACCGGTGCGGAAATAGGCCGCCTCCAGATCGTGGGTCGCCAGGGCGTTGCCGGCCAACAGCGAGTGGCAGTAGCCGTTTTCGATCAGCCCCTGCATGGCGTCGCGGCTGTCCTTGTCGAAAGCCACCGCCGGGCCGAGCACCCAGGCGATATGGCCATGCTCGCGATCATGGCGCAGGACCTTGTAAAGCTCATCATAAGAGCGGGAAAAAGGTGTCTCGCGGGTGCCGCGGGTGCGGAAGGCGAACTTGTCGATTTCTGCGCTGGTCGGAGGTTCGAAGCCGGCGGTATGGACATAGATGCCCTCTTCACCATTTTCGGTGCGGCCGATCACCACCGGATCGCCCTGACTGACCCGGCGCGCTTCCACCACCTCGAGCTGCTGCCCTTTCAGCACCAGCACCGAATCCATCCGGCTCTGAGGCGCAAGCAGCCACTCACCGCCGCCGAGATGCACATATTCCGGGTAATTGGAGGTGCCGTGATAATTCTTCGGCACCACGCCGTCCTTGGGAGCAGCTTCGGTCTGCACCACCGGCGCAGCGCACAGCAGCGGCCCGGAAAAATCAGGCGGGGTGTAGTCGGGGATGATCGCGTCCATCAGGCGGCTCCTTATGCAACGCACGGTCAGATCGGTAATAAAAACTATAGCAGTTCGTTTCCACTCCGAAAGGCTTCGGTCGAAGGAATAGCGCAGGCGCTCAATCGTCCCGCTCGTCAGCCTCCTGCTGCATCCCGAGTTGCTGTTTGGGAAGCCGGCCGATCGGCTTCTGGATCGCCAGGTTGTTCGGGTAGGCGATCTCCTCGCCATCGTCGGTTTCGATCTGGATGTAGAAGAAGGTCATGTCGCTGATCGTGCCGTTGATGCTGTTATCCCCATCGATCAGATGGATGCGGTCTCCGATCCGGTAGGGGAACTGAAAAAAGATGATCACACTCGAGGTGATACTGCTGAGCACCGACCAGGAGGCGAACAGGCTGATGCCGACCACCGCGAAGAAGGAGGAGGCAAAGATCAGCACGCCGCGGAAATCGATCCCCCAGATGATGGTAATGGCCAGCGCCAGCAGCGTAAAAAGCCCGGCGCGGAAATATTTCTTGGTGTAGATGATCCGCTTTTCAGCAATGCTGTGCTGCTTGCCATAGGCGGCGATCGCCCGGCCGGAGAGGGAGATCAGCAACGAATAGATTGCCAGCGACAGGACTGTCAGTCCCGACTGGGTCAGGACCTGTATACTGAAGTATGCCATTTATGCTTTTTCCTTTACGACGAGACGGTTTCAGCTCAGTTTGGGCAGCACCAGGCTGGCAAAGCTGAGGACAAAGAAGAAGCCGCACATGTCGGTCACCGTGGTCAGCAAGGGGCTGGAGACCAGCGCCGGGTCCATCTTCAGGCGCTTGAGCAGCAGCGGCAGCAACCCACCCAGAGAAACCGCCACCAGGGTGTTGACCGCCAGCGCCCCGCCGACCACCAGGCCGAGGTAGGGGTTCCCCTTCCAGAGCAGTGCCACCGCACCGAGCAGGGCCCCCAGGACCAACCCATTGATCGCCCCGAGGCTCACCTCTTTGCCGAGCACCCGCAGCAGCTCCTGCGGCCGCACCAGCCCGAGGGACAGCTCGCGCATACTGACCGCCACCGCCTGGTTGCCGGAGCAGCCGCTCATGTCGCTGACCATCGGTAGAAAGACCGCCAGAGTGATCGCCGCCGCCAGGGTGTCCTGGTAGATGGCGATGACACTGGCGGCGATGATATTCAATACGATGTTCAAGCTCAACCAGGAGAGTCGCCGCCCGGAGCGGTGCAGCAGCGGCATGGTACGAAACTCCTCGCCGCCGATAATTCCGGAGAGGTCGAGATAGTTCTTGACCGAACGCTTGCGCCGCGCCTCCTCGACCGCTTCCGGCAGGACCACGCCGAGCAACCGCCCGGCGGCATCGACGACCGGCGCGCCGAACAGATCGTGTTCGGCAAAAAAGTTGCCCAGCTCTTCCAGGTTGGCGGCCACAGGAACGTGGAACGGGTTCTTGATCATCACCTCGGAGAGCTTTTTGCTGCGCAGCGGGAAGAGCAGATCATGCATCCGCAGCACCCCGTACAGACACTGCTGTTCATCGGTCACGTACAGATACTGCACGTGATAATCGGCATAGGTGTCACGGTTCTGCTGCAGGTCGTCGAGCAGCTCGCGGATGGTCAGCGTGGCCGGATAACTGAGCACTTCGGAGATCATCATCCCGCCGGCGGTGTCGGCGGGATATTCGAGGAACTGCCGCGCCTCCTCGGCATCTTCCGGCTTCATCTGGTCGATGATCGCCGTGACGTTCTCATCGTCCATCTCGCCGAGCAGGTCGACGACATGATCGCTGTCGAGCTCTTCGAGAATCGCTGCCGCCTCCTGCGGCGACAGCTCCTCGATCAGATCCGCGGCCTGGGTTTCAGAGATATCCTCGATCAGATCCGCGGCATCCTCAGGGGTGAGCAGGCCGAACAGACGGGTCTGCTGTTCGGCATCCAGCCGGGAGATGGCCCGGGCGGTTTCCGTGGGACTGAGCTGATCGAGAAAGATCACGATCTGCCCGGCATCGCCCGCATTGACGAGATGTTCCAGCGCTTCCCAGGGTTTTTGGCTCAATACGGCATCCATCATCAGTTCCTTCGGTTGGCAGATGATTCTATTGCGAGTGTTGAATTCGCTCTGCCATTATCCACGAAAAAACGGGTTTGACAATGCATGAGAGAGGGGTCGCCGCCTTTCAGCAGCCGAAATGGCCAAGGCCCCTGCCGCGGTCGCGGCAGGGGCCTTGAGAAAAGAGGTGAATTGATAGAATTGCTTTCAGTCTTCCATCAGCAGAATTGCGTCGGCGACCTCTTTCAGGCTCTTCCGCTTGTCCATCGCCAGTTTCTGCATCCTGCGGTAAGCGTCCGGCTCTGAGAGCCCCTGCTTCATCAGCACCCCCTTGGCCCGGTCGATCTTCTTGCGGGCATCCAGGGTTTCGCGCAGCTTGTCGACCTCCTGTTGCAGGCTCGACATCTCGACAAATTGGTGGATCGCCGTATCGATGGTGACCTTGAGCTGCTCCTCGACAAAGGGCTTCATCAGACATTGGCTGATTCCGACCTCCCAGGCTTTTTCCAGACATTCACTCTCGCCGGCGGCTGCCAACAAAACAACCGGCCCCGAGGTCTGACTGCCGATTTTTTCAGCAGCCGTCACCCCCTCGACACCGGCCAATGAGAGGTCCAGCACGGTCAGCAACGGTTTTTCCGAGACGGCCAGCGCGGTGCCGATAGTGGTGTTTTCAGCTTCGACAACCCGGTCGAAGCCACAATCGACGAGGGTTTTCGTGACGAGCTGGCGCAATACTGCATCTTCGTCAACGACCAGAGCACACTTCATATTTTTCCTCCTTGAACGGTTCCAGCCGAGTATTCTGCATATCCGATGCCGAAAACTTTCCCGGGCTTTCGTGATCAACAGGACCGCCAAGGCATTATACCAATTCAGCCAGCTCCGGAGAAAGCCCGGTAGAATCTGATAAAATCAGTCTTTACAAGAGGTTTGAAAAGGTCCTAAATGAAGAAAGACAATCTCATGGCTGCCATGAGACAATAACGATTAACGCAACTTACCCTGAATTTAGGCTTGGCCATTGATCAGAAAAACATCCACAGCGCTCATTTTGCCACTTCTTTGCGCAGTGCTCATGCTCGCTGGTTGCCAGACCAAACCGGCTCCCGGCGCATTGCCGTTGAAACTGCCCGAGCTGCCCCTTAAGTGGACAGGCGCCTCTGGCTCTGTCACCCAGCCACCAGAGCCCTGGCTTGAAGATTTCGCCACACCGGAGCTGACCAGCCTGGTCCGCGAAGCCTTGCGGCAGAATTTCTCTCTGCAGGCCGTCGCGGCCCGGGTCAACGCCGCCCGGGCCCAGGCGAACATCGCCGGGGACGATTTATTACCCGATGCCGAGCTCGACCTCTCGGCCGGCCGGCGCCAGACCGGCAGCGCCGGAAACCGCAGCGTCAGCAGCAGCTATGACCTCGCAGGCAGCATCAGCTGGCAGGTCGACCTCTGGCAACGGCTGGCGCACGCCGAACGCGCCGCCATCGCCGAAGCGGCCGCCAGCCTGAGCGACTATCGTGCGGCGCGGCTGTCGCTGGCGGCGGAGATCTCCCGGCAATGGTTCCTGCTCAACGAAGCCGGGCTGCAGCAACAACTGGCCGAACGCACCGAAAACTCCTACCAGCAGAACCTGCAGGTTATCGAGCAGCAGTACCGCAGCGGCCTGAGCAGCTCTCTCGATCTGCGCCTGGCGCGCAACAACCTGGCTACGGCACAAAGCACCCGGAGCCTGCGCCAGCGGCAGTACGACGAGCGCCGGCGGCAACTTGAAATCCTGCTCGGCCGCTACCCGAAAAGTCAGCTGGCGAGTACTTACCAGCTGCCGCAGCTGAACCGCCAGGTTCCCGCCGGGCTGCCATCCAGCCTGCTGGAACGCCGTCCCGATCTGAAAGCCGCGGCGCAACGACTGAGCGCAGATCAGGAACGCTTATTTGCCGCGGAGAAGAACCGTCTGCCGAGCTTCCGCTTGACCGCGTCCGGCGGCACCGCCAGCGATCAGCTCTATCGCCTGCTCGACTGGGATTACCTGGTCTGGAGCCTGGCCGGTTCGCTGACCCAGTCGCTGTTCGACGGCGGCCGCCGCAGCGCGGAGCAGGACTTGAGCCGCGCCCGCCTGGACGAGCAAACCGCGACCTACGCCCAGACCGTCCTGACCGCTTTTCGCGAGGTTGAAACCGCCCTGGCAGCGGAGGCATACTTACAGGAGCAGGAAAACGCTCTCAAGTGGGCCACGGAGGAATCGGCCGCCGCGCTGCTGCTCGCTGAAGACCGCTACCGGCAGGGACTGAACGACATTATTACCCTGCTCGAAGCACAGCGCCGCGCCTTCGTCGCCGAAAGCGGTCTGCTCACCACCCGGCGGCAGCGGCTGGAAAACCGCGTCGACCTCTACCTGGCCCTGGGCGGCCCCTTTGCATCGCCCGAGCACGAGGAACAGCCATGAAACGGATTATCCGCTTTATCCTGCCACTTCTGGTCCTGCTGATCGGCATCGCCATCGCCAGCAGCCTGATCGCCACCGCCCCGAAGACCGAACGCCAGCGCCCGCGAACGGCCTTGCCGACGGTCGAAGTGCTTGAGCTGCAGCCGCGCAGCTATCAGGTGCAGGTCGCGAGCCGCGGCACCGTTTCACCCCGCACCAGCACCACCCTGGTCCCGGAGGTCTCCGGGAAGATCATCTGGGTGGATGATAATTTTCGCGACGGCGGTTTCTTCGCCGCCGGCAACCCGCTGGTAAAAATTGATCAGCGCGATTACCAGAATGCCGTCACCATCGCCCGCTCCGAACTGACCCAGCGCAAACTGGATCTGGCCCAGGAGCAGGCGCGCAGTGCCCAGGCCCGGCTTGACTGGGAGAAGCTGAAGCTGTCTGGCGAACCGACCCCGCTGCTGTTGCGCGCCCCGCAGCTGGAAAACGCCGAGGCCGCCCTGGCCGCCGCTGAAGCCCGCCTGCAGCAGGCCGAGCTCGACCTGGAACGGACCCTCATCAAAGCCCCTTATGCCGGCAGAATTTTGAAAAAGCGGGTCGATCTCGGCCAGTATGTTACTCCCGGCACCCCCATCGCCGAAATCTTCGCCAGCGACACCGTCGAGGTGCGGCTGCCGATCAACAGTGAACAGCAGAGTTACCTGCAGCTGCCTGAAAGTTACCTCGATGACAGCAGCGCTCAGCAGCAGAAAACGCCGGTGCAGTTCCGGGCCAAAGTCGGCCAGGAAGAGCACCTCTGGACCGGGCACCTGGTGCGCACTGAAGGGGCGATCGATGTCCGCAGCCGGCAGCTGTTCGTTGTGGCGCGGATCGAAGATCCCTACCTGCACCAGGGGAGTCGCCCGCCATTGAAGATCGGCCAGTTCCTTGAAGCCAGCATTCAGGGGCAGAGCCTGCCGAATGTCTTCATCATCCCGCGCCAGGCGGTCCGCGGTGAACAGACCGTTCACCTGGTGGACGCGGAAAACCGCTTGCAGCGCCGCGAGCTGGAGATTCTCTGGCGCGACGAACAGCAGGTGATCGCCAGCGGGCCGTTGAGCGCCGGGGAGCGGCTGTCGCTCACCGCACTCCCGTTTGCTGCCGAGGGGATCGAAGTGCGCATCGCCGGCGAAACCAGTCCGGGCGCTGCGCCACAACAGCCGGGACAGGAACTTTAATTATGAAAGCCTTGATCGCCTGGTTCGCCCATAACCCGGTGGCCGCTAACCTGTTGATGGTGATCATCATCGCCCTCGGGCTCTGGTCGCTGGTCGAGCTGATCCCCCTGGAGGTCTTCCCACAGTTTGAGCGGGATACGGTCACCGTCGATCTGCGCTACCGCGGCGCCACCCCGGCGGAGGTCGAAGAAGCGGTGGTGATCCGTGTCGAAGAGGCGATCGCCGACCTGCAGGGGATCGAGGAGATGATCTCCAACGCCCGCGAGGGTTCGGGCGAAGTGCGCATCGAGGTGCGCAAAGGCTACGATCCGCGTGAACTGCTCGACGACATCAAGAACCGCGTCGATGCCATCACCACCTTCCCCGATGATGTCGAACGCCCCAATTACCGGGTGCTCGAATTCCGCCGCGAAGTGCTCTCGGTGGTGGTCAGCGGCGCCCTGTCGGAGCAGGACCTGCGCCGTTTTGGCGAACTGGTGCGCGACGATCTGACCGCCCTGCCGGAGGTCAGTCTGGCCGATTTGGTGGCGGTTCGTCCTTATGAGCTGGCGGTCGAAATCAGCCAGCAGACCCTGGAGAAGTATGACCTCGGCCTGAACGACATCGCCGCGGCGGTGCGGCGCTCTTCAATCGACCTGCCCGCCGGAGCGATTAAAAGCAGCGGCGGAGAGATCCTGCTGCGCACCCGTGGCCAAGCCTATAGCGCCGAAGATTTCGCCCGCATCCCGATCCGCAGCAACGCCGACGGCACCCGCCTGCTGCTTGGCGACCTGGCCGAAATCCACGACGGCTTCGATGAAGAGCCACTCTTTGCCCTGTTCAACGGACACCCGGCGGTCCTGATCGAGGTCTACCGCACCGGCGATCAGAACGCCCTGGAGATCGGCCAGGCGGTCAAAGGGTATGTCGCCGACAAGCAGGCTCAGCTGCCGCCGGGAGTCAGCCTCGATTACTGGCGCGACCGCTCGCGGATCGTCAAACTGCGCCTGAACACCTTGACGAACAGCGCCATCCAGGGGGGAATCCTGATCTTTGTGCTGCTGGCACTGTTCCTGCGCTTCTCCATCGCCATCTGGGTCTGTATCGGCATCCCGATCAGCTTCATGGGCGCCCTGGCGCTGATGCCGGTGCTCGGGGTGACGATCAACATCGTCAGCTTGTTCGCCTTCATCCTGGTGCTGGGAATCGTCGTCGACGATGCCATCATCACCGGTGAAAATATCTACTCGCACCTGAAGAAACATGGCGAAACCGTCGACTCGGTGATCCGCGGCGCGCAGGAAGTGGCCGTGCCGGTCACCTTCGGCCTGCTGACCACGGTGGCGGCCTTCCTGCCGCTCTTGTTCATGGAAGGACGCCGCGGGCCGATCTTCGCCCAGATCCCGCTGATCGTCATCCCGGTGCTGATCTTCTCCTGGGTCGAATCGAAACTGATCCTCCCCGCCCACCTGCGCCACGTGCAACTACAGAAAAAGCGGCAGGGACCGCTTTTACGTCTGCAGCGGCGCATCGCCGACGGCCTGGAAGGATTCATTCAAAGGATCTACCAACCGGTACTCCGCAAGGCGATCGAGCGTCGCCACCTGACCTTCGCGCTGTTTACCGCCGGAATATTAATTATCGTCAGCTTCGTCATCAGCGGCCGTTATGGATTCACCTTCTTCCCCCGCGTGCAGAGCGAAACCGCCCGCGCCAGCCTGGTCATGCCGGCCGGCACCGCAGAAGACCAGACCCGACGGCATATCGAGAAGATGGCGGCCGTCGCCCGCGAACTGCAGCAGGAGTACCGTGAGCCGGGCAGCGAGGGTTCGATCATCAGGAATATACTGGTCAGCATCGGCTGGAGCGGCGGCGGTCGGCCGGGCCTGCGCGGCAACCCGGAGATCGGCCAGGTCACCCTGGAGCTGATGCCGCCCGAAGAGCGCATTCAGAAGGTGACCACCCAGCAGATCGTCACTGAATGGCGCAAGGGGATCGGCATCATACCCGGGATCAAGGAGTTGAATTTCCGCGCCGAAATCGGCCGCGGCGGCGACCCGATCGACGTCCAGCTGACCGGCGCCGATTTCGGCAAACTGACTGAGGTGGCCGACGGACTGAAACTGCGGCTTGCCGAATACCCCGGCCTCTACGACATTCAGGACAGCTTCGACCAGGGGAAAGAAGAGATCCAGCTGCGCTTGCGCCCGGAAGCAGAACTGCTCGGCCTGACCTCCAGCGATCTTGGCCGCCAGGTACGTGCCGCCTTCTTCGGCGCCGAAGCGCAGCGGATTCAGCGTGGCCGCGATGATGTCCGGGTGATGGTGCGCTATCCCAAAGAGGAACGCCGCAGCGCCGCAAGCCTTGAGAGGATGAAGATCCGTACCCCTGAAGGGATCGAAGTTCCCTTCAGCCAGGTCGCCGATGCACAGATCGGCAGCGGCTTCTCGACCATCCGTCGGGTCGACCGCAACCGGGCCGTCAATGTTTCGGCCGATGCAGAAAAGGGCAAGGTCGACACCAATGCCATTGCCAGGGACCTGCGCAGCTACCTGGACGATCTGCTGAACGATTATCCCGGCGTGCGTTACGCCTTCGAGGGCGAGTTGAAGGAGCAGCGCGAATCGTTCGGCAGCCTGTTCCTAGGCATTCTGTTTGTGCTCTTTGCAATCTACGCGCTGCTGGCGATCCCGTTCCGCTCCTACCTGCAACCGTTGATGGTCATGCTGGTGATCCCTTATTCGGTTGGCGGCGCCATCATCGGCCACATGATCATGGACATGAATCTCAGCTTCATGAGCACCCTGGGAATCCTGGCCCTCTGCGGTGTCGTGGTCAACGACAGCCTGGTGCTGGTCGATTTCATCAATCGCCGCAGGCGCGAAGGGATGGAGTTGACCGAGGCGGTGCTGACCGCCGGTGGCGCGCGTTTCCGGCCGATCCTGCTCACCTCACTGACCACCTTCGTCGGCCTGTTGCCGCTGCTCACCGAAACCAGCACCCAGGCCCAGTTCCTGATCCCGATGGCGGTCTCGCTCGGCTTCGGCATCCTCTTCGGCACCCTCTTGAGCCTGTTGCTGGTGCCGGCGAGCTATCTGATTCTGGAGGATTTTATCGGCCTGTTCCGGAAATCTCGAGTCCGAGAGCCGAAAGTCGAACCAAAGCAACAACCCGCCTGACAAAGAGAAGGGGCCGGCTGATGATACGCAGCCGGCCCCCCTGTGCCTTTGAGAAGAAAACCGCCCTGCCTACTGCAGCGGCGGAATCCGCAGCGACTGCCCCGGATAGATCTTGTTCGGATCTTTTAGCAGCGGTTTGTTGGCCTCGAAAATCACCATGTACTTGTTGGCGTTACCGTACTCGGTTTTGGCGATTTTCGACAGGGTATCACCGCTTTTAACGGTGTAGAAACGGGCCTCGGGTTCCGCTTTTTTCACCTGAATCCGGTCCTCGACCTTGGCCACCCCCTTGGTGTTGCCGATCGCCAGCAGGACTTTCTCCTTCTCTTCCTGAGAGGCGGCGGTGCCGCCCACGGTCGCGACGCCATCTTTGAAAGACACCTCCAGGCCGGCGACATCCAGACCGAGCCCGGCGACGACATCGCTCATTTTTTTGCTGGCCTGCTGTTCTTTCGCTTCGTCGCGTCCGGAAAACACATCGAATAATTTCTCGCCAGCCTCTTTAACAAAATCGAACAGTGCCATGATGCTATCTCCTTGCGGTTTAACTGCCGAAATGGTTTAGCGGAAAAATTTCCCCAACAGCCCCATGCCATGTTTGGCCAGGTCGCTGATATCCACGTCACCGTCGTTGTCGGTGTCGAGCAGCATGGCCAGAGCGTTGGCGGTGGTTTTCTCGTCCGCGCCGATCTGTCGGCCGATCTGTCTCAACTCCTCGCTGCCAAGGGACTGGCTGATGATATCCATGATTCCAGGCATGCCGGATCTCCTTTGTTTCTGATCAGGATTGCGGTGTGGCGTCAGAATCTGTTCGACAGTCATTCGCTGTCAGGAAAGAATAAAAAAGACGGAGAAACCAGCCTGGGCTTCTCCGCTTTGTAATAGTTGGGTGTGCCAGACTTCAGCCTTCGATGACAAAGGAAATTTTCGCATTCACCCGATACTTGACGATTTTTCCGCCGGCGACGATCGCCTGGAAATCCTGCAGATAGATGTTGTTGATGCCGTTGACAGATTTTGCCGCTTCGCGCAGCGCAGCCTCTGCGGCCCCTTCAATCGTGCTGCCTTCTGAGTGGATTTCTATCACCTTTACAACTGACATAACCACCTCCAATGTGTTTGAGTAATGTCCTCCTTTACTCTTATCACCTCTTCGGGGGATGGCAAGCCGCAAGGCTGATTTAAAACGCATGCTAATTCTGCTAGTTACAGAGTTCTCATGAGCAAATTGAGCCACCTGCACAAGCAGCAGCAACCCGCCTGAAGTGCTTCTAAAGCGCACCGACAGGACAATTGCAAGGGGCATGTTGACGGGCCATGACCCGACCCAGCGGACTATTCATAAGCTGATATCATTATAATAAAGTAAATTGTGAGCATAGCTTCGACAGGCTATAATAAAGCCAAAAGAAACATGCTTCTTAGATACTTAATTTTCAGCTTAAACTGCTTTATTGAATAATTTATTGGAGAACACAGGGGAATTTATTATGAAGAACAGTGAATACAAAATAGAACAAATACTTCCACAGCTTGAAGGTATCTACAAAAAAGACCCGGTAAAATTTGAAAAAATTAGAAAACAGATAATTAGAGATACAATAGATACCTTTCCAAAAGAATTTCAACAGCGTGCTTATGGCATACAATTCTCCCTTGACCATGAACTTGGGAAGATCAAGAATCCCGTTGTTCGAATGAACCGCATGGTGGAAATATTCTGGGAAAAAGTTTCTGAATTTCAGGCGGTTGTCAACGACCCGACAGGGGTTATCGCCGAACGGGAAAACAAGAAAAAAACCGCGAAGGTCATTCCGCTTTTCTGAGCGACAGGAAGATGAGATTTTTTGCGCAAAACAAAAGGGGCAGGCGAACGTGCTTTCACGAACCGCCTGCTCCTTTTGTTTTCAATCGGGCCTGACTTCGCCAGCAGAAGCCGGGCAAGGCGAAACCTTATTTCGCCCCGAACACCTTCTGCAGAATCTCCGTGGTCCGTTTCACCGGGTTCTGGCGGATCGCCGCTTCCTCTTTGGCCAGGTAGAAGAAAATCCCGTCCATCCCTTTTTCCACCACGTAGGCGTTCAAATCGGCCTTGACATCGGGCACGAAGGGCACCGTCTGGTACTGCCCCATCACCGCGTCATAAGCCTGGATGGCGCCGACCTGGGCCATACTGTCGGCGACGATCGGCTCCATCGCCGCGGCCAGCTGTGGCGTCATCTTCCCCTGGAAATAACGGGTCGCGGCGTCCTCCGGCCCGCTGTAGATCTTTTGCACATCGTCGACGCTCATATCTTTGATCGAATCGAAGAACAGCTGCTTGGCTTGCGGCGTCGCCTGCTCGGCGGCGCGATTGAGCTTCAACTCGAGGTCATCAAGCATCCCGGCCTGGCCGATGGTGCCGAGAATCGAACGCACCTTGGAAAATTTGTCCGGCAGGGGGATATGGATCTGCGGATCGGCGTTGAAACCGTCCAGTGCGCCCAGCTGACCGACCACCCGCTCGCTGCCGACGCGTAGCGCCTCTTTCAGTCCGGCGCCGATCTCGCTATCGGTCAGGGCACTCAAACTTGGGCTTTCCGATTGAGCGCTCCCCTGCAGCAGGTCCTTGCCCGCCTTGAACCAGTCGATCCCCAGGCCGCTTTGCGGCATCAGAACCAGAACGCCCACCAGCGCGGCGATAAATCCCTTGAGGGATTGATTCGCGATAGATTTCAACATGACTCTGCTCCCTTCATTCAGCAGCACGGTTTTCATTCATTATAGCCGATTGTACCTGACAACAAGCGGCAGGACAGCAATCTCTGCTATAGTTTTAAAGAGCAGGTTGAGAACTCGCGCCAAGTAAAGGTCTTCTTGCATGCCGTTTCGCCTCGACTGCCAATCGTCCGCCAACCGCTCCACCAGACTCTGGATTCTCCTGCCGCTGCTCCTGAATTTATTGCTGCTCCCCGGCAGCTTAAGCGCGGAGAACGACTTTCTGCCGGAAAAGCGCCGTGAGGCTCCCGAATATCTCGATCCAGAAGAACGGCGTACCGTGCAGCTTTACCAGAAGGTGCTGCCGGCGGTGGTGACAGTTGTGGCACTGCAGAATAAAACCAATGACCAGAACGAACCGGAGCGCGCCATCGGCAGCGGCGTGCTGATCGAACCGGACAGCCATATTCTGACCAGCGCCCACCTGGTTGAAAGTGCAACCGACATCCAGGTAAAAACCCAGACCGGCAAATTCCTCCCCGCCCAGGTGGTTTTCAGCGAAGAAGAGGCGGATATCGCTCTGATCCGCTTTATGGAACCCGCTCCCGGCCTGACTCATGCCAATCTTGGCGATTCTGACCAGCTGGCGATCGGTCAGAAAGCCTATGCCATCGGCACGCCTTACGGCTTGGAGAACTCCTTTTCGGTGGGATATATCAGCAGTTTTCGCGAATTCGACCGGCTCTACAACGAGACGATTATCGCTGAATATATTCAGACCGATGCGGCCATCAATACCGGCAGCAGCGGCGGTCCGCTGTTCAACTCGAAAGGCGAAGTGATCGGCATCGCCTCGCAGCTGGTCAGCAAGTCCGGCGGCTCCGAAGGGGTCGGGCTGGTGGTGGCGATCAATACCATCAAGCAGCTGCTCGAAGTCCGCACGCGGGTCTGGCTGGGGCTTGAAGGGGTCTATCTGAAAAGAGCGGCCTTGCGGCGGCTGTTCAACCTTGACCTGCCCGGCGGGCTGCTGATCGAGCGGATCGTTCCCGGCAGCCCGGCGGATGAGGCCGGACTGCAGGGGGGCAACACTCAGGCAAAGATCGGCGAGCGCAACTTCATGCTCGGTGGCGATATCATTCTCGCCTATGAGCTAGAGGCCATCTGCGAAGGGAATTGCCTGTTCGAAGCCCACCAGCTGCTGGCGGAGAATGACCTGGTGCCGGTGCGCTACCTGCGTGATGGTCAGGAAAAACAGGCGGTGATCAATCTGCGACCGATCCGCCGCAACTTCCTAAAAAAGGAACCCTTTCCCACCCCCTGAGACAGAACCGGTGATGATCATCCGATTGAGCGTCAGCCGCTCCGCGGAAAAAGCCTCAGCTTTGCCGCGGAGCGGGAAAACTCAAGCCAGCGCCGAAGTGCAGTGTTTGCAGCGCTTGGCGGCAATCGGTACTTCGGAGAGGCACTCCGGACAATCCTTGCTGGTCGGCTCGGCCGGAGCTTCCTCTTCCTCCTTTGCGGTCGCCTTGTTGATCGCCTTGATCAGCATGAAAATCGCGAAGGCGACAATCACGAAATCGAGAACGGTATTGATAAAGAGACCGTAATTGATGGTCGCCGCGCCGGCATCCTGGGCGGCTTTGAGAGAGTCGAACTGGCCATCCCCCAGGTTGATGAACAGGTTGGAGAAATCGACATTCCCCATCAGCTTGCCGATGGGGGGCATGATGATATCCTTGACCGCCGAGCTGACGATCTTGCCGAAGGCCGCACCAATGATAATCCCCACGGCCATGTCAACCACGTTGCCACGCATTGCAAACTTCTTGAACTCTTCGAACATAGCTGCCTCCACGCAGAATAGGGAGAGAGTGGACAAACTAGTGAAATATTAGCCCGGTTTTCGGAGACTTCAAGAGTCCTCATGAAATATTCAGGATATTTGGGGGGGGGGGGGGGGAA
>CALZHR010000173.1 GCA_945787335.1 uncultured Desulfuromonadales bacterium
CCTGCTCGATGTCTGCCGCTGGAATCTGCCAAGCGCGATCCGGCGGCCATTGGAGCGGCCGCTGTTTTACGAGGGCTGGGCCTGCTTTGCCGAACAGTTGATGGCGATAACCGGTTATTTCGATGGACCCTGGGACAGGTTTCTACTCGCCCGGCGACGGATTGAACGGGCGACCCGCGGCTTGGTCGATATCGGCCTGCAGAGCGGACGCCTCACGCTTGACGAAGCTGCCGAGTTGCTGGTGCGGGTCGGCTATGCGCCGCAGAAGGCTGCGGAGGTGGTGCTGAAGTACGCGCTGCGCCCCGGCTATCAAGTCTGCTACACTTTAGGTTTGCGGCGAATGCTGCAGCTGCGTGAGCAGGGTGCGGAAATGGAAATTGGCAGCTTTGCCCGGCAAGTGCTCACTCAGGGAGAGATTGGTTTTGCTGCATTTCAACAGGTCCTAGAGCGCAAAGGAGACTGATGTGGATGGCTTTTGGGGATATCATTCCGAGTGGAATCTAGGCAGCCCGGGCGGCTGGGATTATCAACGTATCACCCAGGAGATCGGCAAGGCGGTCTGGGCGCGGGTAAACCGGTCAACCTCGATCGACATCGAGATCGATTTCGATCATCCGTTGCTCTATCCGATCGATGGCTTTGTTAAGATGCTGGTGGCCAATCATCAGCGGCTTGCCGGCTCCAATTCGGGGCAGATCGCCGTGATCGCCGAAGAGGAAACCCTGGAAGATGTCACCGAGAACATCAATCTGGCCAAGCGGTTGAACAGCATCGATGGTCTTTCCAGCGCCTTGCTGGCCCCGCACGAACTTGAATTTCAGGATGGCAACGTCTGTTACCGGGGGGCACCGGTGTCGCTGGCCTTTGTCGATTTCAATACCGACGTACTGCTCGACCTGCACCGCAAGCAGAACCTCTCGCCGCTGCTGCAACTGGTTGCTGAGGGCCGGGTGGTCAACCCGCGCGGCACCGAGCCGATCAACGTCAAGAGTATGTTTGAGCTGCTGACCTCGGCAGGCAAGGAGCGCTTCTCCGCCGAATCGGTCATGCGCACCCCTTGGACCCGCCGTTTTTTACCCGGGAGGACCCTCGGCCAGAATGGTGAGCAGATCGATGATCTGTATGAATGGACCCGGCGTAACTGGGAGAACCTGGTGCTCAAACCGGAGCGGGGCTACTCCGGTATCGGGGTGCGGGTCGGCGGGGTCAACCCGGACGCTGACGAGGCGATCAATCTGGCGTTGGACAAAGGGCTCTATATCGTGCAGCAGAAGATCCCGCTGCATCTCTGGGCGGAAGAATGTGTCAGCTACGAACAAGGTCGAGGCGTTTTTCTCGAAAGGGTGCAGACCGATTTCCGTTGCCTGTTCGGAGCCGATGGTCTGTACGGGTTCCTGGTTCGCTACGGTGGAGTGCCGACCAATGTCGGCAGTGGCGGCGGGGTCCAACCGCTGGCGATTCTCAAGTCGAACCTGCCGGTCGGTGAAGCGGTGAAACGGATCAATGACGCCATGCTGCAGATCGATGCCGATGAATTGCGCGACGTTCTGGACATGCAGCGGCAACTGGCGATCGACCATCGCTTTACCTACCTGCTCGGGCCGATCAAAATGGCTTTGCGACCACGTTTGGTTACCCTTGATCACCTGCAGGCGTTAAAACGCTATACCGAAGCGGTCTGGAGCGATTGCCTGATTCTGGAGAAGATGTATCTGCAGGGAGCGCTCAAAGGGATGATCGATATCGAGCATGAGGAACTGACTATCTGCCAATCCCAACCCTGGGGCGGGGCGGCAGCGATCTTCGCCACTGACGGTCTGTTCAGTTTCGGTGCTCATCCGGAGGGACCATGAGTTTTGAGGTGCCGCCTGACTGGTGGAAGTCGTTGTTTGATGAGATTTACCTGCTGACCGATGCCCGTACCGTCGACGACGCTGAACTGACCCGCCGGGAAGTCGACATCCTCTGTAACCTGCTGCCGCTGCAAAAAAATGACCGGATTCTCGACCTTTGCGGCGGGCAGGGGCGGCATAGCCTGGAGCTGGCCAGGCGCGGGTTTGTCGGTTGTACGGTGCTCGACTATTCACAGGTCTTGCTGGCAAGGGGGCAGTCTACGTCTGAGCAGAACGGTTGCCGGGTTGAGTTTATCCAGGGTGATGCTACCACCACCGGGCTGCCTCCGGCGAGCTACGATCACGTCATGATTCTCGGCAATTCGCTCGGGTATCTGCCGGAGCACAGTGATGACCTGCAGATCCTGCGCGAAGCAGAGCGGCTGCTGTGCCCTGGTGGCTGGCTGCTGCTCGATGTCACCGATGGGATGGTGGTGCGGGAGCGTTTCAGTCCGAATGCCTGGCATGAAGTTGCCGATGATATTGTCGTCTGTCGGCAGCGGGTGCTGGATGATGCGGCGATCCGTTGCCGGGAGGTGGTGCTCTGCAAGGAGCAGGGTCTGCTGCGCGATCAGACTTATGCGATCCGCACCTATGGTGCCGAACGGCTGGAACATCTGGTCAGCGAGGCCGGATTTGTTGCTATCAGCGTGCAGAAAGGCTTTGCCAGCAGCGAGTTGAAAGGGGATTACGGGTTTATGAATCACCGCCTGCTGGTTCTTTGCCGCAAGCGCCAATAGCGGATGGTGTACCAGAGCAGCATGAACAGGGCAATCAGCGGCAGCGCCGGAATAAACAGACCGGTTAGCTGGGCGAGCATGATGGCTGCAAACAGCGCCAGTACCGAAACCGGCAGGTAGCGGCCGATGCGGCCTTGTTTGGCCAGCGTCTCCCCCGCGGTTCCGAGCAGATTATCTTGCACTTTATGGCGCTGGGCGACCATTGCGAAGAAGGCCACCATAATCCAGTCCGAGATGCCGAACACCGGAGCCAATCCCGCCGGGCCGGGAAAGGCCAGTTTGACCAGAACCATATCGATTAATGGCGGCGGACCTTCGGGGGCCAGGTAATAGTTTTTTATCTGCTGGGAAAATACGGCCGTCGGTCCGTGGCTCCAGCTGGCAACGTCGGCCAGGGTCATCACCAGGCAGATCGGCAGCACCTCCCACAGGTGCTTAACATACCTGGCCA
>CALZHR010000174.1 GCA_945787335.1 uncultured Desulfuromonadales bacterium
GAACTGGTGTTGCTGGCGGAGTTGCCGGGCGTCGAAGAGCAGGGCCTGCAGGTCGAGATTGAACGTGGCCTGTTGACCCTCGAAGCGGTGCAGAATGGGGTTGGCGGTTCTGCCGCCGCCTCTTTCTACCGGCAATTCAAGTGCTCCGAGCGGATCGATACGGAAGCCGGGGAGGCGCTCCTGAAAGACGGGCTGTTGACCCTGAGACTGCCCAAAAGCGAGGACGCCAAGCCGAAAAAGATCGCAGTCAAGACCCTGCACTGATGCAGGCCGGGGCCAGGGCTCATTGCTTCTGGCCCTTTTTTCATGCTCTTTATGCCGCAGGCGCTATACTTTTTTGTAACGAACCATATTCAGGAGAAAGCGATGATCGACCTTAACCGGACCACGCAGAAAGTTCAGGAGGCGTTGCAGGCTGCCCAGGCGTTGGCATTACGCTTCGGCCATGCTGAAATCGACGGTGAGCACCTGCTGCTCGCCCTCTGTGAACAGGAGGCGGGGCTGACCTCGCGGTTGCTGCAGAAACTGCAGCTGCCGATCGATCGGCTTGCTGACGGGCTGCGCCAGGACCTGCAATCGCGCGCGCGGATCAGTGGTCCCGGTGCCGATAGCGGCAAGCTTTACGCCAGTCGTCGCTTGAGTAATCTGCTGTTGCAGGCCAGTGAAGAGGCCAGGCAGCTGAAAGATGACTATGTCAGCGTAGAGCATCTGCTGTTGGCGGCAGTGGCCGAGGGGCAACGGACGGTATCCGGGCGTTTGTTGCATGAACTGGGCGCCAGCCGGGATCAGTTGCTGCAAGGGCTTACCGAGATCCGCGGCAGTCAGCGGGTGACCAGCCAGGATCCGGAAGAGACCTATGAGGCGCTGCAGAAATATGGCCGGGACCTGGTCGACGAGGTCAAAAACGGCAAGCTCGATCCGGTTATCGGTCGCGATGAAGAGATCCGCCGGGTGATCCGCATTCTATCGCGCAAGACAAAAAACAACCCGGTTCTGATCGGCGAGCCGGGGGTTGGGAAGACCGCTATCGTCGAGGGCCTGGCGCACCGGATCGTCCGTGGCGACGTTCCCGAGGGTCTGAAGGGCAAGACGGTCTTCTCGCTCGATATGGGCGCCCTGGTGGCCGGTGCAAAA
>CALZHR010000175.1 GCA_945787335.1 uncultured Desulfuromonadales bacterium
ACCCCGACCGGGAAGGGCTGGAGGACGATGTCATCATCGTCCACAGCAAGCTGCTGGTGGTGGACGACCAGCTGTTGTCTATCGGCTCTGCCAATTTAAGCAATCGCTCCATGAGCTTCGACAGCGAGTGCAACCTCGCCCTGGCCGCTGACGGAAACTCTGAACGGACCGATATTATCACCGGTCTGCGCGACCGATTGCTAGCTGAACATTTAGGCTGCAGCCGAGAGACGGTGGCCGGAACCCTGGAAGAGACAGGTTCACTTCTGACCACCATTGAACAGCTCGGGAGTGATGATCGTTCGCTTAAAGAGCTGCCGCTAGAGGGGGAACTGTCAGACTGGCAGATTCTGCCGGGGCAGATGATCGCCGACCCGGAAAAGCCGATCGGACTGGAACAACTCCTCGATTATTTCGGTTTCGCGCCGGACAGCGACCAGGAAGATGGGCAATCCTCACAGCGGCGAGGCAGATATTTTCTGCTGACCCTGGTTGCCGTGGCCCTGCTCGGAGCACTCTGGCGCTGGTCGCCGCTGAATGAGTGGTTGAACGTCGAGAACCTGCTGGCGGCTGCTGACTATGTCCGTGAAAGTCCGATGACCATTCCGATCGTGCTCACCATTTATCTGCTCGGCAGCTGCCTGATGTTTCCAATCAACCTGCTGATTTTGGCCACGGCGCTAAGTTTCGGTTCTGTGACCGGGTTCTTTCTGGCCCTGTCCGGCAGCGTTATAGGCGGTCTGGCCAACTACCTGCTCGGCCGGTCGCTCGGCAGGGGATCGGTGCAGAAATTAGCCGGCAAAAAAGTCAATCGGCTCAGCCGCAAACTGGCCCGCCGCGGCTGGCTGACCGTTGCGCTGATCCGCGTGGTGCCGGTTGCTCCCTTCACCATCGTCAACATGGTTGCCGGCGCCAGTCATATCTCTGCCCGCTCCTTCATTGTTGGCACCGCGATCGGGATGTGTCCGGGCATCCTCGCGATCATGATTTTCGAGGAAGGACTGGAACGGGCGCTGCGCAACCCGGACTGGCAGACCCTGGGGATCGCCGTGCTGGCGCTGGTCGCCGGATTATTGGTGTTGATGGCCGGAAAAAAACTGTTGCTAAACAAAAGCGAGCGCGAAAATGACTGAAAACACCCTGCGTCTGGCGACCTGGACTATTCATATGGCGGTCGGCAGTGATGGCCGGCGCGACATGTCGCGCATCATTCAGGTGATTCGGCAGTTGCAGGTCGCGGTGATCGGGTTGCAGGAAGTCGACAACCAGATCGATAAAGACCGTGACGACCTACAGGTTTTAGCTGAACAGACCGGCATGGAGGTGATCGCCGGACCGACCATGCAGCGGACCTGCGGCGATTACGGCAACGCCCTGCTGACGCAGCTGCCGGTGCGCAAGGTCGAGCGTCGCGATCTCAGCTTCAAGCAGCGCGAGCCCCGCGGGTTGCTGATCGTCGAGCTCGACTGGCAGGGGCAGTCGCTGCTGGTCGCGGTGACCCACCTCGGCTTGTGCCCCGGGGAACGACGGGAGCAGGTTCGGCGGCTCTGTTCGCACCTGGCTGAGGAAGAACAGAAGCCGCTGGTATTGATGGGAGATTTCAACGAATGGTTCATCTGGGGGCGACCGTTGCGCTGGTTGCAGCGACACTTCGGCAAGATCAGCTCACCAGCCACCTTCCCGGCGCGC
>CALZHR010000176.1 GCA_945787335.1 uncultured Desulfuromonadales bacterium
GTTCGGCAAGGAGTCTACCCCCGTGGTCGAGCAAATGTAAAGGTCTTGCCTTCCCCGCTCCGGCTGGTCGCTAAAGGAACTGCTGCAGCTCCGGCCAGAGCAATGACAGGGCGATGCCCCACATGGTCAGGCAGACAAATCCGTCCAGGCAGCGCCAGGCCAGCGGGCGGCGAAACAGCGGGGCCAGCAGGCCGGCCCCCAGGCTGAGGCTGAAAAACCAGAGCACCGAGGCGCTGATCGCCCCGGCGCCGAACAGGTAACGCTCGGAGTTCGCCAGCTGGCCGCTGATGCCACCGACCAGCACAATGGTGTCGAGGTAGACATGTGGATTGAGGAAGGTCAGCGCCAGGGTAGTCCAGAGCAGCTTGCGGCGCGATTCGATCTGCTCGCCATGAGCGTCCAGGCGGCCGCCTTGAAGCGCCGAACGGAAGGAGCGGCTGCCGTACCAGAGCAGGAACAGGCTGCCACCCCAGGTCGCGATGCGGGCCAGGTCGGGGCTGCCGGCGACCAGGGTGCCGACGCCGCTGATGCCGATCAGGATCAGGCTGGCATCGCAAAGGCTGCAGACCAGGGCGGTCTGCAACGGAAAGTTACGCCGCACCCCTTGTGACAGGACAAAAGCATTTTGCGCGCCGATGGCAATGATCAGGCCGCCACCGAGAGCCATCCCTTGAAAAAATGAAAACAACACAGCCTCCCGCTTGCAGGGTTAAAGATGCGGTTAGAAACAGCAGAAAGGCAGTTCGCAAGCTGTCTTTCTCAGGGCAAATTAGGCCGGTTCGCTGCAAAAGTAAAATTAATACTTTTGTGATGTCATTAGCGTTGCTAATATAGGCCCATGCTAGATTACCGACTGATAGAGGCCTTTGCCAGGGTGGTTGCAGAGGGTGGCTTCGAACGCGCCGCGCGGGTGCTGTTCATTACCCAGTCGGCGGTTTCCCAGCGGGTCCGGCAGCTGGAGGAGCAGCGGGGACAGATTCTGCTTTCGCGGACCACCCCGCCGCAGCCGACCGCGGCCGGGCGAGCACTGCTGAAGCATTACCAGCAGGTGCGGCTGCTGGAGGACGGTTTGGCCGAGGAGTCGGTCACCGACAGCGAACCCCGGCCGACGACTCTGGCGATCGGCATCAACGCCGACAGCCTGGCCAGCTGGTTCCTGGGCGCGATCCGGCCGCTGCTGCAGCGCTCCAGGCTGCTGATCGACCTGCGGGTCGACGATCAGGAGCAGACCCATGCCCTGCTGCGCGCCGGGGAGGTGGTCGGCTGTATCAGCAATGAGGCAACGGCGATGCAGGGCTGTCGGGTTGAATTGCAGGGAGTCATGACTTACCGCTTGCTGGCGACCCCCGACTTTATTCGACGCTGGTTTGCCGACGGGTTGACCCCGGCGGCTGTCGAACAGGCCCCGGCGGTGATCTTTAACCGTAAGGATCGTCTCCATCATCGTTTCCTGGAACGTCACCTGGGGGTTCTGCCGAGCCACCTGCCGGCCCATTATATCCCCGCTCCCGAGCAGTTTTTACAGGGGATCGCGGACGGCTACTGCTACGGCATGGTCCCCGACTGGCAGAGTGCCGCCAGCAGGAACAGCGGCGAACTGCTCGAGCTGTTGCCGGGCAAAGCGTTTCCGGTCGATCTCTATTGGCACTGCTGGAACCTGGCGTCCCCCCCCCTGCAGAGATTTTCCGCGCAACTGGTTTCCGGGGCCGTGCAGCAGTTGGCCGACTGAGCTCTGTTGTGAGATTGCGGATTCGCGGTAAACTGTAAAGAGAGCTTAAGGCCGCGGAGCAGCGAAAGGAGGTCGAGATGAAGCTTAATCTGAATAAGGCAGAGGTCGGGGTTCTGGCCGAGACCCTTGAATCGAGCCTCAATCGGTTAAAGGATGAAATTTCCCACACTGACGCGTATGACTACCGCGAGTTACTCAAACAGCGCAAAGAGATTCTGCAGAAGTTGCGTCAAAAGCTGCACTGAGCGCGCTCTGCAGAAATGAAATCCTTTCGACCCCGTTGTCTAGACGGGGTTTTTTATTGCTCTGCGAACAATTCTTTGCGGACGCTATCTTCTCGCTGCTGAACGTGCCGATTAGCAGCGGCTCCAGGCAGGGTCATTTTTCTGGAGAGCCTGCAATCAGCAGGGCAGCGTAGAATATTCTTGCCGAACAACAAATTATCTGACATAAATGAAAATCCTCTAAAGATATCTTCTGCAACTGCCGATGAGTGCAGAGAGGATTGTGCGCCTGCGGTCAACCCTGAACATCATTGCGAGCGTGATTTACTGAAAAATCTCAGGAGTGGTCCGTTACCCGCACACAGAAGGAGTGGGCTATGTCGTTCGGACGTTGGATATTATTCCTTATTTTCCTGGTTCTGTTTTTCTTTACCGCCACGGCCCACGCCCGGCAGCTTTTCGGCTCGGTCAGCGATGCGGTCAGCGGTGAACTGCTCTCCGGAGTCGAACTGCGCACCACCGACATCCAGGCCGTCCGCGATGTCGGCGGCCGGTTAGCGCTGCAGACCGACTCAGAGCGGATGGTTGTCCGCCGGCCCGGCTATCGTCCCTTGGCGGTAGACCTCGATTCCTCCCTGCAGATCGCTTTGCAACCGTTCACCCCCAGGGCTCTCTACCTCTCTTTCTGGAGTGCCGACCTGAAGGCCAAACGGCAA
>CALZHR010000177.1 GCA_945787335.1 uncultured Desulfuromonadales bacterium
CGCCAACACAAGCGACGCTTGATCCAGCCGGTCTTCGTCGCCGACCACGCTCGCAAGCTCGAGCCGGGCGGTGAGCTGCAGGTCGCCACCGAATGTGAGCTGCTGCGGGACTATTATGTCGGCGACGCGCTGCAGGACCTGACCCGGCTCGAGACGCGCCGCGGCGAAGTCGCCAGCATCAACGCATTTAATTTCGACGGCATGCAGGGCAAGGACCTGATCGCCGGAACCGCCGCCGGCGAACTGCTGCTGGCCATCAACAAAGATAGCCAGCTGGCGGCCGATTTCTACCTGGCCCTGGCTGAGAAGCTGGCGCTGCTGGAAACGCTGGTGACCGAGGTCGCTCCGGACCAGCTGCTGTTACTTGGCCGGGCGACCGGCAGTTTGGAGCAGCAGGACCTGGACAGCGTGCTGGCCCTGGTTGAAGAGTTGCAGCGCCGCCTGCCGATCGATTCGGCTGCAGTCCTGGCGGCAACCGAGCTGGCCGAAACCCTGAACTGGCTGGCGCTGGAGCGCGACTAGCTGGTTGCGGGCGCAAAGCTGATACAAAAATTGAATAAAAATAAATGAAAATTATGTCGATAAATAGTGGTAACGAGGAGAACTTATGAGAACGCCGCTGATAATGACCTGCCTGATCTTTTCGCTGCTCGGCTCGGTAGCCGTGGCAGGGACCGGGCCTCAGGATATTGCCAAGACGCTGCACAACCTGTCGAGCAGCGGTTTCTCAGCGGTCTATGCCTCGAACCCGTTTGACGCCGATGCCGAAGACCAGATCTGTGTCTATTGCCACACCCCCCACGGTGGCAGTCTGGCCGGACCCTTGTGGAACCGGAGCTTTGCCAACCTGGACGCCGGTGCCGACGGCTCGGGCTACACCTTTTACGACAGCGCGACGATCACCGCCGAGGTCCAGGCTGTCACCCAGATCTCACCTGAATCCCTGACCTGCCTGTCCTGCCACGACGGCAGTGTTGCCGTCGGTGACGGGTTGATCAACACCAGCAAGCCGAACCCGCCGGAC
>CALZHR010000178.1 GCA_945787335.1 uncultured Desulfuromonadales bacterium
CGGGTGGATCGATTATGAACGTGGTGCGCTATGCGACTTTGCAGGCGCTGGCGCGGGGGGAACTGGTGATCTGCGGCGCGGATCTGCATGAGGGGGTGCGCAAGGAGTTTCAGAAGGAGGGGAAGACGGCGTAGGAAATGGGCTAGACCTCCCCTGTGACGCTGCCGGAACGGAGCGCGTTTTTCTGCTTAATCTTTTGCCGCGCCGCAAAAGAGTAAGGCGGCGTCTGGGGCCGCGACCCCAGGGTTTTGATAACTGTGAAAGGCAAAACCGGCGGGTCTCGGCCCGCCAGCCGAGTTACTTTTCTGGCGCGGCCCAGAAAAGTAACCAAAAGAGGCCGCCCCAATGCCTCCGCCCGCTTCGCGGAAACCTGCATTCCGCAACGATTTTGGGGCCGGAAAAAAACTTGCCCTAAAGGGCTTCGGACAGTTTTCCGGCTGGCTCCCAAAATCGTTGCTCCATTCCGGCGGAAGGCAAAGGGGGAAGGACGATCGCAAAAGGCGAAAACCAACTTTTTGAAATGAGGTGTCGCCATGTTCGCAGCACCGAACAAAAATAGAAAAACCTCCTCAGTCATTCGGCGAAAATCTGCTGAATCCACTCAAAACAGCCGTGCGCCCAACTCCTCCACTCTCCAGCTCAGCCGGCTGATCCGCAACGCCAGCATCCAGCCGAAGCTGAAGGTCGGCCCGGCGAACGATCGTTTCGAACAGGAAGCGGACGGCATGGCCGACCGGGTGATGACTTCTCCCGATCCTGCTGCCGCGCTGGCGCCGCAGCTGACGCCGGTCGGAGCGCCACCATTGCAGCGTCAGGAGGAAGAGGAAGAAACGGCGCAGCCGAAATTGCTGCAACGCCAGGAAGAAGCCGAGGAGGAAGTCCAGGCCCAGCCGCAAGAGGAAGAAGAGGAGGAGCTGCAACCGCAGCTGCTGCAACGGCAGGAAGAGGAGGAAGAAGAGGTTCAGGCGCAGCCGGAGGAGGAAGAGGAAACGGTACAGAGGCAAGGGGAGGAGGAAGAAACCGCCCAACCGAAATTATTGCAGCGCCAGGCTGAAGACGAGGAAGAGACCGTGCAGCGCCAGGGGGAAGAGGAGGAGCTGCAGGCGAAGGCCGGCCCCGGCTTCCAGCGCAGCGTTCCGGCGTCAGTCGAAGGGGCGATCCGTTCCAGCAAGGGGGGCGGCACCCCACTGAGCCCGGCGGTGCAGGCACGGATGGAAGGGCACTTCGGTGCCGACTTCTCGAGTGTGCGCCTGCACAGCGATACCCCGTCGGTACAGATGAACCGGGCGATCGGCGCCCAAGCCTTCACCCACGGCAGCCACATCTATTTCAACTCCGGCAAGCTCGACCAGCAGAGCAGCGGTGGCCAGCGGCTGCTCGCCCATGAGCTGACCCACGTGGTGCAGCAGGGGGCGGCGCCGCAAATGCAAGCGGAACCGGTCCGGACTTCCCCCGAGCAGGTGCAGCGGCTGCCCGGCTTCATCACCGACCGGCTCGCCTCCTACGCCCGGCATGTGCCCGGCTACACCCTGATGACGGTGATCATCGGTCACGACCCGCTGGCCGGGCGCGCCGTACCGCGCACCGCCGAAAACCTGGTCGGCGGTCTGATGGGATTGATCCCCCTGGGCACGATGCTCTATGACAAGCTGGTCGAGCACGGCATCATCGGCCGGGCGCTGAACTTCGTGCGCGGCGAATTGAACCGCTACAATCTGACCCTGGCGCGGCTGGAGCAGACCGTGCGCACCGCCTGGGACGAGATGGACTTTATCCGCCTCGATCCCTTCGCCTACAACCTACGCGTTTTGCGCCGGCATCTCGGTCAGCTGGTCAGCGACGTACGCGGCTTTGCTGGCTCGCTTGCGCGGCAGCTCGTGACCATGGTTAAGGAGGCGTTGCTGGCCGGGTTGCGGCGGGTGGCCAATGCGCTGCCCGGTTATTCGCTGCTGACCAAGATTCTGCGCCGCGATCCGCTGACCGGCGAGGCGGTCGAAGCGAGCACGGCGCAGATCATCGAGGAGTTTCTGATTCTGATCGGCCAGCGCCAGCATCTGGAGAAGATGCGCGAGACCGGCACCATCGCGCGGGTCGCCGCCTGGATCGATCAGCAACTGGCGCTGCTCAATTTCAGCTTCGCCGAGATCCGCGCCCTGTTCAGCCAGGCCTGGGACGCCTTCACGATTCGCGACCTGGCCAGTCCGATCGCTGCCTTCCGCCGCACGGTGGGGATCTTTGCTCCTTTCGTCGGCCGAGTGGCGCGTTTCGCCTGGAACGTGGCGACGGCGGTGCTGCGTTTTATCAAGGACGCCTTGCTGGCGGCGCTGACCCGCTTTGCCCAGCGGGTGCCCGGCTTCACCCTGCTGACGGTGATCCTCGGCCGCAACCCCTTCACCGGCGAAACTGTCGCCCGCAACGCCACCAACCTGGTCCGCGGCTTCCTCGAGTTCGTGCCGGGCGGGCGGGAGAAGTTCCGCAACCTGCAGGAGTCGGGGGCGCTGGAGCGGGCCTTTGCCTGGATCAGCGAGAAGGTCGCCCAGTTCCTCGACATCATGGCCAGCATCCGCGCTGCTTTCAGTCGGCTCTGGCAGTCGTTCAGCATCCGCGACATCTTCAACCCGATCGGCGCCTTCGAACGGGTGGTGAACCTGTTCCGCAGCCCGGTGCGGCGGATCCTCAACCTCGCCGCCGAAGTGGGGATGAAGATCCTCGAGTTCATCTTCGCAGGGGTGATGGGCGCCGGAGGCACCCGGGTACTGAATATCCTCAAGCAGGCGCGGGCGACCTTCATGACCATCATCCGTGATCCGGTCGGCTTCATCCGCAACCTGATCAGCGCGGTGATGCAGGGCTTCCGACAGTTCTCGCGCAACATCCTCACCCACCTGCAGGCCGGGCTGGTCGGCTGGCTGTTCGGTGCCCTGGAAGGGGCCGGACTGCAGCTCCCCGAACGTTTCGACCTGCGTGGCATCGTCTCGCTGGTGCTGCAGATCCTGGGGCTGACCTACGAGCGCATCCGGCCGCGGCTGGTGCGGCTGCTCGGCGAACGCACCGTCGGCATTCTGGAGCGGACCTTCGCGTTCGTCCGCCTGCTGGTCACCGAGGGCCCGGCGGCGGCCTGGCAGAAGATTCTCGAGTTCGCCGGAAACATCCGCGATCGGATTTTCGACGCGATCCGTAACTGGGTGATCAGCCGCGTCATCCGCGCCGCCGTCACCCGCCTGGCAACCATGTTCAACCCGGTCGGCGCGGTGATCCAGGCGATCCTGGGCATCTACAACACCATCATGTTCTTCATCGAGCGGATCAACCAGATCCTGGCCCTGGTCGAGTCGATCACCAATTCGATCTCGCGCATCGCCGCAGGCGCCATCGGCGCGGCGGCTAACTTCGTCGAGCAGTCGATGGCCCGCACCATCCCGGTGATCATCAGCTTCCTCGCCCGGCTGCTCGGTCTGGGCGGCATCTCGACCACCATCCGCAACATCATCGCCCGCATCCGCCGACCAATTGATCGGGCCATCGACCGGATCGTCGACTGGATTGGCCGGCAGGCGCGGCGGTTGGTCAGTCGTGTCCGTGGCGGGGCCGGAGGCGCAGCCGATCCGGACGCAGTCAAAGCCCAGGCGCGGCAGGACCTGATGCAGGAGATTCGCGGGCGGAGGTTCCGGGATGTCCGTGAACTGGACGCTGTTGTCGGGCGGGTCTATCGGCGCCACCGTCCCAACGGGCTGCGTTCGCTCGATGTGCGCGCCGACCCGGAGGATGCCCAGCAGCGGGTGCGCTTCGTCTTTGCCGCCAGCCCGGAGGAGGAGACGGTCGTCAATTTGAGCGATCTTTTCGACGTCAGCCGCGCGGACAACCCGGAGGAGTGGGCCGCGCAGCTGCCGGAGCGGGTCGGTACTGCGACCGAAACCTCATATGCGGCGTTGTCGGTCAATGGTAGACCCGTCGACCGGATCGCCAGCAGCGGTTCTGTCACTCAGGCGGAGAGAGCTCACGGGGGTACCTTTCATGCTCACGCAGAGCAACGGATAGTGTACGGAACCCCTTGGGCCCATGAAACTCAGCAGGCAGCCCGCAGGGCTGTGGGAGTTGAACCAGGGTCCAGTGAGTCGACCTTCGCGCTGGCGATCAACCGTACCCCTTGTCATCAAGTCTGTGTTGAATCGTTACGTGGCGCGCTGTTGAATTTTCGTTCGGAGAATACCTTGCGTGGTTATGTCGGCAGTGAACCGAACGAGCCAGAGCGGCGTCAGCGCTATCGTCAGGCCCAGCAGAGCGGCCTGGCCAGTTGGGTGCGGGGCAAGGTTCGCTTCATTCTTTCGGCGCTTGGTCTTTATCGCGGCACGTTCGGTGAAACCACCTCTCCCGATTTAAGCAGCCTCAGGAGTGCGGGCTGGACATTACGGGTTCATCGCTCTGAAGCGGGGCAGCCGGTTCGGGAGACTCGCGCGAGCGGCGAGCCACGTCAGGTCGAAGGGCAACCTCGTAGCGAGGCAGACCGGGGTTTGACGGACAGGGGGGTTATTTTGAGGCGTTTGATTACTGCAGTTGATCGACTGTTTAAAAATAATTAGCGGGGGAGAATCATCCCATTGGCAGCCGGCCGCTAAGGTGCGGCCTTTTGCTGCCCGTCGTCAGGCCGTTCGGGAAGCGCTGGGATGATGCGATTTCGTCCCTGCTCTTTCGCCTGATAGAGAGCTTTGTCGGCCAACGCCACCAGTTGTTCGTGAGATTGCTCGGCTGTTGGTTGCAGGCAGGTCGCGCCGAAGCTCATGCTGACGATCTTCGCGACCTCGGACGCCTGATGCTCAATCGCCAGCTGCTGGATCGCGGTTTGCGCTCGCTCGCCGACCTGCAAGGCTCCCTGCAGGTTGACGTCCGGCAACAACAGGACGAACTCTTCCCCGCCGTATCGCGCTGCCAGGTCCGCCGGGCGCAAAATCGCGCCCTCCAGGGCTCCGGCGATCAGCCGCAGGCAATCATCCCCCAGCTGGTGTCCGTAATGATCATTGAAGCGTTTGAAATAATCGATATCGCCAAGCAGCAATGACAGGGGTTTGCCTTCTCTCGCCATCCGGCGCCATTCCTGCTGGAGGGTTTCATCGAAACAGCGCCGGTTAGCGATCTGGGTCAGCCCGTCGATCCGGGCCATCCGCTTCAGGGCTGCGTTGGCCTGCGCCAGCTCCTCTTCGGCTTGTTTCCGGCTGGTGATATCCTTGAATTGGCCGACAATGCCGGGGCGGCCATCCAGAGTGACCAGCGGTGCAGCGGTCAGGATGTGGTAGCTGGTCTGACCAGAGGCCGACTGAAGTTCGATGTCGAATTCCTGCTGGTTGTTTTTTGCTGTATGGAGGGGGCAGAGGTCGGACTGGCAGCGGCCGTAATCGAGCAGGCTGGAACAATCCTGGCCGAGAACCTCACTGGCCGGTTTCTGTAGCAGGTCGAGCATCGCCTGGTTGGCGCGTACGACAACGCCGTCTTCTCGAATCACCCATAGCGCATCGGTGCAGGCGGAAAACACCTGCTCGAGTTCCATGCTCAGCATTTCCGAGCGCAGCAATTTGGCGTTGGTGTCGCCGATCAGTTGCTCCAATGCGTCCTGATTTTCCTGCTGATTCTGGCAGGTTTCGCGCAGCTGACGATTGTTGTCCTCAAGCTGCCTGATGAGATCTTCTGGGGATGTGGGGCTGTCGGGCATGCTTCATCCTTCAAGATAAGGGTTCCTTATTCTAAAGGATGAGGAGCCGTACGGCAATCCGCTTATCGCCGGAATGATGGGAAAAGGCCGCCAGAGAACTCCCTGACGGCCTTTTGGGTACGGAATGAAGCCCGTTACTTCCGCTGAAAGGTGCTTTCCGCGAAGCTGTATTTGAAGTTCATGTGGTCGGTGTAGGTCTCTTCAAGGATCGCGACCACGTCTTCGGTGAAGACCAGCTCTTCGTCGGTCGGGATGACGAACACCTTGACCGGTGAGTCGGGGGTGGTGATCATCGTCTCCTTCTTGCGGGTCATGGTGGTGCGGTTCTTCTCTTTATCCAGCTTGATGCCGATGTGTTCGAGGTCTTCGAGGGCTTTCTCGCGGATCAGCCAGGCCATTTCGCCGACGCCGGCGGTGAAAACCACCGCATCCAGACTGCCCAGGACGGCACAGTAGGAACCGATATATTTCTTCAGCCGGTAGCCCTCCATCTCCAGGGCCAGCTTGGCCCGCTCATCCCCCTCTTCGGCGGCTTCGATCACGTCGCGGCGGTCGGTGAACTGGCCGGTGACCCCGAGGACGCCTGACTTCTTGTTCAGGATGCTGTCGATCTCTTTCGGCGTGAGGCCTTCACGTTCCATGATAAACGCCGGGATCGCCGGGTCGATATCGCCGCAGCGGGTGCCCATGATCGCCCCTTCGAGGGGGGTCAGGCCCATCGAGGTGTCGACCGAGACACCATTTTTGATCGCCGAGTGCGAGACGCCGTTGCCGATATGCATGGTGATGATGTTGCAATCTTGCGGCGCCTTGCCGAGCAGCACCGAGGCGCGCTTGGAGACGTACAGGTGGCTGGTGCCGTGGAAGCCGTAGCGGCGCACGCCGTGCTTCTCATACCATTCTTGCGGGACCGGGTAGGTGAAGGCATGCTCCGGCATGGTCTGATGGAAGGCGGTGTCGAAGATCGCGACGTGCGGCACGTCCGGCAGGTTGGCCTGGGCCGCCTCGATGCCGGCGATGTTCGGCGGATTGTGCAGCGGCGCCAGGTGCTGGACTTCCTTGATCGCGTCGAGGACCTCGTCGCTGATCATCACCGAGCGGGTGAACTTCTCTCCGCCGTGAACCACCCGGTGGCCGACTGCAGAGATCTGGTCCATGGTTTCGACCACGCCATAGCGCTTGTCGGTGAGGATTTTAACGATCAGGTGGATGGCGGTTTTGTGGTCGGGACACTCGTACTCTTCCCGGTAGGTTTCACGGCCTGGGACCTCATGGATGATGTAGGAGTCACCAATAGTGACCCGTTCGACCATCCCCTTGGCGATGACCTCTTTCTTTTTCCAGTCGAACAGTTGGTACTTGACCGATGAACTGCCGCAGTTTAATGCCAGAATATCCATTGCTTGTCTCCTCCAGAAAATGCTGATTCATCAAGGTGAATCTTTAGGGAAATAAAATAATGTTTTACTGCTGCTTAAAGACCCGATTGGAAATGCTTTGCATACGGCAAAAACCCTTTGCTGTAGAGGGTTTGCCACATTAAAATGACCTACAGGCTAGCTTAAAAGGCTTATTGTTGGCAAGGCTTTTTCTGGGGCTGGACAGGGGCTGCAAGATCGGTTAGAGTAGTCGCGACTTCATCGTCAGAGACACCAATTGAGTCGGTGTCGTAAATCCCACTTTTTTGGAGGAGAGAAAAATGGCTCACGTAATTACTGAAGAATGCATTGCTTGTGGTGCTTGCATTTCCACCTGCCCGGTCGACGCGATCAGCGAAGGCGAACCCTATGTGATCGATGCCGGTACCTGCACTGACTGTGCGGCCTGTGTTGATTCATGCCCGGTGGATGCGATTTCCGCTGATTGATCTGCAGTCTTAGCTAGGCAACAGAAGAAGACGGTGGCTCAGGTCACCGTCTTTTTTTGTGCCTGAAAACCGGAGCTTTCGCAGTGCAGAGGAAGGGCCGCGGCAAGGAGTTAGTGAATTACTCGGTGGCCGGCTGCGAGGAAGTGACGTTGACGCTGAATTCTGAAAGATTCTTCGGCAGGTCGCGGAAAACGATGGTAAAGGGGATGGCCTGTTCGGTATTAACGTTCATGTTGCTGAGGGATTGGCCGAACTGATTGCCCATCAGTTCTTCAAGTTTGTTGAATGGCAGTGAGCGCAGCTCCTGATCGCTGATCGGGTTGCCGGCAAAAATGGTTTTCTGTAGCAGCGGCTTGCCGTTGGCATCAAAGATCACGCCCTTGACCTGGATCGAGGCGCGTGGTTCGTTGAATTGATTGATCGCTTCGCCGCGGATGACGAACAACTCTCCGGTTTCCTGATTGTTGATAAAGCTGCCCTGCAGGTTATTCAGAGAGATCTGCCCGGTTTGCAGCGAACGATCCCCCTGCTGCCCAAGCAGTTGTTGAAGTGTCTGCTGGACCTGTTCCGGCCCGTTCATGTAGATCAGGACCCCGCCAAGGATCAGCAGTCCGAGAACCAGCAGCAGAAGAATCCGCATGACACTGGTCTGCGGGCTGCTTTGGGGCTGGGCCGCGGCAGTTGGTTCGTCGATCGCTTCCACTTCGTCGGCCGGAGTGAAGACCTCGGCTATTTCATCATCATTGGACTGAATGTCCTCGGTGACCTGTTCGGCAACCTCGGGAAAAGTCTCTTCCGGTTTGTCGTCGGTCAGGGGCTCGCTGGTCTGCTGCTCTTCGGCCAGGGTGAACTGTTCGTCTTTTTCAGCTTCGTCGCCGCTGAAAGTAAAGGATTCTTCCGCGACCGCTTCCTCTTTGACCTCACGGAATTTTTCATAGTCGAACCCTTCAGCAGCGGTTTCTTCGGCAACTTCAGCGGCGGTTTCTTCGGTGCCGAAGCTGAAGTCCTCAGCACTGGTCGTCTCACTTGCTTGCGGAGCGGGCTCTATCGTTTTATCTTCTGGCGGCTCTGCCAATTCCCTGGTGTCGAGAATCGGTTCTGCGGCCGGCTTATTGACCATAAAGACATGCTTGCAGCGCGCACAGCGGACTTTGGCCCCGGCAACCGGGATGCGCTCAGGGTTGACGCGGAATTTGGTGGTGCATTCTGGACAGACGATGACCATCATACTCTCCTTTGGGGTGGCTCATTGTACGAGCCAGTAATGGCACTGCAATAAAATACGCGTTCAGGCATCTTCGACCAGATAGATATCCGGCAGATTGCGATGGCGTTCATCGTGGTCAAGTCCGTAACCGATGATGAAACCGTCTTCCATGCTGATCCCGACGTAATCGGCTTCGATCTCGATCTCCCGCCGAGCTTTTTTGTCAATCAGGGTGCAGATCTTCAAGGAGCGGGGCTGCTGCAACAGTAATTTATTGTACAGACAATCGAGGGTAAAGCCACTGTCGACGATATCTTCGATGATGATCACATCCCGGTCGCGGATCGACATTTCCAGCTCTTTGCGGAACTCAACAATCCCGGTGCTCTGGGTGCCCGCGCCGTAGCTGGCCAGCCGGACAAAATCGACGACGGTCGGTGAGCTGATTTCCCGGATCAGGTCGGCGAGGAACAAAAAGGAGCCTTTCAGGACCCCGACCAGCAGGATTTCCTGGTCGCCATAATCACGGCTGATTTCCTGCCCGAGGCGCCTGACTTCTGCCGCTATTTTCTCCCTGGAATAGAGAATTCTACGGGTATTTTCCGCCATCTGAACCTGTGGCTCCTTATCGTATGAATTGACAGCAATCTATAGCAGGAAGCCAGCAGTTCTGTCAATTCTGTCGCGTTCCGGGCGGCTGTTTTGTCCGTGATGATTGTGCTATGATTCATACCTGTTAGAATGACGCCTCGAAAGAAAGGGATCGACCATGATGCGTTTTATTTTACTGCTGGCCTTGCTGCTTGCCGGTGCCATGCCAGCTTTTGGCGCCCCGCAGCTGGTGGCTGAGAACCTAAGCTACGATTTCGGTGAGATCTTCCGCGGGGAGAAAGTGGCCTATAGCTTCCGTTTCCGCAACGCGGGTGACGAAATTCTGCAGATCAGCAATGTCCGCAGCTCCTGCGGCTGTACCGCGGCAATGCTCTCGTCGAGTCGGATTGCCCCGGGAGATATGGGAGAATTGCAGGCGACTTTCGATTCGAGCCAATTTAACGGCGCCGTGACTAAAACGATCAGCCTGGATTCGAACGACCCGCAGAAACCGGAGCTGAGTTTCAGCCTTTACGGCCAGATCAAGACCGAACTGGCCCTGATGCCGGAACGGGTCAGTTGGGGAAAGGTGGCTGCCGAGACCCCGCAGACAGCAGTGATCACGCTGATCAATCAAGGACAGACCGATGTCACCCTGCAGGAGCCGCGCAGTACCACCCCTGATCTGACGCTCAAACTGGACAGTTTTCAGTTGCCTGCCGGAGGGCAGGTGCAGTTCACTTTGACCGGGACGCTGCCCGCCGGTAAATCGCGCATCGGAGGCTATGTCATCATCCCCACCGATCATCCTCGGGCGGCAGAACTTCGGTTGCCGGTGTCAGCCCGTCTGGCCAAATAACCAATGATCCATAAAATGTATTTTCAAGGAGTCGGCAATGAGTGATTCGTCTGTCAACCTGTCCGGACGCAGGACTTTTCTCGGCGGTTTGCTGGGAGCAGTCGGGCTGGTTGTTACCGCCGCGGCCGCTTGGCCGGTCTGGCGCTTTCTGGCACCGCAATCCGGTGCCGGGGAGCTTGAGAAGATTGTTATTGCCCGCGGTGAGGTCTCGCTGGAGCAGGCGCATTTTTTTAACTTTCACGGCAAGCCGGCGGTGGTGCTGCAGGTGACGCCGGGTCAATTCGCTGCCTTTTCGGCCGTCTGTACCCACCTCGGCTGCGTGGTCAAATGGGTGCCTGAGAAGCAGGAGTTCCTCTGCCCCTGCCATGCCGGGCGATTCTCTACCGAGGGCAAGGTGCTGGGCGGGCCACCGCCGAAGCCTCTGGAACTGCTGCCGGTGGCTCTGGTCGGTGACCAGCTGCAGGTCGGATAAGGGGGGAACATGTTAGAGCGAGTTTTCAAGTTTCTCGAAGTCCGCTTGGGGATCAAGGATATCCTCGAACAGAACCTCACCAAGTACCTGCTGCCGCGCAACGTTAACGTCTGGTATACCCTGGGAGCGGTGCTGCTGACCCTGTTTGCCATTCAGTTTCTCACCGGCATCCTGCTGTTGGTCTACTATGTTCCCAACGCGGCCGAAGCTTTTCAGAGTGTCGAGCGGATCATGAACCAGGTGCCCTACGGCTGGCTGATCCGCTACCTGCATGCCGTTGGTTCCAACCTGATCATCATCGCTCTGCTGCTGCACATGCTCTCGGTGCTGTTCATGAGCAGCCATAAAAAACCGCGCGAGCTGACCTGGGTCTCGGGCTTTATCCTGCTCAACCTGTCGTTCGGACTCTGCCTGACCGGTTATCTGCTCCCCTGGAGCCAGCTGTCATTCTGGGCGACCACCGTGGCGACCGACGCCGCCGGTGCGGTGCCGGTGATCGGTGACGCGCTGGTCCGCTTCCTGCGCGGCGGCCCCATGGTCGGCGATGCCACTCTGGGCCGGTTTTTCGCGTTGCATGTCATGGTCATGCCCGCCGGTCTGGCTGCGCTGGTCGGCTTTCATCTGTTCTGCGTGCGGCGGATCGGCATCTCGCGACCGCCTTTCGGCGAAGGATATCGGCCGGCCGAGGTGAAGGATCAGTTTCACCATGAAGAGCACCCCGACGGAATTCCGTTCTTCCCCAATTACGCGATCAAAGATCTGGCAGTCATCTCCTTGTTCCTCGGCGTTTTGGTGTTGCTGGTGTTTTTCGCCCCGGGGCTGTTCATCCCACCATCGGCGTTTGAGGCCGCCGACCCGTTCATCACCCCTGAGAATATCAAGCCGGAGTGGTACTTCCTCTGGGCTTATCAGACGCTGAAGATCTTTCCCAGCGAGTTTCTCGGTCTGGCCGTGCAGGGTCTGGTGATGACGGGC
>CALZHR010000179.1 GCA_945787335.1 uncultured Desulfuromonadales bacterium
CCCATGGCATCGACCCGCAGTGCGAGCGGCACCCCCGGCACCACTTCGGCAATGGTGAACTCATAGCCGCCACCGGCAAGTACCGCCGGCAGCAATGAAGCAACGATAATGACTTTGCCGAGTGCTGCCAGCAGGGTCCAGCTTTCACGCAGGTTGGGAGACCGGTCTGAAAGCATGATCGGAATTGATCCCAGCAGGGAAATCAGCACGGCCGCCAGTGGCCAGATCGAAGTATGGTAGCTCATTGCGAAAAACCTGCTCTATCCCGTTAGAATCCAGTCGGCAGCGCCAACTTGATAATCGATTCAACCAATGGTCCGGAACCCAGACCAATCACAATCAAAGCCACCGCACTAACCAGCAGCGGGGCCTGCATCTGTAGCGGTGCTTCATCACGCTTTTCATGACCATGATCGTGCTCGTCCTTGTAGAAGTAACCGATTTCGATGATCCGGAAGAAGATGACTGCGTTGACCAGGGAACTGAACAGCAGGGCGATGACATATTCCCACTGACCGGCTTCAATTCCGCCCAGGATCAGGTACCACTTGCTGAAAAACCCGGCGGTCGGGGGCACCCCGATCATCGAAAAAGCACCGACCGTAAAAGCGGCCATAGTGATCGGCATCTTACGATAGATCCCTTGCAGTTTATCGAATTCACCGCTGCCGAGTTTGTAGACAATCGCCGCCACCGCCAGGAACAGGCAGAGGGTCATCAGCGCGTCATTGACGATATGCAGTACCGCGCCAGTCAGGCCGGTCTTGTTGGCCAGCCAGACGCCGCCGACCATGTAGCCAACTTCGGCGACAATGATATAGGTCAGCATTCTTTTTAATTCACGTTGTGCCAGCGCCAAGGCCGAGCCGCAAATGATCGCCACCGCCGCCACCCAGACGATCCCCTGCTGAACCATGGGGTGTTCAATAAACAGATAATCGACGGAAAAGACCCAGAACATCACTCGCACCATCAGATAGAGGTAGGCGACGCCGAGCAGGTAGAAGCAGGCGCCGACCGAGCCCATGATGACATAATTGAAGCTGGCCAGCGGTGCGCGCCCCTTGCCCATGGCGATCAGACCATAGGAGGTGATCGAAGTGATCTCCAGCATGACGTAGAGGTTAAAAGCGTCTCCGGTCAACACCAGCCCCATCAGGCCGGCGATCAAAATCAGGTAAAGAGCAAAGAACTGATACTCACGGCCGGGCAGCTCCTGACCAACC
>CALZHR010000180.1 GCA_945787335.1 uncultured Desulfuromonadales bacterium
ACATTGCCAGCATGCGCGTACAACTCAAGCGGATGGGGCTTTCCTATGACTGGGATCGCGAGTTCGCCACCTGCGACCCGGAATACTCCCGCTGGGAACAGCTGATCTTTCTCCGGATGCTCGAGGCCGGGCTGGCCTACAAGAAGGGTTCATCGGTCAACTGGTGTCCCGACTGCCAGACGGTGCTGGCCAACGAGCAGGTCGAGGACGGCTGCTGCTGGCGTTGCGACAATCTTGTCGAGCAGAAAGAACTCGATCAGTGGTTCTTCAAGATCACCAATTACGCCGACGAACTGCTCGACTGGACCGAAAAGCTCAGCGGTTGGCCGGAGCGGGTGCTGGCGATGCAGCGCAACTGGATCGGCAAGAGTTACGGGTGTGAGATCGCGTTCCCGGTTGTCGGCTGCGACGAGAAGATCAAGGTCTTCACCACCCGGCCCGATACCCTGTTCGGTGCAACCTTCATGAGCCTGGCTCCGGAGCATCCGCTGGTCAGAACCCTGGTCTCGGCGGAGCAGCAATCAGCTGTCGACGACTTTATCGCCCAGGTCGAACGACAAGACAAGGTGCAGCGGACCAGCGGTGATCTGGAAAAGCTCGGCGTGTTCAGCGGCTCCTACGCGATCAACCCCTTGACCGGCGACCAGATCCCGATTTATCTCGCCAACTTCGTGCTGATGGATTACGGCACCGGCGCCGTCATGGCGGTTCCGGCCCACGACCAGCGTGATTTCGAATTCGCCCGTAAATACGACCTGTCGATCCGGGTGGTCATCCAGCCGGAGGGGGACGCGCTGGAGCCGGAACAGATGGCGGAAGCCCATACCGGGCCCGGTCGGTTGGTCAATTCCGGCCAGTTTGACGGCATCGATAACGAAACCGCCAAAGAAAAGATCGCCGAATATCTCGACAGCCGCGGGGAAGGGCGCAAGACGATCAATTTCCGGTTGCGCGACTGGGGCGTGTCCCGGCAGCGTTACTGGGGCACCCCGATCCCGATTATCTACTGCGATGCGTGCGGTGTGGTTCCGGTCCCCGAGAAAGATCTGCCGGTGCTCTTGCCGGACGATGTCGAGCTGACCGGCGAGGGCGGCTCACCGCTGGCGCGGCATGCGGAATTCCTCAAAGTCGACTGCCCGAAATGCGGTCAATCGGCCCGGCGGGAGAGTGATACCTTCGACACTTTTGTAGAAAGTTCCTGGTATTTTGCCCGTTACGCCTGCCCCGATTATCAGGCCGGCCCCCTCGACAAAGAGGCGGTCAACTACTGGATGCCGGTCGATCAGTATATCGGCGGCATCGAGCATGCTGTCATGCATCTGCTCTATGCGCGCTTCTTCACCAAAGTTTTGCGTGATCTGAAGATGCTTGATGCCGATGAGCCCTTTACCAACCTGCTTACTCAGGGGATGGTTTGCATGGAGACCCAGCGCTGCGCCGAGCACGGCTGGCTCTACCCTGAGCAGGTCAAGGACGGCAGCTGCGTTCTCTGCGCGAAACCGGTCGAACTGGGACGCAACGAGAAGATGAGCAAGTCGAAGAAGAACGTTGTCGATCCCAATCTGCTGATCGATCAATACGGGGCTGATACGGCGCGGCTTTTCTCGCTGTTCGCGGCACCGCCGGAGAAGGACCTTGAGTGGAATGAACAGGGAGTCGAAGGCTGCGCCCGTTTCTTGGGCCGGGTCTGGCGGGCGGTTTTTGATAACCTTGAGCTGATCGCTGCTGCTGAAATCCCAAGCCAAGCAGAGGGGAGCGCTGCCGAACTGCGCCGCAAGACCCACCAGACGATCAAGAAAGTGACCGAGGATGTTGATGGCCGCTTCCATTTCAACACCGCCATTGCCGCGGTGATGGAGCTGGTCAACGCCATCTACGCGTTTAAGGATGGTGCCGAGCAGCCCGGGGTCTTGCGGGAGGCGCTCGAGGCCGTCGTCCGCTTGCTGAATCCCTTTGTGCCACACGTCAGCGAAGAGCTCTGGCAGGTGCTCGGACATCAGCAGAGCGTTGAGGCGGCCGGTTGGCCGATTTATGACGAAGCGGCCCTGGTTGCCGATGAAATCACCCTGGTGGTGCAGGTCAACGGTAAGGTCCGGGGTAAGATCAATGTTCCGCTCGCCGCTGACAAGGCCGAGGTTGAGGCCGCTGCCCAGGCAGAACCGAACGTCCAGCGTTTTCTCGAAAGTAAACAGGTCCGGAAGATTATCGTCGTCCCGAAGCGGCTGATTAATATCGTGGTGTCCTGATGAGGAATTTGGCCCTTCTCTTACTCTTGTTCTGCCTGGTCGGTTGCGGTTACAACTTCCCCGGCAAAGGGGATCTGCCGGCCGGCGTGAGCAGGATCTATGTGCCTTTGTTCAGCAACCGAAGCGCAGAGCCGCTGCTGGAGAACAGGCTCAGCAGCGCCGTCAGTGAAGTTTTTGCCCGGAACAATCGGATAACCCTGGTCGAGAACCGCGATCAGGCCGAGGCGATCTTGGAAGGCGATATCCGCTCTTACAGCACGCGGGCAGTTGCGTACGACAGCAATGATGATATCAGCGAGTATCGCTCCCAGATGCTGGTCGATGCGCGCTTGTTGCAAGTGACCGATGGAAGACTGCTCTGGCAGGGGAATGTCTCCTGGGATGATGAATACGCCGCCGCCGATGATAAGGCGCTGCAGGAGGACCTGGAGCAGGATGCGATCGACGAAATCAGCCTGCGGATCGCTGAAGAACTGCTCTATCGCCTGGTTGACGATTTTTAGGAGCTATAATGACGCCCGAAGAGCTGCTACGCTCCCTGCGTAACAATCAGGCTCCCGAGCTTATTTACCTCTACGGCCAGGAGCCCTTCCTGGCCCAACGGGCCGCAGCCCAGGTCCGACGCGCCGTTTTGGCGAGTGACAAAGACGATTTCAACGACGATCAGTTTTACGGCAAAGATACCACCGCCGCTCAGATCACCGAAGCGGCCTTGACGCTGCCGGTCTTTGCCCCGCGGCGGCTGGTGACCGTTAAGGACGCCCAGCAGTTGCCGGCTGGCGAGTTGGAGCAACTGATCCCCTACCTGAAACAGCCGGTTCCGGAAACCTGCCTGCTGTTCGTTGCCGATAAGATCGACAGTCGGCGTAAGTTCTTTCAGCAGTTCAAAAAGAGCGGTGCTCTGGTCGAGTTCAAGCCGCTCAGCGAAAGAGAGTTGCCGGGGTACATCCGCGGCCTTCTGGATGATCGCGATCTGCGGATGACCGGCGATGCGCTGGACCTGTTCTGCAGCATGGTCGGCAGCAGCCTGCATGAAGTTCATGCCGAGCTGGAGAAACTGCTGACCTATCTCGGTACACGCACCCTGGTCGATGTCCCTGATGTGCAGGCGATCGTTTCCAAAGGACGGGCAGAAAATATCTTTGAGTTGGGTAACGCCGTCGGGCGGGGTGATGCTGCACGCGCCCTGGGGCTGGTCAAGGGTCTGGTCGACGCCGGGGAAGCACCCCTGAAAATCCTCTCGCTGCTGGTCAGACATTTCCGTCAGCTCTGGAAGGTGCGGGAGCTGCAGGTGCAGAAAAAAGGGAAGCGGGACATTGCCGGCATCGCCGGTGTGCCGTTTTTCGTCGTTGATGCGCTGGTGGCGCAGGGGAAGCGTTTTTCCCGCAAGGATTTTCAGCGGGCCTATGAGATGTTTGTCGAGACCGACCTGGCGATGAAGTCGAGCGGGGCGGATGCCGAGGCGCTGCTCGAGAGTCTGCTGTTGAATCTGGTCAAACGTGACGCCAAATAAAAAAGGGGCTCGGAAAAGCCCCTTTTTCAGTCTTGTGACGCTATAGAGTCTTAGCCGAGGGTGTTCACCAGCTTGGTCAGCCGGGAAATCTTGCGGCTGGCGGTCGACTTGTGAATGACCCCTTTGGTGCTGGTCTTGTCGATGTAGGGGATCGCTTTGGACAGGGCATCCTGGGCAGTATCTTTTTCACCGGCGGCGACGGCTTCGCGGACCTGCTTAACCAGGGTGCGCATGGTCGAGCGGACATGAGTGTTACGGGCGTTACGGACTTTGTTCTGCTTATTGCGCTTCAGGGCTGATTTATGGTTAGCCACGTTCTGTTCTCCTTGATAATGTGAATTTTCTTGTCTGAGAAAGCTCGGGGATAATAATCAGCCAGGCCGCCCCTGTCAAGTTAGAAAGTCTCAATAGAATATTTATTTTCTCGTTTGTTCGCACTCTTAGCCATTTTAATTCAAGGATTAAAAAATATAAACATGGCTGCGAAAGGTAAGATAGCTGGTGCGACCCTGGTGATGGCTTTGGCAACGTCGCTCAGTCGGGTTGCGGGGCTGATCCGCGATATGGTTGTCGCCCGGATCTTCGGGGCCGGTTTTGCGACCGACGCCTTCTTTATGGCTTTTACCATCCCCAACCTTCTGCGTCGCTTTTTCGGCGAAGGGGCGCTGACCGCCGCGTTTGTCCCGACCTTTTCCGAGGTCTTCCACCGCCGCAGCCGTGAAGAGGCGCAGCAACTGGCCAACCGCTGCGCAACCCTCCTGTTGCTGGTGATGCTGGTCATCATCGGCCTGGGAATCGCTTTGTCCCCCTGGGTCGTTCAGGGGATCGGCTTCGGTTTTGGTGCGATAGAAGGCAAGCTGGAACTGACCGATCAACTCAACCGGCTGATGTTCCCGTATATCGGGCTGGTGTCGCTGCTGGCCTTGCTGACCGGAATTCTCAACGTCCACGGGCATTTTTTCCTCCCCTCGCTCTCTCCACTGTTTCTCAACCTGGCGATGATCTTCAGCGCTCTGCTGTTCGGGCAGAGTTTTGAGCAACCAATCTTCGCCCTGGCGATCGGCGTGCTGCTGGGGGGGCTGCTGCAGTTGCTACTGCAGTGGCCGGTGCTGTTCCGCTACCGCATCCGCTTCCGGTTCGATTTCCGCTTTCGCCAGGACCCGTCCCTGCGCAGGATCGTAACCCTGATGCTGCCGGGGATCGCCGGAGTCGCGATCTATCAGATTAATGTCATCGTCTCCCGATTGCTGGCGTCTTTTTTGCCCGAAGGGAGTGTCTCCTATCTCTATTACGGGCAGCGGTTGTTCGAGTTCCCGCAAGGAATCTTTATCGTCTCCCTGGCCCAGGCGGCGCTGCCGCTGATGAGTCGTCAGGTCGCTGAGGACGATCGTCAGGGGTTGCAGGATTCCTTGCGCTTTGCGCTGACCCTGATAACACTTTTTTCCCTGCCGGCCATCGTCGGTCTGATTCTCTGCGCCAAGCCAATCTACTCGTTGTTTTTTCTTGCCGGGGAGTTCGATCTGTCGGCCCTCGAGAAAACCGCCTGGGCCTTGATCTGCTATGCGCCCGGACTGCTGTTCGTCGGCTACAGCCGTATTGCGGCCCAGACCTATTACGCCCTGAAGGATACCCGAACACCGGTGCTGGTCTCCTTCTGGACCCTGCTCGTTAATGTGCTCTTGGGATTAGGCCTGATGATCCCATTCGCGCATCTCGGGCTGGCCAGCGCATTGACGTTGTCGTCAATTTTCAATGCCCTTGTGCTGCTGGGGTTGCTGCGGCGCAAGGTGGGTGCTTTTTGGGGCGGTTGTCTGTGGCGACCCCTGCTCAAATCCCTGCCGGCCTGTGTCGTAATGGGTGGCTGCGTCTGGTGGATTCTCGGACGGGTCGATTGGACCCTGAGCGGACATTCCCTGGAAAAAGGCGTCTGCCTTTTTACCGCCGTCGCGATCGGAGGGATGCTTTATCTCGCCGTCTGCTCATTGCTGCGGGTCGCAGAGGTGAGGGAGGGCTTGAATCTGCTGCGGCGCAAGAAAAACCGGAGAGATTAGTCCCTTTCGATATTTCAGAATCTGTTGATATGAATTTCACCCCGCGCCACCTTTTTTTCCAGCCATTTCTTTAACCAGCCTTTGAAGAGCAGCCTGGTTGCCGGCGTCAGCAGGGTAAAGCCGAACAGGTCGGTGCAGAATCCCGGGGTCAGCAGCAATAAGCCGCCGGCAAGGATCATCGCTCCATCCAGCATCTCACCGGCCGGTACGCGCCCGGCATTCAAATCGTTCTGTATTCGATTGATCAGTTGAAATCCCTGACTTCTCGCCAGGTAAGCGCCTGCGACCCCGGTCAGGAAAATCAAGCCGATAGTTGGCCAAACACCGATCTGAGTGCCTGCTTCAATGAGGACATATAATTCAATTATCGGGACCAGAGTAAAGAGTAAAATTAACTTTATAAACATCTCTTCGGCCTTTTTATAAGAAATTATAAATTAACGACGCGGCGTATATGGTATTTCTGGTTCAATTATGATACGTATCCGTAAGTAGCTGTAAATAAATACTATTTCTATCTGTTTAAAAAATAGGCAACGAGCAGGACAGGGCTCTTTTTAACGCGCTCTGCATGGTATCAACAGGCTATTCCACAGATTATCCACAGATATTGTGGATGGCTTTGAAAAAATGCTATTTTTCGCCAACTTGAGAATTGATGACTCGATCTGCGATATTTTTAGCATCGATTTTGACAATGGTCTCATAAATTTGTTTTCGCAGTGCGTCCTCCGGATCGATGTCGGCTGCTTGGGCTAACTGAGCGATGGAAAACAGCAGATTGCTGATATGACCAGAGCTGATTTCTTGTGATTTCTGTAACTTACCGACCTGTTCATGAAGCTCTGAAACTTTAAGTTTTACTTGAGAGGTTGGTTCTAGGTTCTCTTCCTGCTGCAGTTTTCGGCATAACTTTGCTGCCCTTTTCAGGGCGGGGAGGGTGCTGGGGATCCTGTCCGCCAGACGGTTTGACTGGCCCCGGCGTTTTCGTTCTTCCAGCTTGATCTTTTCCCAGCGCAGCTCATGGCCTTGATAACTTTCCTGCTGAAAGATGTGCGGGTGTCTGCGGATCAGCTTTTGATTGATCGCATCGGCGACATCTTCGATGGTAAATGAATTTTGTTCGGCAAAGATCTGTGCTTGAAATACCACCTGCAGCAGCAGGTCTCCAAGCTCGTCGCAGATCTCGTCCTGGTCGCCACGGTCGATCGCTTCAAGCAGCTCATAACACTCTTCAAGAATGTAGGGTTTCAGTGACTCTGGGGTTTGTTGTTGGTCCCACTTACATCCCTCTGCTCCTCTGAGGGTTGCCATGGTTTGGACCAGTTCTTCAAATGCACTGAGTTCCGGCATGTCACAATTGCCTTTCGAGGGAAAAGTCAACAGATCTCGGCTATTTTGCCCCTCTGTCTGGTATTAATTACCAGTCTCTATGCATAGCATTTTTCAGGAGAAAAAAAACCTTGCAAATTGCTGTTCGATAGGCTAAGTAAACTCGCCATTCTGAGCCGTCTGGGATGACCCTTTTCCCTTGACATGGTTCGGGCTCTCTTTATACTGTTCACTTTTGCTCAGAGGCTCGCTGTGCGTCTTGAACTGAAAGACTTGAAAGAAGGCCTGCTTGAGCAGGAATATTCTTGTGGTTCCAAGGACTTTCCGGTCCTGTCTGAGCTGGCGGACGAAGCGGATGTGCGGTTTCGTGAGCCCCTCTATTTTAAGTTACGTCTGCAGAAAACCGGGCAGATTGTCGAAGTTGATGGCTCACTGTCGGCAGCGGTCGGCTTGAAATGTGGCCGATGCCTGCAGCCTTTTGAGCAGCAGCTTGCGGCGGACTTCGCTTTGACCTTCAGCCCGCTGGTCGAGCGAGAAGAGGATGCTGCCGAAGAGGTTGAGCTGGAAGCTGACGAGTTGGGCTTGATCTACTATCGTGACGAGATCCTGGAGCTGCGCGAGCCTTTGCAGGAGCAACTGATCATGTCCGTCCCGATCGGCCCGTGTTGCCAGGAAAAGTGTCAGGGACTCTGCCCTGAGTGCGGCACAGATCTGAATAAAGCTAAATGCACCTGTGCTAAAAAGCCGTTCAATAATAAATTCGGCGCATTGGCCGATCTGAAGGTTGAAAAATCTAAATAGAAATAGACAAAAGATCTATTGTCTGCTTTTGTCGTTATAAACAAAAAGCTGAATCACAGAATTCAGCTGTCAAGGAGATAGCAATGGCTGTACCAAAGAAGAAAACCTCTAAATCGAAAAAAAATATGCGCCGCGCCCACGATTCCATCAGCGCACCGGGAATTTCTACCTGCCCCCAGTGCCAGGAGCCCAAGAGACCGCATCGTACCTGCGCCAACTGCGGGACTTACAAAGGCAAAGAAGTCATCAATAGCGAAGATATCTGATCTGGTCGACATTGATCATGTCATTGAAAATCGCTGTCGATGCCATGGGAGGAGACAACTCCCCGGCTGCTGAAGTTGCCGGAGCGGTTGCAGCCTGCCGGCAGTGGGGATGTCAGGTCATCCTGGTGGGCGACACGCAGCAACTGCAGGCAGAACTGGCCAAGCACCAGGTTGAGGGGCTCAACATCGAGATCCAGCACGCCAGCGAAGTTGTTGGCATGGAAGACTCCGCCTCTGACGTCGTGCGCAAGAAGAAAGATTCTTCGATCCGGGTCGCTTTCGATCTGGTAAAAAACGGTCTTGCGGCGGCGGTGGTCAGCGCCGGTAATTCCGGGGCCACCATGGCTGCCGGGATGGCGGTTCTAAAGCGGGTCAAAGGGGTTGAGCGGCCGGCAATTGCCGCCTTGCTGCCAAACCTTGAAGATCAGACCATGGTTCTCGATATGGGAGCCAACGTCGACTGCAAGCCCTCGCATCTCAGGCAGTTTGCCATTATGGGCAGTATTTATGTTGAGCATGTGCTCGGCAAGGCGCGACCAAGGGTCGGGTTACTGTCCAATGGCGAAGAAGAGAAGAAGGGGAACGATCTGACCCGTGAAACCCATCAGCTGCTGAAGCAATCGGATCTGAATTACATCGGCTCTGTTGAGGGTGGCGACATCTACAATGGTTCTGTCGATGTTGTTGTCTGTGACGGTTTCGTCGGCAATGTGACGCTTAAGGTTTCCGAAGGTCTGGCAGTCGCCATCAGCACCATGCTGCGGCAAGAAATCGAGGGGCGCTGGTTGGCCAGGATCGGTTATCTTCTCAGCCGTCCGGCGTTTCAATCGTTCAAAAAAAAGATCAACCCGGCAGAGTATGGCGGCGCGCCGCTACTCGGCATCGCCGGAACCGGGATTATCTGTCACGGAAGTTCCGATCCGAAGGCGATCGGCATCGCGATTCGTCAGGCCGGCGAGTTCGCTAAGATCCGCATTGAAGAAAAACTGGCCGAACGGCTCTGATTTCATCAACTAACTCTCTGAATTTGCCGGTTATGGCGAAGGAGATTTACGTGAAAAAAGCACGGATTATCGGCACCGGGTCTTATCTGCCGGAAAAGGTTCTGAATAACTTCGACCTGGAAAAGATGGTCGATACCACCAACGACTGGATCCTCGCCCGGACCGGGATCGAGGAGCGCCGGATCGCCGCCGATAATGAGTCGACCTCGGACCTGGCAACCAAGGCTGCCCAGCGAGCGCTTGAGATGGCGGGCGTAACACCGGAGGAGATCGACCTGATTGTTATGGGCACCATCACCGGTGATTATCCCTGGCCGGCGACCGCCTGCATCGTTCAGAACAACCTCGGCGCCAAGAACGCCTATGCTTACGATCTGTCTGCAGCCTGCAGCGGCTTCGTTTATGCCCTGTCAAGCGCCTCCGACTTTCTGCTGGCCGGACGAGGCAAGAAAGCGCTGGTCATCGGTGCTGAGACCCTGAGCCGGATCGTCGACTGGACCGACCGCAACACCTGCGTGCTGTTCGGCGACGGCGCTGGCGCGGTGGTGCTAGAAGCTCAGGAAGGGGAATCCGGGATTCTCTCCTGCCATATGCATTCCGATGGCAGCTACCTCGACCTGCTTTACCAACCGGGTTTCGGTTCGAAGAATCCGGTCTCGGTACAGGGAATCGAAGACCGTAGCAGCTTTTTAAAAATGCAGGGGAACGAGGTCTTCAAGGTCGCGGTCCGTTCGCTGACCGAAGTCTCTCATGAAGCGCTGAAGGCGAACGATATCAAAGTGAAAGATCTTTCCCTGTTTATTCCCCACCAGGCCAACCGTCGGATCCTTGAGGCGACCGCAAAACGGCTCAAGCTGCAGGATGAACAGTGTTACATCAACGTTAACAAGTACGGCAACACTTCTGGGGCGACAATTCCCGTGGCCATGGATGAAGCCTATCGTCAGGGTCTGTTAAAGGAAGGCGGCCTGGTGCTGCTCTCCGCTTTCGGCGGCGGGTTTACTTGGGGATCGGTACTGCTGCGCTGGTAGTTCGCAGCTAACTGGTCGTTTTAAGGATAAATTGATGACAGCATTTGTATTCCCCGGGCAGGGGGCGCAATTCAGCGGTATGGGCAAAGACCTGGCTGAGAACTTCCCCTGCGCCAAACTGGTTTTTGAAGAAGCAAGCGACGCCCTCGGTTTCGATATCGCCGGACTCTGCTTTGCCGGCTCGGAAGACGAGCTCAAGCTGACCGCAAACACCCAGCCCGCGATCCTGACCACAAGTATTGCAGCGCTGCGTGTTGTAGAGCAGGAAACCGGTTTGCAGCCGGCCTATGCCGCCGGGCACTCTCTCGGCGAGTTTTCGGCGTTGGTTTGTTCTGGTGCTCTGACCTTTGGCGATGCGGTAAAAATCGTTCGTCAGCGCGGCACCTTTATGCAGGAAGCCGTTCCGGTTGGGGTCGGCGCCATGGCAGCGATCATGGGCGTTGAGGCTGAGGTGCTTGAAGAGCTGTGCATCAAGGCCGCCGAAGGTGAAGTGGTTGCGCCGGCTAACTTCAACAGCCCGGGACAGATTGTCATCGCCGGGCATGCCACAGCAGTCAACCGTGCCATCGAGCTGGCTAAACAGGCCGGCGCCAAGCGGGCACTGCCATTGCCGGTCAGCGCCCCGTTCCATTCGGCGCTGATGAAACCGGCAGCCAAGCGTCTTGATGATGTCCTGGCAGATATTCCGGTCGGACAGTTCAGTTGCCCCGTTGTCGGCAATGTCGAAGCCAAGCCTTATAATGATCCGACTCGCGTCAAGTCTCTGTTGGTTCAGCAGGTCTGTGCCCCGGTTCGCTGGGATGAGTCGGTGGCCGAAATGGCTCGGCTCGGGGTTGAACACTACGTCGAGATCGGTCCGGGCAAGGTGCTCAGTGGCTTGATCAAGCGGATTGCCAAGGGCGCGCAAACCCAGCAGATTGATTCGGTCGCCACGCTGCAGAAATTGGCGGGTTGATTTTCATACGATTCTCAGAGGATAGTTATGTTGACTGACAAGGTCGCGATCGTTACCGGCGCTTCTCGCGGGATAGGCCGTTGTACCGCTCTGGCGCTGGCCGCACAGGGAGCCGATCTGGTGGTTTCTGCACGCAACCTGGAACCGCTTCAAACCCTGGTTGCGGAGATCGAGGCCATGGGCCGCAAGGCTCTTGCCGTCACCGCCGATGCTGCATCGACAGGAGATGCCGAGAAACTGATCGCTGCTGCGGTGGAAACTTTTGGTCAGGTTGACATCCTGGTCAACAACGCCGGAATCACCCGCGACGGGCTGCTGCTGCGGATGAAAGACGAGGATTGGGATGCGGTCCTCGATACCAATCTCAAAGGCGCCTTCGTGCTGATTCGGGCGACGGCCAAGCTGATGAGCAAGCAGCGCAGCGGGCGGATCATCAATATCTCCTCGGTGGTTGGTGAAATGGGAAATCCGGGCCAGGCCAATTACTGTGCCAGCAAGGCCGGCCTGATCGGTCTGACCAAGTCGGTGGCGCGGGAACTGGCCAAGCGAAATGTCACGGTCAATGCCATTACCCCGGGGTTCATTGAAACCGACATGACCAGCAATCTGCCGGAAAAAGCTCGTCAGGAGTTGACCGCACAGATTCCGCTTGGGCGACTCGGCGAGTCCGAGGATATTGCCCAGGCAGTAGTTTTCCTGGCGTCCGAAAATGCCGGCTACATCACCGGGCAGGTTTTAGGCGTCAACGGCGGGATGTATATGTAAACAATTGGCAATTGCCAAAACGACACAGGAGGAAAGCATATGGCTTCTATTGAAGAACGTGTAAAGCAGATTGTTGCTGAGCAACTGGGTGTAGACGAAGATCAGGTAACCCCTGATGCCGCTTTTATGGACGATCTGGGTGCTGACTCTCTCGACACCGTCGAGCTGGTCATGGCGCTTGAGGAAGAGTTCGATGTTGAGATCTCTGACGAAGACGCTGAAAAGATCCAGAAAGTTCAGGACGCAATCGACTACATCAATCAGGCTTCCTGATGGTTTGATCGTGGTGCCGGAAAACTGCCCGGCACCACGATTTTTTATCCCGCCGGATAAACAGAAATAGAATAAACAAGTGATAATCACTCGTTGAAGGAAAGTGAATATTATGCGTAGAGTTGTGGTCACCGGTATTGGTCTTGTGTCACCGCTTGGAATCGGGGTTGATAAGAACTGGGCTGCGATCACCGCGGGCAAGTCGGGGCTCGGCCCCATCACCCGTTTCGATGCCTCTGATCTGCCGACCCAGATCGCAGGCGAGGTCAAGGATTTCAACGCTGAGGACTATATCGATAAAAAAGAGATCAAGAAGATGGATCTCTTTATTCAGTATGGCCTGGCGGCCGCCGAGATGGCGTTGAACGACTCGGGCCTGCAGATTACCGATGAGAACGCCGAGCGTGTCGGCGTGCTGGTCGGTTCCGGCCTGGGTGGACTGCCGACGATCGAGAAGTACCATGAGCTGATGCTCGATCGCGGCTACAAAAAAATCTCTCCCTTCTTTATCCCGATGCTGATCATCAACCTGGCACCCGGACATATTTCCATGCGCTTTGGCGCCAAGGGCCCGAACCTTTCCTCGGTTTCCGCTTGCGCGACCGGGACTCACTCGATCGGCGATGCTTTCCAGATGATCGTCCGCGGCGATGCCGATGCGATGTTCGCCGGCGGAACCGAGTCGACCATCACCCCGCTCGGGATCGGTGGTTTCAACGTCATGAAGGCGCTCTCGACCCGCAACGACGACCCACAAGGGGCCAGCCGCCCGTTCGAGAAGAACCGCGACGGCTTCATCATGGCCGAAGGTGCCGGCATCCTGATGCTCGAAGAGTATGAAATGGCCAAAACCCGCGGGGCCGAAATTTACTGCGAAGTGGTCGGTTACGGCATGAGCGGCGACGCTTACCATCTGACCCAGCCGGCTCCCGGCGGCGAAGGGGCAGCGCGCTGCATGAAGATGGCGATGAAGAATGCCGGCCTGAACGCAGAAGATGTCGACTACATCAACGCCCACGGCACCTCGACCCATTTCAACGATCTCTATGAAACCATGGCGATCAAATCGGTGCTTGGTGATCACGCAAGCAAGATCATGATCAGCTCAACCAAGAGCATGACCGGTCACGGGCTTGGTGCCGCCGGCGGCCTGGAAGCGGCTTATTCCGCTCTGGCGTTGAAAAATGGCGTCATCCCGCCGACGATCAACTATGTTGAGCCGGACCCCGAGTGCGATCTCGATTACGTGCCGAATGAGGCCCGTCAGGCGGATATCAAAGTCGCGCTGTCGAACTCCTTCGGGTTCGGCGGCACCAACGCCACCCTGGCGTTGCGGAAGCTTTGAGGACGCAGATGTTCGTTGTCGGGAGCGATCACGGCGGCCTGGAGCTGAAGCAGGCGATCTGCGAGCTGCTACAACAGCGCAACCTGCCCTGTGCGGACTACGGAACCAACGATTCCGATTCGGTTGATTACCCCGACTTGGGCGCCAAAGTCGCCCAGGCGGTCTCCGACGGAACCGCCGAATCGGGAGTGCTGGTCTGCGGCACCGGGATCGGCATGTCGATCATCGCCAACAAGTACCCCGGGGTGCGCGCGGCGCTGGTGCATGATGAATTCACTGCACAGATGGCGCGGGAGCACAACAACGCCAACATCCTGATCCTCGGCGGCCGGATCGTCTCGGTCGAACAGGGGGTCAAGCTGGTTGAAATCTGGCTCGACAGTCAGTTTGAAGGCGGCCGGCATCAGAACCGTCTCGATAAAATCGCCGCCGCAGAGCAGCGGCTGCAGAAACAATAACTAATCAGACGGGGCAGGGACGACCTGCCCCGTTCTTTTCCAGCCTGGAAAAGCCGCACATCCGGAGGAAACACGATGTCGCAAAAGAATCTCGCCACATTCGATCCTGAAATTGCAAAGATCCTGATCCGGGAAACCGAGCGTCAGGAATACAACCTGGAGTTCATCGCGTCTGAGAACTTCGTCAGCGAAGCGGTTCTCGAAGCGCAGGGTTCGGTGCTGACCAACAAGTACGCCGAAGGTTATCCCGGCAAGCGCTATTACGGTGGCTGCGAAGTGGTCGACGAGGCCGAGCAGCTGGCGATCGATCGGGCCAAGGAGCTGTTCGGCGCGGAACATGTCAACGTGCAGGCCCACTCCGGTTCCCAGGCGAACATGGCGGTCTACATGGCGGTCTGCAAGCCTGGCGACACCGTGCTGGGGATGAACCTGGCCCACGGCGGTCACCTGACCCACGGCTCGCCGGTCAACTTCTCCGGCAAGCTCTACAATATCGTGCCTTACGGGGTGAAGGCCGAAACCGGCACCATCGATTACGAGGAAGTCGAAAAGCTCGCCAAGGAACACAAGCCGAAGCTGATTGTTGTCGGCGCCAGCGCCTACGCCCGTGAGATCGATTTCCCTGCCTTCCGCCGGATTGCCGACGAGGTCGGCGCAGTGGTCATGGTCGATATGGCGCACATCGCCGGCCTGGTCGCCGCTGGCGTCCACTCCAATCCGGTTCCTTACGCCGAGTTCGTCACCACCACGACCCACAAGACCCTGCGCGGGCCGCGTGGCGGGATGATCCTCTGTACCGAGGAGTGGGGCAAGAAGCTAAACAGCAACATCTTCCCCGGCATTCAGGGCGGCCCGCTGATGCATGTTATCGCGGCCAAGGCGGTGGCGTTCAAAGAAGCCCTCTCTCCTGATTTCAAGGATTACGCTCAGCAGGTGGTCAAAAACGCCCAGGCCCTGGCCGCCGAGCTGGTCGCCAAGGGGTACAAGCTGGTCTCCGGCGGCACCGACAATCACCTGATGCTGCTCGATTTTACCGGCACCGAAATCACCGGCAAGGTCGCCGAAGAAACCCTTGAGGACGCCGGTCTCACCGTCAACAAGAATGCCGTGCCGTTCGATACCCGGTCGCCGTTTGTGACCAGCGGTATCCGCATCGGCACCCCGGCGACCACGACGCGTGGCTTGAAAGAGCCGGAGATGATCAAGGTCGCCGGTTGGATCGACCGGGCGCTGAACAATATCGGCAACGAGGCGGAGTTGGCGAAGATCCGCGCCGAGGTCAAGGAGCTCTGTCAGCAGTTTCCGCTCTATGCCCACCGGCTGAAATAAGGCGGGAGAGATGCAGCGGCCGACCTGGGACGAATATTTCATGCAGATCACGCAGCTGGTTGCCAGCCGCTCCACCTGCTTGCGTCGTCAGGTCGGGGCCCTGCTGGTGAAGGGGAAGAATATCCTCGCCACCGGTTACAACGGAGTGCCGAGCGGCATCACTCACTGCGATGTCACCGGCTGCCTGCGCGAGCAGCTCAATGTGCCCTCGGGAGAACGGCACGAGCTCTGCCGGGGTCTGCATGCCGAACAGAACGCCATCATCCAGGCCGCGCGGCATGGTGTGAATATCGACGGTGCGACCCTTTACTGCACCGATTCTCCATGTATAATCTGCAGCAAGATGCTGATCAACGCCGGCGTGCAGAGCGTCGTCTTCGGGCGTGGTTATCCGGATCAGCTCTCACTGCAAATGCTCGAGGAGGCGGGGATAGACTACCAGCAGTTTCCCGGGGAAGAGGTCCAATGAACTGTCCATTCTGCAGCCACGACGATACCAAGGTCATCGACTCCCGACTCGGCAAGGAAGGCAACAACGTCCGCCGCCGGCGGGAATGTCCAGCCTGCGAACGCCGCTTTACCACCTACGAGCGGGTCGAGGAGATCCTCCCCTGGGTGATAAAAAAAGATGGCCGACGCGAGGCTTTCGATCGTGCCAAGATCATCGCCGGGATGCAGCGGGCCTGTGAGAAGCGGCCGGTTTCGGTCGAACAGATCGAAGAGATGGTTGATCAGCTCGAGCGCACCTTTCAGGAGCGGGGTGACAAGGAGATCGCCGCCAGCCTGATCGGCGAGGCGGTGATGGACGCCCTGCACAGGGTGGATGAAGTCGCTTACGTGCGTTTCGCCTCGGTCTATCGGCAGTTCAAGGATATCAACGAATTTATGGCCGAGCTGACCGACTTGCTGAAGAATTCGCACTGATGTGATAATGAGCACTGAACTTGCGCAGCCGGGATATCACAGGTATCCCGGCTGTTGAATTTTGGGGCTGGTGAGATGGAGTTTGAACTGACAGGGCTGCAGGAACAATTTATGCGCGAGGCTCTGCGGCTGGCCAGGCAGGGCGTGGGACGAACCGCGCCGAACCCGCCGGTCGGAGCTATTCTTGTTCGCGATGGTCAAGTCATTGGCGGCGGTTATCATCCTAAGGCCGGCGCGGCGCATGCGGAAATCTTCGCCCTGCGTCAGGCGGGTGAACTGGCGCGCGGGTCCGATCTCTACGTCACGCTCGAACCCTGTTCCCACCAGGGACGCACCGGCCCCTGCGCACAGGCACTGATCGAGGCTGGGGTCAAGCGGGTCTTTGTCGGTGTTCAGGACCCGAATCCACAAGTCGCCGGCAGGGGAATCTCGCTTCTGCAGCACGCGGGGATTGAGGTCGAGGTCGGGATTCTGGACCAAGAGTGCCGCCGGCTGATCGCCCCCTTTGCCCGACAGATCCTTAGCGGCCTGCCTTACACAATCTATAAAACTGCCATGACCCTGGACGGCAAGACCGCTACGGCCAGCGGAGATTCCCGCTGGATCTCAGGCGAGGGGAGCCGGCTGCGGGTGCATCGGCTGCGCGATCGGGTCGAGGCGATCATGATCGGCATCGGAACGCTGCTGAACGACGATCCGCTGCTCAACACGCGCTTGCCGGATGCAAACGGCCGCGATCCTTTACGGGTGGTTGTCGACAGCCGTCTGCAGATCCCGCTCGACTGCAAGCTGCTGCACCAGCAGTCGAATGCGGGGACACTCGTGGCGACCACCGAAGCTGCCGATAAACAGAAGATTGTCGCGCTGGAAAAGCTGGGCGTCGAGGTTCTTTTCCTTCCTGAAACCGGTGGGCAGGTGACCCTGTTGCCGCTCTGGCAGCAGCTGGGTCGGCGCGACGTGCAACGCCTGCTGCTGGAAGGCGGCGCCACTCTGGCCGGAGCGGCGCTGCAGGCCGGATTGATCGATCAGCTGATGGTTTTTGTTGCGCCGAAGTTAATCGGCGGCTCGGCTGATCACGGCATCTTTGCCGGAGCCGGTTGTCTAGAGCTGCTAAACGCGGTACCTATTAATGACATGCGTTTTGAGCAGGTTGGTGAAGATCTGCTGATCTGCGGCGAGGTGGAGCGATGTTCACAGGATTGATTCAGGCGACCGGAAAGGTGAGGCGGCTCGATCGTCAGGGGGAGTCGGCGTGCCTGCAGATTGCCAGTGAGCTGGCGAAGGACGATCTCCAGCTGGGGGAAAGCATTGCCGTCAACGGGGTCTGTCTGACCCTGGTCTCCTGGGACAGCGAGAGCTTTGTTGCTGACGTGTCGCCGGAGACCCTGCTCTGTTCGACCCTTGGCAGCCTTCGGCCGAACATGACAGTGAACCTGGAGCGCGCGTTACGGCTCTGCGACCGGCTCGGCGGACATCTGGTCAGTGGCCACATCGACTCTGTCGCACGGATCACTCGCCGCTATCATGACAGCAACGCCGTTCGCTTTGAGTTCAGCCTTTCGTCCGCAGCGCTGCGCTATGTGGTCGAAAAAGGTTCGGTGGCGATTGACGGTATCAGCCTCACGGTCAACACTGTCGATGACGAGGGCTTTTCCGTCGCCGTCATCCCCCATTCTCTGGAACGGACCACCCTGCAAGAGCGTAAAGAGGGGGAGCTGGTCAACGTCGAAACCGATCTGCTCGGGCGCTATGTCGAGCGCCTGCTACAGGGAGAGAAGGGCCAGCCGCAAAGCGGCGGAATCACCCTGGAGCTCCTTGCTAAAAATGGTTTTCTGTGACATATTTGCCGGCTACAGATTTGAACGAAGGATAAAGTAAATGCCGATAGCAAAAATAGAAGCTGCTCTGGAAGATATCCGCAACGGCAAAATGGTCATTCTGGTTGATGACGAGGATCGTGAGAACGAGGGCGATCTGGTCGTTGCCGCCGAAAAGGTGACCCCGGAAATTATCAACTTCATGGCGAAGGAAGGGCGGGGGCTGATCTGCCTCTCGTTGACCGAAGCACGCGCCGACGAGCTGGAGTTACCGCTGATGGTCAGTGACAACAGCTCTTCTTTCGGCACCGCCTTCACGGTCTCGATTGAAGCGCGGCGCGGCGTCACCACCGGTATCTCCGCGGCCGACCGGGCGCACACCATTAAAGTGGCCGTCGCCGATGAGACCGTCGCCCGTGATCTGGCGAGGCCCGGTCATGTCTTTCCGTTGCGGGCAAAAAAGGGTGGCGTCATGGTGCGGGCCGGGCAGACCGAAGGTTCGGTCGACCTGGCTCGCCTCGCGGGCCTCAAACCGGCCGGCGTGATCTGCGAAATCATGAATGAAGACGGGACCATGGCGCGAATGCCGCAACTGCAGAAGTTTGCCGAACAGCACGCTCTGAAGATTATCAGCATCGCCGACATGGTCGCTTACCGGATGCGGAAAGAGTTACTGGTGCGGCGTGCCGTTGAAACCGTCATTCCGACCCTGCCCGGTGGCGAGTTAAAGGCGATCGTCTATGAGAATGATGTCGATAATGCACAACACCTCGCCTTGCTCAAAGGAGAGATCAAGCCGGATGAGCCGGTCCTCGTGCGGGTCCACTCGGAATGTCTGACCGGCGACGTTTTCGGTTCGCAGCGCTGCGATTGTGGTGACCAGCTGCATGCGGCGATGGATATGATCGACAAGGAGGGCTGCGGTGTGGTGCTCTATATGCGCCAGGAAGGGCGTGGTATCGGCCTGATCAATAAGCTCAAAGCCTACAACCTGCAGGACAAGGGCGCCGACACTGTCGAGGCGAACGAGGCCCTCGGTTTTGCCGCTGACCTGCGTGATTATGGCATCGGCGCGCAGATGCTGGCTGATCTGGGTGCTCGCAAGCTGCGCTTAATGACCAACAATCCGAAGAAGATCGTTGGTCTTGAAGGCTATGGTTTAGAGATCATCGAGCGGGTGCCGATTGAGGCCGTACCTGTCTGCACCAACGTTGAATATTTGAAAACCAAGCGGGAAAAGATGGGTCACCTGCTGGAGAACCTCTAGCCACACCTGACCGCAGGAGGAGAAGATGCCGCACATTATCGAAGGGAACCTGGACGCCAAGGGCTTCCGTTTCGGGCTGATCGTCAGCCGCTTCAACAGTTTCATCTGCGACCGGCTGCTGGAAGGGGCCATCGACACCCTGATGCGCCACGGCGCCGATGAGCAGAACCTGACCGTGGTCAAAGGCCCCGGCGCCTTCGAGATTCCGCTGCTGGCCCAAAAGATGGCCGCGTCGGGTAAATATGACGCGCTGATCTGTCTCGGAGCCGTGATCCGCGGCGGGACACCGCATTTTGAGTATGTCAGCGCTGAGGTCACCAAGGGGGTCGCATCGGTCTCTCTCGACGCAGGACTGCCGGTCGCTTTCGGTGTACTGACCACCGATTCGGTGGAACAGGCGATCGAGCGGGCCGGAACCAAAGCTGGCAATAAAGGGGCTGAAGCAGCCATGAGCGCCATCGAGATGGTCAACCTTATGGGAGCGCTCTGAGTCGATGGCAAGTAACAACCGGCGGGTCGGGCGTGAATGTGCCCTGAAAATCCTCTTTGCATTAAAGCTTGACGACCAGACCAATGTCGGCTGGCTGTTGAATACCTTCTGGGAGACCTTTCGTTTTGCCGACGATGCTCTTGGCGAGCCGCTCGAGACAGTCGACGAGCCCTTGCCGACCGCGGCAAAGCTGTTCGCCGAAACCCTGGTCAATGGGGTAGTCGAGTACCGATCGGTGCTCGATCGGGAAATCCGCGAGGTGGCGAAAAACTGGTCGCTTGAGCGGATGACCGCGGTCGATCTGTCGCTGCTGCGGATCGGCGCCTATGAGCTGCTCTACCAGCCGGAGATCCCGGTGCGGGTGACCTTGAATGAAGCGATCGAGATCGCCAAACGCTACGGAACCAAGGAGTCTCCTTCCTTTATCAACGGGCTGCTTGACAAGATTGCCCAAAAAGCCAAGAAGTCTGCAGAGTAACTTGCATTCTATCTGTCGCACATATTCAATCATACAGTGAGGTTTGAATGAAATCGATCAAAGTAGGATTGCTCGGCTTCGGCACCATCGGCACCGGCGTCGTCAGGGTTTTTCAGCGGAACGCGGAGCTGATGGCGAAACGGATTGGCCAATCTGTAGAACTGGTCAAGATCGCCGATCTCGATATCACCTCCGACCGGGGTGTGACACTCCCCCAGGGCGTATTGACAACCGACGTGGAAGAGGTGATCAGCAACCCAGAGGTCGATGTGGTGGTCGAGCTGATCGGCGGTTATGAGCCGGCCAAGTCGTTTATCCTTAAGGCGATCGCTAACGGCAAGCATATTGTCACCGCGAACAAGGCTCTGATGGCGGTGCACGGTCAGGAGATCATCTCCGCGGCCAACAAAAACGGTGTCCAGGTGATGTTCGAAGCTGCAGTCGGCGGCGGGATCCCGATCATCTCCGCGATCAAGGAGAACCTCTGCGCAAACCGTTTCAGCACCGTGCTCGGTATCCTCAACGGCACCTGTAACTACATCCTGACCAAGATGACCGATGAAGGGAGCGATTTCGCCCCGGTGCTCAAAGAGGCTCAGGAACTCGGTTACGCCGAAGCGGATCCGACCTTTGATGTCGAAGGGGTCGATACCGCCCACAAGATCGCTCTGCTGGCCGCGCTCTGTTTCGGCACCAGAGTCGATTTCGACCAGGTCTATACCGAGGGGGTCAGCAACATCGCCGCCATCGATATCCAGTTCGCCACCCAGATGGGCTATAAGATCAAGCTGCTGGCGATCGGCAAGAGCAACGGCGAGCAGATCGAGGTGCGGGTGCATCCGACCATGATCCCGAAAAGCTATCAGCTCTCCGAGGTCGATGGCGTCTTCAACGCCGTTCGGCTCTCCGGGGATTTCCTCGGGCCGGCGATGCTCTACGGCAGTGGGGCCGGGATGGACGCCACCGCCAGCGCGGTGATGGGAGATGTCATGGCGATTGGGCGTGATATGGCCTCGGGGGCCAAGGGGCGCACGCCGATCATGGCCTACTGCGCCGATCAGGTCGGCGAGCTGCCGATCAAGCAGATGAGCGATATCGTCAGCCATTATTACCTGCGCTTTACGACCGTCGACCGGCCGGGTGTGTTAGCACAGATCTCCGGGATTCTCGGCAAGTACGATATCAGCATCCAGTCGATGATCCAGCCGGAACGTCATGAGGCCGACGCGGTGCCGATCGTGCTGATGACCCACGACGCGAAAGAATCGAACATCAACCAGGCGCTGGCGGAGATCGATCAGCTGGAGATCGTTCAGCAACCGACCCGCCTGATCCGGGTGGAAAATTCCCTCGATTGATTTCGCAGGAATGTCACGCATCAACAAAAAAGGCTGCCCAGTTTGGCAGCCTTTTTTGTTGTTATTCTGCGTCGCCCGTGGAGATCTCCGGTTCGACGACGTAGCGCTTGATTTTTCGCGTGGTGGTTTTCGGGAACTCATCCTCGCGCAGCGTGAATTTTTTGACCCGCTTGTAGTCGGCCAACTCCTTGCCGAAATTGAGAACCTCGCGGCGGATCACCTCTTCGACCTCGGCCGCCGATAGGGGTCCGCGATTCTGCTCCTTCTCCAGCGCAAAGAGTTTTTCTTCGTCCGGATAGATGACCGCATAAACCTCTTCGGCAGTCGCGCTGATCTTGTGACCGTAGACCATGATTTCGGCGATGTACGGGCTGTTCAGCAGGTGGTTTTCGACCTCTTCCGGGTAGACGTTCTTGCCATTCGGGGTGACGATCAGGTTTTTGACCCGCCCGCAGATGCTCAGCATGCCGTCTTCGTCGAAGCGCCCCAGGTCGCCGGTCCGGTACCAACCATCCTTGAGGACGTCTGCGGTGGCCTGGTCATTCTTGTAGTAGCCGATCATTACATTCGGGCCCTTGACCAGGATCTCTCCTTCGCCGTCGGCGTTCGGCTGATCAATTTTGATCTCGACGCCATCGAGCGCTTCCCCGACGGTTCCCGGTTTGCTTTTAAAGGGGCTCTCCGCCGAGATGACCGGTGAGGTTTCGGTGATACCGTAGCCCTGCAGCAGGTTCAGTCCCAGGACATGAAAGCCGGCTGCGACGGTCGGGTCCAGGGCCGCGCCGCCACTGATAAAGGTCGTATCCTTGCCGACGTTCTGCTGCACCTTGCTGGTGACGATCCTGCGCGTCAGCGGGAAGCGGAACAGCAGCCGCGAGGCGGTCTTCGACTCGATATTTTTCATGATCCGATCGAACAGCAGGCGATAAACCGCCGGGACCCCGAGCAGGAAGCTCGGTTTGATCTCGCTCAGGTTGTCGCCCAGTTTCTTGAGCGATTCGGCAAAGCTGACCTGGCCGCCAAGGGACAGCGGCAGCAGGATGCCGCAAACCTGTTCGAAGACATGATTGATCGGCAGGAAAGAGAGGGTGCGGATTGAGCTGTCGAGTTGGAACCGGTCGCAGGCCGCTTCAATATTGCTGACGATGTTCTGATGGCTGAGTACCGCGCCCTTGGAACGACCGGTCGTGCCGGAGGTGTAAAGAATGACGGCGGGTTCTTCCGGTTTCGCCTGCGTCGGAGGCAGCGGCTGCTGGTGGAAGATCTCTTTGTAGGCCAGCAGGCGACCTTCCTTGAGCAGCTTGTTGCGCGAGGTTTCCGTATGGCTGAGAAAGTTACGGATGATCTGTTTCTCCGCATCCAGGTTCGCGCCATGTTGCAGCAGCGACAACGCTTCGAGGGCCAGATCCTCAAGCTCCTTGTGACGTTCAGCGGAGATCGAATAGTCATCAGTCAGCTTGTGCCAGGCGTTGGACAGCTCTTCGAGTACCCCGGCGATTTCGCCCTTGTCGGTCAGTTCGGAAAGGGGCAGGTCGAGCAGGATGATTTTGCTCAGCTGCGGTAGTTGGTTGATGATCTCCAGAACAATCTCGCACTGCGCCTGGCCGCAGAAGAGTGCTTGGGTGTCGGAATCGTTCAGAATGTGTCTGAGCTCTGCGGCCTTGAGCTCTTTATCGATCGGGACGGCAACGCAGCCGGCCCGCAGGATTGCCAGGTAAGAGACCACCCAGCGCGGCGAGGAGGGGCCGAGAAGGGCGATGTGGGAGCCATCCTGGTAGCCGAGCTGCCGAAGGCCGGAGGCAAGCTTCTCCACCGCTTCCCACAGCGAACGGTAGCTGAGCCCTTTCCATTTGCCGGAGTGTTTGCTCTGCAGGGCAATTCTTGAATTGTGCTGCTGGCAGCTTGACTGGATTAACTGATCGATCGTTTGCACGATGACACCTCATTGCAGTGAAGAAATGTGAATACCAGCGTTGTAATCTGGTCAAACGCTGGTTTACTCTAACTTTGTCGCAGGGCAGAGGCAAGAGGGAATCATCTCAATGCAATTTAAGGGCGCGGGGAGAGAAAAAAACCGAATACAAACGATAAATGGCTTGACAGTGTGAACGGCGATTTGATACAAGAACGCCGCGGTTGGTTACAGGCACGTAGCTCAGTGGGAGAGCACTACCTTGACACGGTAGGGGTCGGCGGTTCAATCCCGCCCGTGCCTACCAATAACCTGTAAGAACAATTACTGACCGTTACTAAGTCGAGGCATCTTTCAGATGCCTCTTTTTGTTTCAGGAGACTGACGATGGCAATGCTACAGATTGAGCTTCCAGATGGATCGGTCAAAGAACTTGAGTCTGGCGCGACACCTTACGATGTTGCCATGGGCATCGGCGAAGGCCTGGCCCGTCAATCGGTGGCGGCCCGCTTTGATGGCCAGCTTTACGACATCAATCGGCCGTTGCCCGGTTCCGGCAAGCTGGAGCTGATTACCCAGAATTCTCCTGAAGCACTGGAAATTATCCGGCACTCCTGCGCTCATCTGATGGCCCAGGCGGTGAAGGATATCTATGGTGACGAGGTGCAGGTCACCATTGGCCCGGCGATCAAAGACGGTTTCTATTACGATTTTTACAGCGAAAGCAAAAAGTTCGTTCCGGAAGATTTCGCGCTGATCGAAAAGAAGATGGACGAATTGGCCAGGGCCGACCTGCCGATCATCCGCGAAGAACTCGGCCGCGACGAGGCGATCAAGCTGTTCCGCGAGATGGGTGAGGACTACAAGGTCGAGTTGATCGAGGACCTCGATGAGGGGCGGGTCTCCCTCTACCGCCAGGGGAACTTCGTCGATCTCTGCCGCGGTCCGCATATTCCGCGTACTGGGCTGCTCAAAGCCTACAAGCTGACCAGCCTGGCCGGCGCTTACTGGCGTGGCGATGAGAAGAACGCCATGCTACAGCGGATCTATGCGACCGCATTCCAGAACAACAAGGAGCTCAAAGCGCACCTCAACCGCCTCGAGGAAGCGCGCAAGCGCGACCATCGCAAGCTCGGTCGTGAGCTGGACCTGTTCTCTTTCAGCGAAGAGGCCGGCGCCGGCCTGGTGATCTGGCACCCCAAGGGCGCCATGCTGCGGACGGTGATCGAAGACTTCGAGCGCAAAGAGCACCTCAAGCGCGGTTACGATATCGTCATGGGACCGCAGATTCTCAAGACCGAGCTCTGGCAGACTTCCGGCCATTACGAGAATTACCGCGAGAACATGTACTTCACCGAGATCGACGAGCAGGGCTACGGTATCAAGCCGATGAACTGCCTGGCGCACATGCTGATCTACAAATCGAAGCCGCGCTCCTACCGCAACCTGCCGCTGCGTTATTTCGAGCTCGGCACCGTGCATCGCCACGAGAAGTCGGGCGTGCTGCACGGCCTGCTGCGGGTGCGCGGCTTTACCCAGGACGATGCGCATATCCTCTGCCGGCCGGATCAGATCGACGCCGAAGTCAAGGCGATCATGCAGTTCGTACAGGAGGTCGCCGGGATCTTCGGTTTCAACTACGGCATGGAGCTCTCCACCCGGCCGGAAAAATCGATCGGCAGTGACGATGATTGGGAGCGCGCTACCAGCGCGCTGCGCAGTGCTCTCGACGACAGCGGACAGGAGTATGAGATCAACGAAGGGGACGGCGCATTCTATGGTCCGAAGATCGATGTCAAGCTGAAGGACGCGCTTGACAGGGAGTGGCAGTGTGCTACAATCCAGTGCGATTTTACCCTGCCCGAACGCTTTGATCTCAACTACATCGGCGCAGACGGCGAGAAACATCGTCCGGTGATGTTGCACCGGGTGATACTCGGTTCGATCGAACGCTTTATCGGTGTCCTGATCGAACACTACGCAGGCAGCTTCCCGCTCTGGCTTTCGCCGGTTCAGGCGATCGTTCTGAATGTCACCGACAATCAGGCCGAATATGCGCAGCAGGTTTATGAGCAGCTGCGTTCCGCCGGGGTCAGGGTTGAATCGGACCTGCGGAATGAAAAGCTCGGGTTCAAGATTCGCGAAGCCCAGATGGCCAAGATCCCGTACATGCTGGTCATTGGCGATCGTGAAATGGAAGAACAGACGGTAGCACCGCGCTTCCGCAACGGAAAGAATCTCGCTCCGATGAGCGTTGCAGAGTTTGTCAGTTTTGTAGAGGACGAGTCGGCTCAGTACCGATAAGCTTCGAAAAGACCCGCAGTGGGTCTTTTCGCCGTTGTGGTTCAGTGAATATGCTTGCAAGCGACATTTGCAACAGGACAGAGGAGGCACCCCATCGCTAAGGAAGCGAATATCAACGACGCCATCAAGGCCCGCCAGGTTCGGGTGATTGATGATGAAGGCGGTCAGCTCGGCATTCTGAGTATTGAGCAGGCACTGGAACTTGCCGAAGAGCATGGTCTCGATCTGGTCGAGGTCTCCCCGCAGGCGGATCCACCGGTCTGCCGGGTGATGGACTACGGCAAGTACAAGTACCAGCAGGCCAAACGGGCGTCTGAAGCAAAGAAAAAACAGGTTAAGGTCGAAATCAAGGAAGTCAAGATGCGACCGAAGACCGATGATCATGATTTCCAGTTCAAGATCAAGCATGCGCGACGTTTCCTCGAAGAGGGGAACAAGGTCAAGCTGACCATCATGTTCCGCGGCCGCGAGAATGCCCACCCCGAACAAGGGATGATGCAGCTGAATAAAGCAGTTGAAGCCCTCAAGGATATCGGGCAGGTTGAGTCCCAGCCGAGCAAGATGGGACGTTTCATGACCATGATGATCGGCCCATTGAAAAAATGAACCGGATCACCGGTAGAGCAAAAAACAAGTAACGGGAGAGAAAGATGCCAAAAATCAAGACCAATCGTGGTGCGGCCAAGCGTTTTCGCAAGACCGGCACCGGCAAGATCCGTCGGAACACGGCGTTTACCAGCCACATTCTGCCCAAGAAGAGCACCAAGCGGAAGCGTGACCTGCGTCAGGCGACGCTGGTCCACAAATCGGATGAGCGCAACATCGCCCAGCTGATTCCGTACCTGTAACCAGTTTGCCTGCCCTCCGGCAGGTCAGGCTGTGAACTGTGGGGACGATCTCCCCCTGCAGATCCGGCCGCGGCATATGCCGAAACCACTGACTTAGAAGGAGAAGTGAGATGCCAAGAGTAAAAAGAGGCTTTAAAGCCAGACGTCGTCGGAACAAGGTTCTCAAGCTCGCCAAGGGGTATCGTGGCGCCCGCAGCAAGTTGTTCCGCTCAGCGACCGAAGCAGTCGACCGCGCACTGAATTACGCTTACCGTGACCGTCGCGTCAAGAAGCGGGATTTCCGTGCCCTGTGGATTGCCCGAATCAACGCCGCGGCCCGTGAAAACGGTCTCTCCTACAGCCGCCTGATCTATGGCCTCAAACAGGCCGAGGTGGCCCTCGACCGCAAGATTATGGCAGATCTTGCCGTCAACGACCCTGCTGGTTTCGCCGTGATCGCCGAAACCGCCAAAGCACGGCTGCAGTAAGCTGATCTCAGCCGATCCCGGGAGGTGGAGTGATTCGCTCCATCTCCCTTTTTTGTATCCGGTTCATTTTATTTGTCGACCAGTTCCCTTGCAGGGAACTGGTCGATTTTAAGAAACCCAGATCGAGCGTTACGGATTAAGTTCGATTGAATATGGATTAAAATGATGAAAGAGCGTTTGCAAAAGCTACAGGATGAAGCCCTGGCTGCATTGCAGCAGGCCGCCGATCTGAACGCCTTACAGGATGTTCGTGTTCAGTACCTTGGCAAAAAAGGCGCCCTGACCGATGTCATGAAGGGGATGCGCGATCTCTCCCCGGAAGAGCGGCCGGCCATCGGTCAGTTGGTCAACACGCTCAAGGATCAGATCGAAGCGGTTTTTGCCGAGCGGCAGACGCTGCTGAATCAGGCGGCTATCGACGCTCGCCTGGCCAGCGAGAAAATCGACGTGACCCTCCCCGGACGTGGAACCTTTGCCGGCAGCAAGCACCCGGTGACCCTGGTGACCGAGGAGATCGTCGATATCTTCTCCCGCCTCGGGTTTGTCGTCGAGGAAGGGCCGGAGATCGAACAGGACTTCTACAACTTCGAAGCGCTCAACATCCCGAAGGATCATCCCGCCCGGGATATGCAGGACACCTTTTATATTTCCGACGACCTGGTGCTGCGCACCCACACCTCGCCGGTACAGATCCGCACCATGCTCAAAAACAAGCCGCCGGTACGGGTGATCGCGCCGGGGACCGTGTACCGCCGCGATTCCGATATCACCCACAGCCCGATGTTCCACCAGATCGAAGGTTTCCTGGTCGATGAGAAGGTCACCTTCGGTGATCTCAAAGGGATTCTGACCCATTTCCTCAACCAGTTTTTCGGCAAGGGGCAGGATGTGCGCTTCCGGCCGTCCTTTTTTCCGTTTACCGAGCCGAGCGCCGAGGTCGATATCGCCTGCGTGATCTGCGGCGGCAAGGGCTGCCGGGTCTGCAGTCAGACCGGCTGGCTGGAAATTCTCGGCTGCGGGATGATCGATCCGGCAGTTTTCGAATCGGTCGAATACGACGCTGGCAGCTGCAGTGGTTTTGCCTTCGGGATGGGGCTGGAGCGGATCGCCATGCTCAAATATGGCGTCAACGACCTGCGGCTGTTTTTTGAAAATGATCTGCGTTTCCTCAGGCAGTTTTGAGATTGAGGAGAGGATAGCGATTCATGATAGTCACATATAACTGGTTGAAAGAGTTTGTCGATTTTGATTATTCCCCACAGGAGCTCTGTGATCGCCTGACCATGGTCGGTCTGGAGGTCGATGCCCTGGAGGAGATCGGCGGTGGGCTCGAATCGGTCATCGTCGCCAAGCTCGAGTCGGTCGAGAAACATCCCGAGGCCGATCGTTTGACGGTCTGTCAGGTCAACAACGGCTCTGAGATTGTTCAAGTCGTCTGCGGTGCGACGAATCATCTCGCCGGGGACCTGGTCGCTCTGGCCCAACCCGGCTCGGTGCTTCCGGGTGAATTCAAGATCAAGAAATCGAAGATCCGCGGCCAGGTCTCGCTGGGGATGCTCTGTTCGGAAAAAGAGCTGGGAATTGCCGAGGAAGCCGCCGGGATCATCATCCTGCCGGAAGGCTTGACCCTCGGCCTGCCGGTCTTCGAAGCCCTGAAGCTGAAGGATTACCAGATCGAAATCGGTTTGACCCCCAACCGTCCCGATTGCCTGAGCATCGTCGGCGTTGCGCGGGAAGTTGCCGCGATGTGCGGCAAACCGCTCCATCTGCCTGACCCTCAGATCGAGGATCAGGGACAGGAAATTACCCAAAAGGCCTCGGTGACCATCGAGGATGCCGAACTGTGTCCGCGGTATGCCGCCCGGATGATCACGGGGGTCAAGATCGGTCCCTCGCCCGACTGGATAGTTCGCCGCCTCGAGGCGGTCGGTATGCGTTCGATCAACAATGTGGTCGATGTCACCAACTACGTGATGATGGAGCTGGGACATCCCCTGCACGCCTTCGATTACAGGCTGCTCGAAGAGGGGCGCATTGTCGTTAAACGGGCGCACCAGGGTGAAAAGTTCATCAGCCTTGATGATCAGGAACACAACCTGAGCTCAGAAGACCTGATGATCTGCGACGGCAAGCGTCCGGTCGCCATGGCCGGGGTGATGGGCGGTCAGAACTCCGAAGTGCAGGATGATACCGAAACCATTCTGCTCGAAGCGGCCTATTTCAAGCCGACGGCGATCCGCCGGACCAGCAAGCGACACGGCATGCACACCGAGTCTTCGCATCGTTTCGAACGTGGGGCCGACATCGACATGGTCCCGGTTGCTCTCGATCGCGCCGCCAGCCTGATCGCCGAGCTGGGGCAGGGAGCGCTGGTGGCTGGGGTGATCGATAACTACCCGCAGCAGCTAAAAACCCCGGTGCTGAGCATCGATGCGCAGAATGTCGAAAAGCTGCTCGGCATTCCGGTCGCCTGTGATCAGGTTGAACAACTGCTCGATTCCATCGGCCTGAATGTCAGTGCCGGTGATTCTCCCAGCCGTCTCCAGGTCACCGTGCCGAGCTTCCGCCCCGACCTGGAGCGGGAGGTCGACCTGATTGAAGAGGTAGCGCGTCTGTATGGCTACGAGCATATCCCGACCACCATGCCGGTCGGGACCGTCGATGCTCCTCAGGCCCCCTTGCGGCAGCAGCTTCAGAAGCAGCTGCGCGATACTATGGTTGCAAAAGGCTTCTCGGAAGCGATGAACTATTCGTTCATCTCCACCGAGGCACTGGCTAAACTCGGGCTGCCCGCTGATGATCAGCGCCTGGAGCAGGTGAAGCTGCTCAACCCGCTCACTGAAGATCAGTCGGTTATGCGCACCAGCCTGGTGCCGAGCCTCCTCGACTCTGTTGCGCGCAATCTCGCTTATCGCAGCAACGATCTGCGTCTGTTTGAATTGCGCCCGGTCTTTTTGCCGCTCGCCGGTGCCGAGACCTGCCAGGAGGATCTGCGTCTCTGCGGGGTCCTTTGCGGGCGCCAGCAACCCGAAGGCTGGTCGCAGTCGGCAACAGCGGTTGATTTTTACGATCTCAAGGGGATTGCCGAAGAGTTGTTCTGTCGCCTCCAGATTGACAGGGTAGACTATAACGCCGAGCGCAGTGAACCCTATTTGCACCCCGGAAAGTCCTGTACGCTGCTTTGCCAGGATCGGGTGCTGGGGACAATTGGTGAAGTTCATCCGCAGGTGCTGGCAGAATTCGATATCGACCAGCCGGTCTTCCTGCTCGATATCGATGTTGAGGTGCTGATCGAGCTGGCCGGTAAACATCCCGGCTTCACACCACTGTCCCGCTTCCCGGACGTGATTCGCGACAGTGCGCTGCTGCTCGATGAGGAGATCTCCGCTGCGGAAGTGATGCGGATCATCACCCGGAGCAAAGTCAAATACATGGAAGATGCGGTACTGTTCGACCTGTATACCGGCAAGGGAATCCCTGACGGGAAAAAAAGTTTGGCGGTTCGAATCCGCTACCGAGATCTGGAGAAAACCCTGACGGAAGAAGAGGTCAGCAAGGCTCATGGCAGGTTGATAAAGTCACTTTGTCAGCAGCTTGGAGCAGAAATTCGCTAATTGGTTATTGCGCACTCCAGGTCTCTATGATATAAATCCTGGAAAATCAAATAGATAGTTAATTTCCATAACGGGACCTGCGAAACTCTTGCGGGAGGGATTATGACCAAGGCAGATTTAATCGAAAGTGTTTACCGCACCACCGGCTTTTCCAAGAAGGAATCGGCCGCCATCGTCGAGATGGTTTTCGACCTGATGAAGCACACTTTGCAGGATGGTGAGAAAATCAAGATTGCCGGCTTCGGGAATTTTGTCGTCAAGGATAAAGCGTCCCGGCGCGGGCGTAATCCCCAGACCGGCAACGAAATTGAAATCTCGGCGCGCAAGATTCTCACTTTCAAACCGAGCCAGGTTCTCAAAGCATCGATCAACGGTCAGGCCGATTGATTTTGTTGAGCTAAATGAAGGTCGAGATACCTGATAAGCTCTATTTCAAAATCGGTGAGGTCGCCAGCCTGCTCGACGTCAAGACGCATGTGCTCCGCTACTGGGAGACTGAGTTCAAGACCTTGCAGCCAGTGAAAAGCCGCTCCAACCAGCGTCTTTATCGTCGTAAAGATGTCGAAACAGCCCTGTTGATAAAGGATCTGCTTTATCGGCAGGGCTTTACTATTGCCGGAGCGCGCAAGAAGCTGCAGAGCAAAGATTCCGCCGAGCTGTTGACCGCCAGTCAAATTGCCTCTCCGCAAGAACTGCTCAAAGACCTGAAGGCTGATCTGCTGCGTCTACGCTCACAGCTCACCACCGACCCCGACAAGGAATGAGTCTCCTGCGTGTTGATTCTGGTTACCAATGATGATGGCGTCCGCTCGCCGGGGATAAGGTCTCTGGCCGAAGCGCTGCATGATCTTGGCCGGGTGGTCGTGGTCGCCCCGGACCGGAATCGCAGTGCTGTGGGGCATGCTCTGACACTGGAAAGGCCGCTCCGGGCAGAGGAACTCAAGCCGGATGTCTTTGCCGTCGACGGTACCCCGACCGATTGTGTCAATCTAGGCATTCATGGGCTGTTGCGGGAGACACCGGATCTCGTTGTCTCCGGAATCAATCGTGGCAGCAACCTCGGCGATGATATTACCTATTCAGGGACTGTCTGCGCAGCAATGGAAGCATCATTGATGGGCTTGCCAGCCTTTGCCGTGTCGCTCGATTCCCATCATTTTAAAGCCGAGGATCTTCTGCAAGCGGCGAACTTTTCCAGACGACTGGCCGGGAAAATTCTGCAAGCCGGTCTGCCGGCCGATACTTTTTTGAATGTAAATATCCCTGCAGGGGAGTGTCGGGGTGTGCAGCTGACCCGGCAAGGAAAACGCCAGTACGGTGAGGCCGTGATCTGCAAGCAGGATCCGCGCGGGCGGACATATTACTGGATCGGCGGCGGCGATGTTGGTTTCGAGAATCTGCCCGGAAGCGATTGTAACGCTTTGCACGAAGGATTGATTTCGGTCACCCCGCTACATACGAACCTGACCAACGACGCATCCCTCGACAGTTTGGCTGCCTGGCCGTTCAGCTCTTTGATGGATCACTAATCGCATGGATTTTTCGGTCGCGCGACGGCGCATGGTGGAGGAACAACTTCGGGCGCGCGGTGTTTCAGATGAACGGGTCCTCGAAGCAATGAGCAAGGTGCCGCGGCATCTGTTCGTAGAGCCCGGTCTGCAGAGCCACGCTTACAGCGACGCGTCACTGCCGATCGGTGACAAACAGACGATTTCCCAACCGTATATGGTGGCCGCAATGTCTGCCGCGCTGGAGTTGCGCGGGAAAGAGCGGATTCTGGAGATCGGTACCGGCTCAGGCTACCAGAGCGCCGTGCTGTCTGTGCTGGCCAATCGGGTCTACTCCATCGAGAGGATTTCAAGCCTGGCCGGTCGTGCCCGCAGGATTCTCGATCAGCTCAGGATGAGCAATGTCAATATCAAGGTCGGTGATGGAACCATCGGCTGGCGTGACCAGGCACCTTTCGACGGCATTCTGGTCGCCGCCGGCGCCCCGGAGGTGCCGACCGAGTATTTACAGCAGCTTGAAGTCGGCGGCAAACTTGTGTTGCCGGTGGGTGATCGGCAGCAGCAGATTCTGTTGCGCTTGACCCGACTCGAAGATGGCAGCTTCAAACGGGAGCAACTGATGGGGTGCCGCTTCGTTCCGTTGATCGGTGAACAAGGCTGGCAGGCTGAGCTGACCGGATAACCCCGCATTGTCATGAAATGATACAGTTATGAAACTGATTCGCCGCCTTTATGACTGGGTCCTTTCCTGGGCCGAAACTCCCTATGGGATGCCAGCCCTGGGTCTTCTGGCTTTTGCCGAGGCGAGCTTTTTCCCGGTTCCGCCGGACGTATTGCTGATGGCCCTCTGCCTGGCGCTGCCGCTGAAAGCCTATCGCTTTGCCCTGGTCGCAACCCTCGGTTCGGTTGCCGGTGGTATCGCCGGCTACGCCATCGGCTGGGGCGGTTGGGAGGCGGTCAGTGGGTATTTCTTTCAGTTCATCCCTGGATTTACGCCGCAGGGTTTTGAACAGGTCAGGGGCTTGTTTGATCAATACGACTTCTGGACCGTTTTTGCCGCCGGTTTTACCCCGATTCCGTATAAAATTTTCACCATTGCCTCCGGGGTTTTTCAGATCAATTTCCCGGTCTTTATTTTTGCTTCGATCATCAGCCGCGGGTTACGCTTCTTTCTGGTCGCGGCATTGTTCTACTACCTGGGGAAACCAGCCAGGGAGCTGATCGAAAAATACTTCAATCTCTTGTCGATCCTTTTTCTGGTTCTGCTGGTCGGTGGATTTCTGCTGGTTAAATCCTTAACTTGAGATTACAAGACCGATTCGTTAGGCTGTTAGCTGATGCACAGACAGCAGATGATAAAAAGAGCGGCACCATTCCGGCGATCAGCCCTGACTCGCTTTGTCTGCCTCGCCTGTCTGTCGCTGCTGATTTCCTGTGGTGGCGGGGTCTATCATACCGTGGCGCCGGGTCAGACACTCTACCGGATCAGCCGGGTTTACGGGGTTGATGAAGCGACCCTGGCGCGCATGAATGGAATCAGGGACCCCGGTCGGTTGAGAACCGGTACCCGCCTATATATCCCCGGGGCGGACCGGGTGAAACATGTCCCGGTTGTTAAAACTGCGCCAAATAAGCCGCTCAAGTCGCCGCCACGGCCAGTTCCGCAACCACGGCAGAAAATCGTTGTCAAAAAAGTGCCGCAGCCTGCCCCCGCTCCGAAAGTTGCGCAAAAGCCTCCCCAGCGCACATCTTCTAAAGCAACCAGCGTCAATAAGCTGCACTGGCCGGTGCGGGGCAAGATCGTCCGTTCATTCACTCCTCAAGCCAAAGCCGGCAGTGGCAAGGGGATCGAAATTGCCGTTCGTTCCGGCAGCGAGGTCCGTGCTGCTGAGGCAGGTAAGGTTATTTACAGCGGTGACGGGGTTAAAGGGTATGGTCATCTGATCATCCTGCAACATGAAAACGATTTTTTCACGGTTTACGGCTTTAACAGCCGCAATCTGGCCAGGCAGGGAGATTTTGTCAGCCAGGGCGAAAAGATCGCCCTTTCCGGCATACCGCCGGCCGGTGGCAAGGCGCGGCTGCATTTTGAAGTCCGAAAAGGGAAGCAGGCCGTTGATCCGATTTTGTACTTGCCATGAGTTGAAACAGTCCTCTAGACTGCTTTCATCTATCTAGGATGTTTGTGCTGAGCGGGGAGTTTTTATGGATGAATTGATCTCAGAGTATGAAGACGGCGGGACAGATGCTGTCGATGGGAAGCAACTCGACGGTTTCAGCGAGGTCGATCCTGAGAACGAAGAGGAAGAGGTTGAGGAGGAGAAAAAAGAGCACCTTGCCGCTGATGATGAATACGCGTCTGCTGACGCGATTAAACTCTATCTGAAAGAAATCCAGAAAAGCACCCTGCTGACCGCAGAAGAAGAACGTGAGCTGGCCGGCCTTATTGCCAAGGGCGATGACGCTGCACGAGCGCGGATGATCGAATCGAACCTGCGTCTGGTGGTCAAGATCGCAAAGCGCTACATGAACCGCGGTCTGCCGTTCCTCGACCTGATCGAAGAAGGGAATATGGGGCTGATCAAGGCCGTGGAGAAATTCAAGGTCAGTAAGGGCTGCCGCTTTTCCACCTATGCGACCTGGTGGGTCAGGCAATCGATCGAGCGCGCCCTGGTCAATCAGAGCCGCACCATCCGTCTCCCGGTGCATGTTGCCGACGATATCAATAAGCTGGTCAAAATCAGCCGGGAACTTGTCCAGCGTCTCAAGCGCGATCCGTCTATCGAAGAAATGGCCGAAGCAATGGGGGTCGAGGTTTCTTATGTGCGGCGGATGATGATCCTGTTGAAGAAAACCTACTCCATCGAACACCCGATGGGGGATAATAATGACTACAGCCTGATCGATACGATCGAAGACAAGAATCTGATCGATCCGGGGACCATGATCGAAGATCTCGATCAGTTCGCTCATGTTCTCGAGTGGATGGATGATCTGACCGAAAATGAGCGCGAAATTCTCGCCTTGCGCTTCGGGCTGGAAGACCGCGAGCCACAGACGCTCGATACAATCGGCCAGAAATTCGGTGTTACCCGGGAGCGAATTCGTCAGATCGAGGCAAAAAGCCTGGCCAAATTGCGCAAGACCCTGGAAGAACGGATTTTGAAAGACGAGCCTGATGAATAAATGCTGCTGAAGGAGCAACCATGGATCAGTTGAAGAATATAATCCGCGATATTCCCGATTTTCCGAAAAAGGGGATCGTCTTCAAAGATATCACCACATTGCTGGCAGACGCGAAGAGTTTCCATCGGATGGTCGACCTGCTCGCCCACCGTTATCTCGGCGAAAAAATCGACCAGATCGTCGGCATTGAAGCGCGTGGGTTTATTCTCGGTTCCGCGCTGGCTTATAAGCTTGGTACTGGCATCACGCTGGTGCGTAAACCCGGCAAGCTGCCTTATAAAACCCGTAGTATCAGCTACGAGCTGGAGTATGGTAGCGATACGCTGGAAATCCACGAAGACGCCTTCAAAAAAGGCGAACGCGTGATCATCGCCGATGATCTGCTGGCGACCGGTGGCACCATGGCCGCCGTCGTCGAGCTGGTGGAGCAGTTCGGCGCTGAGATCCACGAATGCGCATTCATGGCCGAGCTTGAATTTCTTAATGGACGTGCAAGGTTGCCCGATGGCAAAGTCTTCAGTTTATTGAAGTTTTAGTACTTAGGTAAGCGACTTGAAAAAACTGTTCGGCTGGGTTATAAGCGTGCGAACGGCCCCGTAGCTCAGCTGGATAGAGCGGCACCCTCCTAAGGTGAAGGTCGGAGGTTCGAATCCTCCCGGGGTCGCCAACGAATAATAAAAAAATGGTGGGTTGCGTGAGCGTAGCCCACTATTTGTTTTCCCTTTTTTAAAAGGAAAAGGAGCGAGGGATGAACCTGACAATTGTCGGTACCGGATATGTCGGTCTGGTCAGCGGGAGCTGTTTTGCCGAGATGGGCAACAAGGTCTATTGTGTGGACGTTGATCAGCAGAAGATTGATGGCTTGAAAGCCGGCAAACTGCCGATCTACGAACCGGGCCTCGAGCCGATGGTGCTGCGGAACCATCAGGAGGAGCGCCTGCTTTTCACTACCAGTCTGGCCGAGGCGATGCAGCAGTCGAATATCTATTTCATCGCGGTTGGAACCCCGCCGGGTGAAGACGGTTCAGCTGACCTGAAATATGTTCAGGCTGTTGCCCGTGAGATCGGCAGCCTACTGACTGATTATGCCGTGATCGTCGATAAATCGACCGTACCGGTCGGAACCGCCGATTTGGTGCGCAGGACCGTTCAAGAGGAACTCACAAGGCGTGGTGTGCAGATCGATTTTGATGTCGTCAGCAACCCGGAGTTTCTGAAGGAAGGGGCGGCGATTGATGACTTTATGAAGCCGGATCGAATTGTCATTGGCAGCGACAGTGAAAAGGCCAACGAGTTGATGCGTCAGCTTTACGCTCCGTTCAACCGGAACCACGAACGGACCATGTTCATGGGCATCCGAGACGCCGAAATGACCAAATATGCCGCCAACTCCATGCTGGCAACAAAAATCTCCTTCATCAATGAAATTTCCAACCTCTGTGAGTTGATGGGGGTCGATGTCGAAAATGTCCGCCGTGGCATCGGCTCCGACACACGGATCGGCTTCTCCTTTATCTACCCCGGCTGCGGCTATGGTGGCTCCTGTTTTCCCAAGGATGTCCAAGCACTGATCCGTATGGCACAGGATGTCGACTTCCAGCCGGAGCTGTTACTTTCGGTCGAAAAGCGTAATCAGACCCAGAAGAAATGGTTCAGTCGTCATCTGGCCAGTCGCTTCGGCAGCAATTTGTCCGGACTGACCTTTGGTGTCTGGGGACTTGCTTTCAAGCCTGGGACCGATGATATGCGCGAAGCGCCGGCAAAAACCCTGTTGGGCGACCTGATTGCAGCCGGCGCCAGGGTGCTCGCCTATGATCCTGTCGCGATGGATGTCGCGCGTGAGGAGCTCCCGCAGGAGTGGTTCGAAAACGGGCAGCTGAATCTGGTGAACAATCAGTATGAAGCCTTGCAGGATGTCGATGCCATGCTGCTGGTCACCGAATGGAAGCCGTTCAGAAATCCCGACCTGGAAGCGATGCGTCGGTCGATGAAGCAGACGATCATCCTTGACGGACGAAATCAGTATGATCCGTCCTTTATCCGCCAGCAGGGCTTCGAATATGTCGGCGTCGGTCGCGCCGAGAATGCCTGAAAACGGGCTGCCCGGCGTCCGCGCCGATTCCGCCTGTTTTGTCTGCGGGCCTGATAACCCTGTCGGCTTGCAGGCCGCCTTCGTCACGCATCCGGATTCCTGCACAAGTTCCGCGCGGGTACAGCTGAATGCGGAATTCCAGGGCTGGCAGGATCTGGTCCATGGCGGTGTCCTGGCCGCCTTGTTGGATGAGGCCTGCATCTACGCCTGTCGGTCATTGACCGACCAATGTGTCACGGCTGAATTGCAGTTACGCTATTGCAAACCGGTGCCAGTCGGTTCTGAGGTCGAGGTGTTGGGACAGTTGACCGAGCGCCGGAAAAAGATCTGGCGGGCCCGCGCGCAGCTGAAGATCGCCGGGGTTTTGCACGCCGAAGCAGAGGCGAAGATTTACGTGCTCAACAATGAGCCGGGGGGGGCGGATGGGAAACAGTGAAAAGTCGATTCTGACGTCCCTCTCGCTCTCGCAGCGCCGCCTGTTGGACCAGGTAAAGGAGGCCATGGAGCTTTATTTCGGCAGTGATGTGCGCCGGATTGTACACGCTCATGACGTCACCGGTCACGCTCTGAATCTGCTCGAATATATCGATGCCGACCCGCTGGAGACACTCTGCGCCTGCTACCTGCACGATATCGGCATTCCTGAAGCAGAGCGAAAGTATGGCAACTGCACCGGTAAACTGCAGGAGCAGGAAGGCCCACCGGTGGCTCGAAGAATTCTTGCCGAGTTGGCATCGGATAATCAATTGATTGACAACGTCTGTGAACTGGTCGGCCTGCATCATACTCCCAATGGGCTGGACAAGCCCGAGTTCCGCGTTCTCTGGGATGCCGATGCGTTAGTTAATCTTGCTGAAGTTGTTACTGAGAAAGAGCCCCATGCCATTGAGGCGATCATCGACAGGGCGCTGGTGACCGAGCCGGGCCACCGCATGGCAATAACCTTGTTTCTGCCGGGTTAACTGTCTTGGCGCAGCGATTCGGAGTTTATTGGGAAGCGGTTATTTCTCTGGATCATTCTCATATTGACAGTCGCGAATGATGTTGTTATAACAGCCACCCAATCAGGGCGTTTAGCTCAGCGGGAGAGCACTGCCTTCACACGGCAGGGGTCACTGGTTCAATCCCAGTAACGCCCACCAGAAATTCAAAGGGGTTAGCGATGTATCGCTAACCCCTTTTGCTTTTCGTGCCCATCCGTGCCCCTGCTCATCTGGAAGGATTTCCTCCAGGTCCTTAATAGGTCAGTTTTTTAGCAGGTTGTTGCTAATCACTCTGCACTGAGGCGAACAAAATGCTTTTCGTTTGCACCATTGAAGCTTTCAGGACTCTACAGATAAAACCCAAAGCCTGCGGACATGAAAAAAGCAATAGCTTTAAATAAATAATAAACAAAAAATAAACAAAAAGCTTGACAGGTGTTTAAGGTTTGTTTAGGGTTGGTGTACAACCAACCGATGGCAAAGAAAAAGCCATCGCATTAAGGAGGAGAAAATGGACCAAAAAGACTTCGCCAAGCAGATCGTAGAGTTCAACAAGAATGCAGCAAAGATCGGTTTTGATACCATCAGCGCATTATCCGGTCAGGCAGCTACGCTGACCGATTCGTTGTTCGGTATTATTCCGAATGTTCCTGCAGAAGGGAAAGAAGCTACCAGTTTGCTTTTTAAGGAACAACAGAAAGCTCTGGACACTCTGCGGAGCTATGTTGAAGGGCAACTGAATCTGGACTGGACCAGCCAGGATGCACCTATCAAAAGCCTCGAAGCGCTTGAGCAGTTCAGCAAGCAGGTTTTCGCCCAGACTGAAGATATCAAAAAGGACTCGAAAGGTCTGGCCGACAAAGCTACTGGCCAGCTGCCAGTCGAGGCTAAGCCGCTGGTCGATTTTTGGAACGACGCTATCAGTAACGGGTTTTCCCTGTTTCAGGACAGCGTCAGCAAGAGCTTTGATATTTCCAAGCAACTGCTGGACAAAGAGTCCGTTGTCACCAGCGACACGAAAGCCAAGGCAGCCAGCAAGAAATAAGACAGATACAGGCTTAATTCATATATACTACCTGCCTGAAGATAGAGGATTAATCCGGCGAATTTGTTTTTCGCCGGATTTTTTTTATAGAAGAATAAGTGACAGCCATCACTGAATCTGTATGTTGCTCCGGCTGATTTTTAATGCCTGTAAACCTGCATGTCGCTGTGCTTTCTGCCTCTCGATTGAACTCCTGCAATTTCAGGCTCAGCCTTGAACGGTGCAAGAAATCGCAGCGGGTTGCCTGCCGGGGGAGTCATTCGCTGACAACCGCTGAGGTTTGATTTTTAATTTGCTCTGAGCGTAAGCTGAATTCATGGATTCACTGACGCAATTGACACTCGGTGCCGCCGTCGGAGAAGCGGTTCTTGGTCGAAAAGTGGGACGCAAAGCGGGCCTTTGGGGAGCGGTTTGTGGCACACTGCCCGACCTCGACGTCTTATTGCCGTTTGGCGATCCGGTCAAAGATTTCACCTATCACCGAAGTTTCAGCCACTCGCTGTTTGTCCTTTCGCTGCTGACGCCGGTTTTCGTCTGGCTGATTCTCAAGCTTCACCCGAACAGTCGAAAATATCTAACTAAGTGGAGCTGGTTGGTCTGGCTCTGCTTTATGACCCATATCCTGCTCGACTGTTTTACTGTCTACGGCACCCAGGTTTTCTGGCCGTTTTGGGATTCTCCGGTGGGTTGGGGATCGGTATTTATTATTGATCCTTTTTATACTCTTCTGTTGCTGAGCGGCGTTATTTTTGCCCTGGTGATGACGCGCACCAGCCAGCGGGGACATCTGATCAATCAGGCAGCCTTGTTCGTCAGCACCCTTTACCTTGTGTGGAGTGTCGGTGCGCAAAGCTATGTGACGGCGGTCGTGGAAAAATCGCTCGCCCGGCAGATGATACCTTATGAGAAGCTGCTGGTCAGCGCTGGTCCGCTGAACACTATGCTTTGGCGTATCCTCGCCATGGCGCCGGACGGCAGCTATCACGAGGGCTACTATTCGTTGCTCGATGGCTATGGGGACGTTACGCTCACGCGCTACGAAAGTCATCCTGAGCTGCTGGTCAATCTTGAAGAGCACTGGCCGGTGGCGCGGCTTCGCTGGTTTACCAAAGGCTTTTACAAAGTCTGGCAGGAGGGAAGCGACATTGTGATGACCGATTTACGCATGGGGACCGAGCCGAGCTATGTCTTCTCTTTTGTTGTTGGCGAAACGTCCCCTCAGCGGGTTGCAGTCGCCGCCCGGCAGCTTGAACCAAATAGGGATTTCAGCCTGCTGAAAAAAGCCTGGCGACGGATTTGGTCGGCGACCGAAACCTAACTTCTGAAAACAGCCTTGACGGTTGATCTGCCAGGCTTTTCCACTAAAATTCCTAATATACCAAAGCCCAGAGGGTTGCCAGAATAGAGAATGCCCTTCCTGACGAATGAAGGAGTGTGATCGACAATGAACTATCGATGCTACGGTAAGCAGGGAGACGAGGTCCGCTTTGAGGATTTATCTGAGTCCCTTGCCGAGGTCGATGTGGTTCTCTTCGGTGAACTGCACGGCAAACCTCTCATCCACCAGTTACAGCAGAAAATCACCCGTAATCTCTTCGACATCAGAGGCCGCAACCTGGTTCTCGGGGCCGAAATGTTCGAGGCGGACGATCAACTGATTCTGGATGAATACCTTGCCGGACTGATCCTGCATCGACAGGTGCTGGCTGAGGCAAAGGTCTGGGACAGGTACGAGACCGACTACCTGCCTCTGGTCGATTTTGCCAGGGAGCAGGGTCTGCGTTTCATTGCCACGAATATCCCCAGACGCTATGCCAACCTGGTGGCCCGTGAGGGGATCGGTGCCCTGGAGCGACTTTCTGCCGAGGCGAAGCGGTTCATCGCGCCTTTGCCGATAACTGTTGATCTGGCGACCCCCGGCTACCAGGAAATGCTGGGGATGAGCATGGGGCACGGGATGGGAATGGAGCCGGGAAATTTCGTCGCTGCCCAGGCGGTAAAGGATGCGACCATGGCGCATTTCATCGTGAACAATCTGCCGCCGGACGGTCTGATGGTCCACTTCAACGGCGATTACCACTCCAAACGGTACGGCGGTATTTACTGGTACCTGAAGCAGGCCGGCAGGGGGCTCGCCGTGTTGACAATTGCTTCTGTTTCAGCAAAGTCCCTGGCGTTCCGCGAAGACTACAGAGATTTGGGGGATTTTGTCCTGATTGTTCAAGAGACGTAAACCTGAGTCTGTGAGTTCTGATCGGAGCCTGTGAAATTAATTGTATTTGTATTTGGATAATTATGCTGAGGGAATGTTCGTTTTTTAAGCATTAATTGATTGGAAAAAAACATAAAAATGCTAGCATCCGGGACGTCGTGAAAAAGTGTAATGTCTTTCCGGTCATCACCTTGGCCGGATGGAAATTGTCTTGATTTCACTTTCGAGAGGTGAGTCCAAATGCAGCACCTGAGTGGGATGCATCTCATTGGTGGCCAGGAAGTCGGTTGTACAACTGAGTATTTTCAGGCCTTCGATCCAAGCGAGAACCTGCCGTTAGAGCCCGCTTTCAGTGAGGCCAGCGCGGAATTGGTTGCTCGAGCGGTTAGGCTTGCGCATCATGACGTTGATGCCTTTCGTCTCGTGGATCACCAGAGACGGGCTGAGTTTCTTGAAGAGATCGGCCGTCAGTTAACCGCTATAAAGCCGCTGCTGATAGATCGGGCTCACCGTGAAACCGGACTGCCATTGGCTCGCCTGGAAGGGGAGCTGACACGCACCGTCAACCAGCAGCAGCTGTTCGCCCGGTTGCTGAAAGACGGGATCTACGCCCAGACGACCATCGACCCTCCCCAGCCGGACCGGACCCCGCATCCCAAACCGGAGCTGCGCAAAAGATTTGTCCCTCTGGGACCGGTCGCGGTCTTTGGCGCCAGTAACTTCCCGCTCGCTTTTTCGGTTGCCGGGGGAGACAGCATTTCCGCCCTGGCGGCCGGTTGCCCGGTAATTGTGAAAGGGCATCCGGCGCACCCGGGAACTTCGGAGCTGGCCGGCCGGGCGATCTGCAATGCGGTCAGTAACTGTGATCTGCCGGCCGGGACCTTCTCTTTACTGCAGGGAGCCGGGCAGCAACTCGGGGCCGCTCTGGTGCAACACCCTTTGCTGGCGGCGGCCGCATTTACCGGCTCGCTGCAGGGCGGGCGGGCCTTGTTCGACCTCGCCGCAGCGCGGCCGCAGCCGATCCCGGTCTATGCAGAAATGGGGAGCGTCAATCCGCTCTTTATTCTTCCCCAGGCACTGGCGGGGGTTGCGGATAAGCTCGCCCAGCGATTTGCTGATTCGGTCACTTTGGGGGTCGGCCAGTTCTGCACCAACCCCGGTCTGTTGTTCGCACTGGAGGGTTCAGAGCTGGATGCATTTGCTGACAGCGTGCGGCTACGCTTCGCTACGCAATCTCCTGCAATAATGCTGCATCCGGGGATCAAGGAGAACTATCTGCAGGGTCTCAAGCGGCTGGCTGCAGCTGCCGGCGTCGCCTCTCTGTATTATCCAGACGTTCAGCCGCTGGACGGGTGTCTGGTGCGGCCTGCGCTGTTCCAGACCAGCGCAGCGGAGTTTCTGCGTGAGCAACATCTGTCCGAAGAAGTTTTCGGTCCGGCGACCCTGATCCTGTCCTGTCCCACAGCGGATGACATGTTGGCTGTCGCTCGCTCCTTGCCGGGACAGTTGACGGCGACGGTCCATGCCGCCCC
>CALZHR010000181.1 GCA_945787335.1 uncultured Desulfuromonadales bacterium
GAGTCATGCTGTTGTCGTTCTGCTGCGACCAGCTGAACAGGGCATTGCGCACCGATGGGTCGCTCAGCACCTCATCGACATTGCGCATTGCCAGGAAGCGCGACAGGCTTTCCGGAGCCTCCTGATGGGTAAACTGCTTGGCCAGCAGTTCACAGACTCCTTCGATAAACCAGCGGGTATGATGGGACGGGTCACCATCGACATCGTGCAGTAACGGCGAGATGTCGGCCAGAATATCATGCCCCAGCTCATGCGGCAGGGTATCGTAAAGCAGCTCGGCGAGTTCGTGTGAACCGGCCGGGCCGAGCAGCGGTTGTCCCTTTCGGAGCAGCACCAACCGCACTTCCTGCCAGGGGGCGTCGGCCGGATAACTGGCTTCAAAGCGATAGGCCAGCGGCAGTTGCTCCAACTCGACCAGATAGAGCAGCACACCCTTGTCCAGGCTTCCGCCGGTCATTTTTTCAACATAAGCATAGCTGCGCTTAACGATCTGAGCGACGCGCTGCAGGGCATTTTCCTGTTCTCCCTGAAGGTTGGTGACCACCCGCAAGGTCCGCTGCCGTTGTAGATCGAAATCCAGATTGCGCATTTCGGGTATTGCCGCCGGGTCGATGATCGTCGGCTGGTAGGGGTTGCCCATGGCATCTAAAGCGACGATTTCCTGGGAAAATATGATCTCGATTCCGTTTTGTCCCATGCTTGCAGCGGCGGGAAAAACCATGGCGAACAACAGGGTCAAGCTGATGAGTAAACTTTTCACGTCTGACCTCGCAACGCTCGCGCGAAAACTTTTGCGCGACACGCAGGTTATTGGTTCGCCCTGTGTCAACACAGAGCCGTAGGGCGACTTTCTCAACAGCTGGGAATCGGTGGCGTGGCAGGGAGGAACTATCGAGAAAACGGGTGGCCGGTTTGCCTGGGCCGGGTTTCTCCCCCGGCAGCAGCATTAGCCATTTCTTAATGCTAGCAAGTATAGGGAAAATCGGCAGAATTTGTCAAGCTAAAAAATAAAAACTTCTTAATAAAAGTGGGTCGGCTGATCCTCCGCAAGACCGGGGAAGGGAACGTCACGCCAACGGATAGGGTTTGCGCGGGTCGGCCTTGAGGCGCATGTCGAGGACCTCGAGCAGCTCTTCGGCGGCCGCTCTTGGCGAAAGGCGCAGCAGCTTGCGGTGTAGGTCGGGCAGGCCGCCAGGCACGCCCGAGGTCAGGTAGGCGTAGGCATCGGCGGGATTCTGATACTGCAGCCGCAACAGCTCCTGAGCGGTGCGCCGGTGGGTCGGCTTGATGCCGTTGGCCAGCCCCCAGCTCATCAGCTGAAAAACCGGCAGGCTGTCCTTCTCGGTGCCGAGTCCGGCCTCTTTGAGCTTCAGGGCGGCGACCTGGTTGAGCGGCAGCAAGCGCCAGCGATCGAGTGGATTCTCCGGTAACATTGAGGCCCCTAAAAACCCAGTTTGCGTGGAATTCGTGGCTGGTACTGCTGCCGCGCCGCCGAAGGGCGCCGCTTTTCCATCAGCAGGTCGTACTGCAGCTGCCGGGTGGTCAGCCGCTTGCGCAGCTGCTGACGCTGCTCCTCCTGCTGGCAGCTGTCGAGCAGATCCTGCAATTGCAACAGCTCCTGTTTGATTTGCAGCTCTTCGGGCAGCACACCGGCGTTCTTCAGGATCTTGTAGCCCATGCGCAGCTCGTCCGGCACCAGGTGGTCATCCTCCTGGGAGATTGGCTGCCCCTGCAGGCTGAGGTTGTCCAGCTCCCCGCGGGCGATTGCCGCGAGAATCTTTTGTTCCGCCACCTTGGCGAGAATATCCATGACTGACTCCTGCTGCCGGTGAGTGACACACCCCCGAACAGTTTACAAAACTTTACCATCGGCGCACAGCTCTTAACCCACACTTTAGATTCTTTTCTCTAGACTCTAATCATCAGAAACAAGCAAGCGCATCTCGCAACCCAACCAAAGGAGAGGAACCATGAAAAAAAGAATTATTATCCCGACGCTGATAATCGGTGCCCTGTTGACCGGCGGCCTGGCCCTGGCCGGACCTTTCGGTCCAGGCGACTGCGATGGTAAAGGCTACGGCAGAGGCCAGCAGCTGACCAGCGAAGAGCGGGAGGAGCGGATGGAACACAAGCTGGAGATGATGAGTGAGATCCTCGACCTGAGCGATAATCAGGAAGAGCAGATCGAGGCCCTGCTGGAAAAACAGTGGGCGAGCCGGGAGGAGCACCGCGAACAGCGCCAGGCCGAGCGCGATGAGTTTCGCCAGCTGCGGACAGGCGACGACTTCAACGAAGCGGAGTTCCGCGCCCTGGCGATGAAAAAAGCCGAGCAGAAGGTCGACAGGATGGTCGAACATGCCAAGCTCAAGCAGCAGATTTTCCAACTGCTGACCGCCGAGCAGCAGGAAAAAGCGGATAAGCTGATGGCGATGCGCGGTAATCACGGCCGCCGTCACGGTAGCCACGGGTTCGGCTTCTAAACCACGCAAGCTGTCCGTACTGTGATAAAAGCGGGCTCACAAATCGTGAGCCCGCTTTTATTCTGTCAACCACCACAGCTGAAACGTGGTTGTGAAGTATTCAGACGCAAGGCGCCGACTATTTATAAAGTGCGGCCTAGCAGCGCTAAGGCGCAGTGCTAAAATTACCGGCAACGCCGTAGATGAGTGCATATCGGCCGCCCCTAGAACAGCAACACGGGGCACTTTACATTGTGCAGCACAAAATTAGCGACCGAACCGAACAAGACATCTCGGATCTCGCCGCCGCCGGCGTGCCGGCCGATCACCAGCAGCTGAAAACCTTCGTCGTTGGCCACCTGCGGAATCACCCGGCGCGGCGAACCGAACTCGAGGCGCAGGTCGACCTCGAAGCCGGCTTCGATCAGCTGCTTGGCGATCTTTTCCAAATGCAGCCGCCCGGCCTTGCCGGCGTTCTGCTTGACCATTTCAACCTGAAAATCGGGGATCATCCGGTAGGCGAGCTGATCGTTCACCACATGCAGCAGGCTCAGCTGCTTGGGAAAACGCTCCTTTTGCGCGATCACCGCTTCGATGGTCTTCTGCGAGGTGGGCGAATCATCAACCGGAATCAGAATTTTCGGATTCATCTTTTTCTCCTCAATCATCCATACACCCAGCGCGGCAGCATCAGCACCAGGTCAGGCCAGAAGGTCAACAGCATCAATATCGCGATCTGGATCAGCAGAAACGGCAGCACCGCCCTTGAGACGTAGAGCAGGTCACGGTCGATCGTGGCGCCCGAAATATACAGGCTGACGCCCAGCGGCGGGGTGCAGTAGCCGATCCCCAGGTTGATGGTCATCAGCAGGCCGAAGTGCATAGTGTCGATGCCGAATTTGTTGAGCAGCGGCAGGAAAATCGGCGTCAGGATCAGGGTCGCCGAGATGATGTCGATGAACATGCCGATGATCAGCAGCAGGATGTTGACCGAGAGCAGGAACACCCAGGGGGAGGAGATGCTCTCGACCACCGCGTTGGCGATCTTGCCCGGGATCTGCTCGAAGGTCAGGTACTCGCCGAACACCGAGGCGCCGGCGACGATCACCAGCAGGGTCGCCGAGGTGACTGCCGAGGAGACCACGACCCTCTTGATGTCAAAGAACTTCATGTCCTTGTGGATAAAGACCTCGACGAAGAAGGCGTAAAAGCAGGCGACCACCGCCGCCTCGTTGGCGGTGAACAGCCCGGAGTAAATGCCGCCGAAGATCAGCAGCGGCAGACAGAGTGCCCAGGCGCTCTCTCTCACCGTTGCCAGCGCTTCCTGCAGAGTCGGCTTGGGAATCGTCTTGATCCCCTGCTTCTTGCAGACGAAATAGGCGTAGATGCTCATCGCCAGCATGATCAGCAGGCCGGGGATAAAGCCGGTCAGAAACAGCGCCTCGAGCTGATCGTTGCTGACCATGGCGTAGAGGATCATCGAGATCGATGGCGGGATGATCACGCCGAGGATCGGCGCGGTGGTCATGATGCCGACCGAGAAGCGCTCGTCGTACTCATTCTTCATCAGCGCCGGGATCATGAAACCGCCGATGGCGACCACGGTGGCGACCGTGCTGCCGGAGATGGCGCCGAAGAAGCCGCAGGCCAGCACCCCGGCCATGGCCAACCCGCCGGGCAGAAAGCCGACCAGGATATTGGCGGTTTTGATCAGTTTTTCGACGATACTGCCGGTGGTCATGATATTGCCGCAGA
>CALZHR010000182.1 GCA_945787335.1 uncultured Desulfuromonadales bacterium
ACTTAACCAACTGTTCTTTTTCGGCAAACCTGGCGATCTGGAGTTTTTTCGCCGCAATCTCCTGCTCTACCTGTTGCAGCTTGGCAATCTCTCCGGCCAGGCGGTCGATGGTTGCGGTCAGACCTTCGATTTTTTGCCGCAGCGTCCCGACCGCTTCGCGCAGCTGGTCTATCTGTCGGCTCAAATCCTGATGCTGCTCAGCGTTGTAATCACCCTGAACCTGCGTCAGCCTGTCCTGCTGTTGTGTCAACTCCTGCTGCAGCTGCTGTAACAGGGCGCTATATTTCTGCATCTCCTCCTGACGCTGGGGCAGTTCCGCGGCCTGCTGCTGATTGGCGACAAACAGATCACGGGCCTGCTGATGGACCTGCTTCTCACTCTCGGCGCGCGCGATATCGGCCTGCAGACTGCTGAAGGCGGTAACCGCCTGCTGCTTTTCCTGCAGAGTTTTTTCGACGGCGGCCTGCTGCTGTCGAAAGTCGTCCAGCTGTCCGGCCCGCTGCTCGTTCCTGCTGCGCCGCTCGACGAGCTGCTGAAGCTGTTGCGTCAGCCCCTGCAGTTTGATCTGGACTTCACTGAGCCGTTGTTCTGCGGCTACGGCAGCAGCTTCCTGTTGTCCCAGATCGGCCAGCTCCTGGCGGAGTTGAGTCCCCTGTCCATCGAGCTCGGCAAACTTCCCGGAGAAGACGTCCTGGGCCGGCTGGTCGGCGATGTTCCGACAGGGTTCCTGGAAAAACGGGCAGATCCCGCCGGCAAGCTTTTGCTGCCCTTCCTGCAGTCCGGAGCGACGCCCTTCCAGTTGCCCCAGCAGCTTCTGCAACTGCTCGCTGCGACCGCGAAGCTCCGGCAACTGTTGCGCTAAGCGGGTCGTGCTTTCATCGACAAGAAGACTTGCCCTGCTCTCGTTCAGCGCCTGGTCCTGCTGTCGCAGCTCGTTGCGGGCCTCTTCGACCGCGCGCGTTTCTGTCTCGTAGCGGCTCCGCAGCATGCCCAGCTGTTTATCCTGCGCGGCGACCTCCTGCTCCAGCTGGCGCTGTTGCTGCTGTTGTCGGCGGAGTTCCAGCAGACTCGCTTCCGCTTGTTCAAACGCCAGCTTGCCGGCCTGACTCTCTTCCAGCAGCTTACCAGCCTGCTGCGCGGCGCTGATCCGCTCTTCCTGCAAAACGATCTTTTCCTGGCCGTTGCTGATCCGTTGCTGCAGGGTCGCCAGTTCGGCCTGCAGCTGCTGAAGATCCTGCTGTTGCCGGTCGAGGGTTTTGAGCTGCGCTGCCAGCTGTTCCAGCCGCTGCTGCTGAGCTGCTGATTCCTGTTGCTCTTTCTCCAGTGTCAGCCTGACTGCCGACAATTCGGTCTGTTTTTCCGGCAGTACATCCAGCTGCTGCTGCAACGGCACGATGACTTCCCTTAAGGTCGTGATCTTGTTTTCGATCGCTTTACCCAGGTGCCTGGTTTCGTTATAGGTCTTGCGCCAGGTGTCGATGCCGAGAATCTCATCAAATTTGTCTCGCCGTTTGGACGGCTGCTTGATCACAAAGGGGCCGAGGAATTCATGCTGAAAAGGCCCGATCACCAGTTCGAACTGCTCGGCCAGCGAGCGGCCGTTGTTGAGCCCGAGCAGCTCCTTGATCCGCAGTTCGGTTTCCTTGATGTCCTTGTGCTCTTCGACCTCGAAGTCACCGGCGACCTGTTTGGCCAGCAACCACTTGGCCGGCGCGCCGACGGTGCGTGTGGCGCGGTACTGCTCGCCGTCGGCCGGTTGAAACACCACCCGGACTTCGCCCTTTTTCGCCCCGATGGAGATGAAGCGTTCGACGTTGCCGACAAAGCTCTGGGCATCGACGCCGAACAGGGCGTAGCCGATCGCCTCGAAAATGGTACTTTTGCCGATACCGTTCGGTCCGGACAAAACGTTGATTCCGGCAGCAAACCGCAGGCTGGTGTCCCGGTGTGATTTAATATTCTGCAGTTCGATCGATAGGATCTGCATCTCAGCCCTCCCCTTCGAGCAGGGAGAGCAGCTCATCACCGTCGGTCTCGCCTTTTTGCACCGCGTTCCGCAGAGACAGGGCCAGCCCGGTCAGCTCCTCTTCGCGCCCCTGGTACAGACTGCTGGCAGAGATCAGCTCATGCAGGACGTCTTTCTCGATTTCGCTCAGACTCTTTTTCTGCTCGCCGTCGCCGGCGCTGCGGCTGAGCTGCGACAGCTGGTTTTTCAGCTCCAGGTGCAGCGGATCGGCGATCCCCTCCAGGGCCAGCCTGAGCCGTTCCCGCCCCAGTTCAAAAGGATGGAAATGAACCCGGCCGGTCAGCTTCAACTCCAGCAGTGGTCGCCGCTTATCGGTGCCGGCGTTCAACAGCGTCTTTACCTGGGCGGTAAAGCGCTCCAGCGCCTGCTCGGCATTGTTAGAACCATCCAGGTCGATACCGGCCACCAGCATCGGCCGCGGCGCTGTCGCTTGAAAATCAGCCGTAAACCTGCCCTCTGTCTCGCAAACCAGGTAATAGCCCTTAGGGTATCTCTGTTCGCCGAAATTGACCTGCTCCGGCGAGCCCGGGTTATAAGCATAGGGCTGTCCTGCCGGGGTTTCGATGATATAGGGCTTGTGGCCGTGGCCGAGGGCGACATAGGAGAACTTGTCCGCCAGCGGGTGGGCCTCTTCCAGCTTCATGTTGCCGATCTCGACCGGCGAAAAGCTCCAGATGCCGACATGGAACAGCAGCAGGTTGTTCTGCGTGGTCACCGCTTCGCAGATCCGCTGCACATGGCTGCCGGCCTGGGCGCCGATGTAGCCGAGACCGTAGATATTCAGCTCGCCTATCTGCAGCTGACCGCCGCTGCCTGTTTCATGGTCAAAGGGGGCGAAACAATAGCCGCCGTCATCGGTGCGCTGCGGACGCAGCAGCTTTAGATAGCCCATCTGCGACAAGGCTTCCATCCAGGAGATGTTGTCGCGCCGGTGAATCCAGTCGTGGTTGCCCTCGATGGCGACGCAGGGGATGCCGGCGTCCTTGAGCGGCTGCAGTACCTCTATGGTGCGGGCAAAGGTTTTCGGCAGGATCTGGCCGACATGGAACAGGTCACCGCCGATCAGCATGAAATCGACTTGCTGCTGCACGGCTACGTCGACGATCTGCTCCAGGGTGTGAAAAAAATCCTCGTAAC
>CALZHR010000183.1 GCA_945787335.1 uncultured Desulfuromonadales bacterium
CCTTGCACCGTCTCCGTTCTCCTGTCATGCTTATTACTAAAGTCACCAATACAATCAGGAGGATGCGAATGCTTGAGCTTTATGGTTACCCCCGCAGCCGGTCGTTTCGGGTTCTCTGGGCCCTGGAAGAGTCAGGTCTCGACTACCGCTATCATCCCGTAGACCTGCTCAAGGGCGAGGGGCAGACGGCTGAATATCTCAAACTGAACCCGTCTGGCAAGGTGCCGCTGCTGGTCGACGGCGAGCTGGCGCTGAGCGAATCGGCGGCCATCTGCACCTACCTGGGGGACAAACACCCCGAGAGCGGACTGGTGCCGCGGCCCGGAACCGCAGAGCGGGCCAGATATGACCAGTGGTGCTACTTTGTTTTGACGGAGCTCGAGCAGCCGCTCTGGACGGCGGGCCGGCATCGCTTTATCTATCCGGACGAGAAAAAGGTGCCGGCGGTTGTCGAGATCGTCCCCTGGGAGTTCGGCAAGGCGGCAGCGGTCCTTGGCAAGGGGCTGGCCGGGCGCGACTACCTGGTCGGGGAGAGCTTCACCATGGCCGATATCCTGGCGGCGCATACCCTCAACTGGGCGCGGGCGTTCAAGGTGCCGCATGGGATCAGGGCGCTGGATGACTACCAGGAACGGATCTGCGCCAGGGCCGCTTTTTCCCGGGCGCGTGAGCGGGAAGATGCCGCTAAATAAGGAGGCACGATGGCCGCTAAAGAACTGATCAACAGCTTTCTCAGCTCGCCGGTGATCGGCGTGGTCGGCGCCTCGAGTGACCGCAGCAAGTTCGGCAACAAGGTCCTGCGCTGCTATCTGGAGAACGGCCGCGAGGCGATCCCGGTCCATCCGGCGCAGCAAGAGATCGAGGGGCTGGCCTGCGTCGCCTCGGTCAGCGACCTGCCGGACCAGGTCAAGAGCATCTCGGTGATTACCCCGCCGCAGGTCACGGAGAAGGTCGTACGGCTGGCGGCGGACAAAGGGATCGAGAATATCTGGATGCAGCCGGGCGCCGAGAGCCAGGCGGCGATCAGCTTCTGCCGGGACCAGGGGATCAACCTGATCGCCGACGGAACCTGCGTCCTGGTGATCCTCGGTTTCAGCGGCCATTAATGGTCAAAGGCTTTGGACGATCAAGAGCGGCGGTGGCGATGGCCGGCCCGGCTTTTTTCGTTTGCTGCAGGCCGCGACGGTTCATTCTTTTGTCAGGAGCCGGTTTTGCCCGGTCCGGCTGATAGACAGGGAATTCCCAGCTTGCTATAATCACGACTGATTTTGTAGCTGTTATGACGTACCCTCCCAATTTTCAGCAGAAGACATTGTAAAGAGTTGACAGATGGACGACCTGAACAACACCAAAGAGCCATTAGTCCAATTTCTGCGCAAGATCATTCATGTTGCGGTGCGGGTGCTGGCGGTGCTGATGACGGCGGTGATCCTCTGGGGGGTGGCGGATGTCTGCTGGGTGCTTTATCAGAAACTGATCGAGCCCCCCTTCATGATGCTGACCATCAACGATATTCTGGCGACCTTCGGAGCCTTCATGGCGGTGCTGATCGCCATTGAAATTTTTGTCAATATCATCATTTACCTGCGCGACGACGTTATCCACGTTAAGATCGTTCTGGCGACGGCGCTGATGGCGATTTCCCGGAAAGTCATCATCCTCGATTATGACGAGATCTCTCCGGATTACGTCTGGGCGACTGCCGGAGTGACGCTGGCCATGGCGGTCGCCTATTGGCTGGTGGTCTATTTCACCGAGCAGAAGCTGGCGAATAAATCGTCTGAGTAAGAAAACCATGTCACAATACAGTTTGAAGGCTCGCTCATGATACAGATTAAAAAAGGTCTCGACCTGCCGCTCAAGGGCGCTCCCCGGCTGCAGATCGAGGAGGGCCCGCCGGTGCAGCATGTCGCCCTGCTCGGGCCCGACTACCTGGACATGAAACCCACCTTTCTGGTGGCTGAAGGGGACCAGGTCGCGCTGGGGCAGCCGCTCTTCACCGATAAGAAGCAGCCGCAGATTCACTATACCGCGCCCGCCGCCGGTCGCGTTGTCGCCATTCACCGGGGGGAACGCCGCCGGTTTCTTTCGCTGGTGATCGCGCTTGCCGGGGAGGCGGAAAAGACCTTCCCGGCGCACGCTCCGGAGCAGCTGGTTCAGTTGAGCGCCGCGCAGGTGGAAAAGCAGTTGCTCGACGCAGGCCTCTGGCCCGCCTTCCGCAGCCGGCCGTTCAGCAAGGTTCCTGACCCCGAAACCCGCCCCGCGGCGCTGTTCGTGTCCGCCATCGACACCAACCCGCTGGCGGCCGAGCCGCAGGTGGTGATTGCCGAAAAGGCGGCGGAGTTCGAAGCCGGACTGAACCTCATCCGGCTGCTGACCGAGGGGAAAACCTATCTGTGCAAAAAGCCCGAGACCGAGCTGCCAACCCCGCCCGGGGTGACGGTCAAGGAGTTCTCCGGCGGGCATCCGGCCGGGCTGGTCGGAACGCATATCCATTACCTGGAAAAAGTCACCCAGCAGCGCAGCGTCTGGCATATCGGCTACCAGGACGTGATCGCCATCGGCCACCTGTTCCTGACCGGCCGGATCCTGGCCGAGCGGGTCGTTGCCCTCGGCGGACCGCTGGTGAAAGATCCCCGTCTGCTCCGCACCCGTCCCGGGGCCTGCCTTTCCGAGCTGCTGGCCGGCCAGCTTGAATCGGCCGCGGTGCGGATTCTGTCCGGTTCGGTGCTGGCCGGCCGCCAGGCCGCAGGCGAACTCGATTTCCTCGGTCGTTATCACAACCAGGTGTCGGTGTTGGCCGAAGATCACCAGCGCGAGCTGCTCGGCTGGGCGCTGCCCGGTTTCAACAAGTTCTCCACCAAGCGGGTGTTCGCCGCGAGCCTGTTGCCGCGCCGGACGCTGGCGCTGACCACCAGCACCAACGGCAGCAGCCGGGCGATGGTGCCGATCGGCGCCTTCGAAAAGGTGATGCCGCTCAACGTCAAGGCCACCTGGCTGCTGCGCTCCCTGCTCACCCAGGACACCGACCTGGCGCAGGGCTTGGGCTGCCTGGAGCTGGATGAGGAGGACCTGGCGCTGTGCAGTTTCGTCTGCAACGGCAAGATCGATTACGGCCGGCATCTGCGTGAGACCCTGCAGAAGATTGAGAAAGAGGGATAATGAAAGCACTGCGCAACCTTCTCGATACCCTGCACCCCCATTTTGCCAAAGGGGGGAAGCTCGAGCGGCTCTATCCTCTCTACGAGGCGGCCGACAGCTTTCTCTACACGCCGGGCGAGGTGACCGACGGGGCGCCGCACGTCCGCGACGCCATCGACCTCAAACGGGTCATGATCACCGTGGTGATCGCGTTGCTGCCCTGCTTTTTTATGGCAATGTGGAACACCGGCTACCAGGCCAACAGCGCTTTACAGGTGACCGGCGGCAGCGTCGAAGGCTGGCGCGGAGCGCTGCTCGACCTGCTCGGTTTTTCTGCCAACCCCGACAGTTTCTTTGACAATCTGCTGCACGGCGCGGTCTGGTTTGTGCCGATCTACCTGGTGACCAACATTGTCGGCGGCCTGTGGGAGGCGCTGTTCAGCAGTGTTCGCGGTCACGAGATCAATGAGGGGTTTCTGGTCACCGGCTCGCTGTTTCCACTCATCTGCCCACCGACCCTGCCGCTCTGGCAGGCGGCGCTGGGGATCAGCTTCGGCGTGGTGGTCGGCAAGGAGATCTTCGGCGGCACCGGCAAGAACTTTCTCAACCCGGCGCTGACCGGCCGCGCCTTTCTGTTTTTCGCCTACCCGGCGCAGATCTCCGGCAACAACAGCGTCTGGATCGCCGCCGACGGCGTCACCGGCGCGACGGCGCTGGCTAGGGCCGCCGAAGGGGGCGTGGCGGCGGTGGTGGAGATGACCAGCTGGTTCGACGCCTTCCTCGGGCTGATCCCCGGCTCGATGGGGGAAACCTCGACCCTCGCCTGTCTGTTCGGTGCGGCGGTCCTGGTGGCCACCGGCATCGGCTCCTGGCGGATCATGTTCTCCGGGCTGCTCAGCGTGGTGGTTTTCTCCTGCCTGTTGATGCTGATCGGCAGCGACAGCAACCCGATGTTCGCGCTCGGGCCACAATGGCACCTGGTGATCGGCGGGCTCGCCTTCGGCCTGGTGTTCATGGCGACCGACCCGGTCTCCGGGGCGATGACCGAAGAGGGGCAGTGGCTCTACGGCCTGCTGATCGGCGGCATGGCCATTTTGATCCGGGTGGTTAATCCGGCCTTCCCGGAAGGGATCATGCTGGCAATCCTGTTCGGCAACGTCTTCGCACCCTTGATCGATCAGCTGGTGCTCAAGTTCCACATCAAACGGAGGCTGCGGCATGTCGAGGGATAGTACAAAAAAAATCCTCAGCGTGGCCTTTCTGCTCTGCCTGGTCTGCTCGGTTCTGGTTTCGGCGGCAGCAGTGCTGCTGAGCGAGCGCCAGGAGCTCAACAAGATTGAGGAAAAAAGGAAAAATATCCTCCAGGCGGCGGGGCTCTACCAGGCTGGCAGGCCGGTCGATGAACAGTTCAGCCAGATCGAGTCGCGCATCCTCGACCTGCAGACCGCCGAATTCAGTGACAAGTTCGATCCCGCCGCGTTCGACAGCCGGGCCGCGGTGCGCGACCCGCAGACCCGCCGGCAGATCCCGGCAGCTCTCGACCTCGCGGACATCAAGGCGCGCTCCCGTTTCCAGGCCGTCTACCTGGTGCTGGAGGACGGCCAGCTGCAGCAGTTGATCCTGCCGGTCCACGGCAAGGGCCTCTGGTCGACCATGTACGGCTTTATCTCTCTGGCGGATGATTTGACCACCGTCAAGGGATTCGCTTTTTACGAGCACGGGGAAACCCCGGGTCTCGGCGGAGAGATCGACAACCCCAGCTGGAAGCAGCAGTGGCAGGGGAAGAAGATTTATGGCGATTCCGGCGCGGTGCGGATCAGGGTCCTGAAGGGGAAGGTCGACAAGACGTCCCCGGACGCGATCTATCAGGCGGATGGCCTGGCCGGGTCGACCCTGACCGCGCGCGGCGTCGACAACCTGTTGCACTACTGGATGGGCGAGGATGGCTATCAGCCGTTCCTCGAGCGGTTGAAAAAGGAAGGGATCAAGCTATGAGCAGTGCCAGAGACGTTTTACTCGATCCTATCTTCAACAAGAACCCGATCGGCCTGCAGATCCTCGGCATCTGCTCGGCGCTGGCGGTCACCTCCAAGCTGGAGACGGTGGTGGTCATGTGTCTGGCGGTCATCTTTGTTATTACCGGCTCCAACTTTTCCGTCAGCCTGATCCGCCAGCAGATCCCCAGCAGCATCCGCATCATCGTCCAGATCACCATTATCGCGACCCTGGTCATTATCGTCGACCAGTTCCTCAAGGCCTATGCCTTCGGCATCAGCAAGCAGCTTTCGGTGTTCGTCGGGCTGATCATCACCAACTGCATCGTGCTCGGTCGGGCAGAGGCGTTCGCCACTAAAAATACGCCGGGGCTCAGTCTCCTCGACGGCATCGGCAACGGTCTCGGCTACAGCGTAGTCCTGTTGTTGGTCGGCTTCTGCCGCGAACTGTTCGGGGCCGGCAAGCTGCTCGGGTTCACAATCCTGCCGTCAACCAATGACGGTGGCTGGTATCTGCCCAACGGCCTGATGCTGCTGCCGCCGAGCGCCTTTTTCATTATCGGGCTGCTGATCTGGGCGCTGCGCAGCTGGAAAACCGAGCAGATTGAGGAGGAGAACTAAACCATGCTGGAACATTACCTCAGCCTGCTGGTCAAAGCGGTCTTCATCGAGAACATGGCCTTGGCCTTTTTCCTCGGCATGTGCACCTTCCTGGCGGTGTCGAAAAAGGTCGATACCGCGATCGGCCTCGGCGTCGCGGTGATCGTCGTGCAGACTATCACCGTGCCGGCCAACAACCTGATCTACCAGTACCTGCTCAAGGAGGGGGCGCTCTCCTGGCTCGGCCTGGCTGAGACCAACCTGACCTTTATCGGCCTGATCTGCTACATCGGGGTGATCGCCGCCATGGTGCAGATTCTCGAAATGGTGCTCGACCGGCATGTTCCCGGCTTGTACAACGCGCTCGGGATTTTTCTGCCGCTGATCACCGTCAATTGCGCCATTCTCGGCGGCTCGCTGTTCATGGTCGAGCGCGACTACAGCTTCGCCGAAAGTGTCGTCTTCGGCTTCGGCAGCGGCACCGGCTGGGCGCTGGCGCTGGCGGCGCTGGCCGGCATCCGGGAAAAAATGAAATACGCCGATGTGCCCGAGGGGCTGCGTGGCCTGGGCTTGACCTTTATGATTACCGGCCTGATGGCGATGGCCTTCATGGCCTTCTCCGGCATCCAACTATAACGGAAGCAGTAATGACAGCAATAAGTCTCGGTGTTCTGATCTTTACCCTGATCGTCATGCTTCTGGTCGGCCTGATTTTGGCGGCCCGCTCGAAGCTGATCCCGTCGGGTGATATCTCTATCGATATCAATGACGATGAGGAGAAAAAGCTGACTGTCGAACGGGGCGGCAAGCTTCTCAACGTGCTCGGCAGCAACGATATCTTTATCCCCTCAGCCTGTGGTGGCGGTGGCACCTGCGCCCAGTGCAAGGTCAAGGTCAAGGAGGGTGGCGGAGACATCCTGCCGACCGAAACCGCCCACATCACCAAGCGGGAGGCGAAAGAGGGCATCCGCCTCTCCTGCCAGCTCAACGTCAAGCAGGATCTGAAGCTGGATCTGCCGGCGGAGATCTTCTCCATCAGCAAGTGGGAGTGCCGGGTGCGCTCAAACCGCAGCGTTTCGACCTTTATCAAGGAGCTGGTACTGGAACTGCCGGAAGGCGCGGACCTCGATTTCCGCGCCGGCGGCTATATCCAGATCGAGGTGCTGCCTCACGTGGTCGACTACAAAGATATGGAGATCCCCGAGCGCTTCAAGGGGGACTGGGACAAGTACAACCTCTGGCGCTACCGTTCCGAGGTGGATGAACCGATCATGCGCGCCTACTCGATGGCCAATTATCCCGAGGAAAAAGGGCTCATCATGCTCAACGTGCGCGTCTGCCCGCCGCCGCCGCAGGTCCCGGATGCGCCGCCCGGGCAGATGTCTTCCTATATTTTCAACCTGAAGCCGGGCGATCGCGTCGAGATCTCCGGTCCCTACGGCGAGTTCTATGCCCAGGACACCGACGCCGAGATGGTCTTTATCGGCGGCGGCGCCGGGATGGCGCCGATGCGTTCGCACCTCTTCGATCAGTTCAAGCGGCTGCACACCAAGCGCAAAGTCTCCTTCTGGTACGGGGCGCGCAGCCTGCGGGAGGCCTTCTACGTCGAGGAATTCAACGAGCTGGCGGAGCAGCATGACAATTTCGAATGGCACCTGGTGCTCTCCGAACCGCTGCCGGAAGACAATTGGACCGGCGCCACCGGCTTTGTCCACCAGTACCTGTACGACAACTACCTGGCCCAGCACCCGGCCCCGGAAGATGTTGAATACTATATGTGCGGGCCGCCGATGATGAACAAGTCGGCGGGTGATATGCTTTACGATCTGGGAGTGGAAGAAGAGAATATCCGTTACGATGATTTCGGGATCTAGGAGCTTGCCTTATGCGCTTTGAACAGACGCGGACCATTCTGCAGCAGCTGGCCCCCGATTATCATCGCCAGGTCAGCGATTACTACCAGACCATGGCCAACGGCGAAGTCACGCCGCGGGTTCGGCTGATGCTCGACTACCTGATCGACCATGAACTGCACCGGGCCCTGGCACTGGGGGAATACTGCCATGGCACGCCGCACGCGGTGCTCGAACACTGGCTCAAAGGGGTGGAGATCCGTTTTCCGCAAGCCAGGGAAGAGGTCCTCGAAGCCGCTTCCGCCCGTGATCTCGACCTGTTGGTCAAGGCTGCGGTCAGCTATAAAAAGACCTTGATCGACTATTTCGGGCACCTGCTCGATCGGTGCAACGATCCGCAGGTTGGCAACCTGTTCCAGCAGCTGAAGCTCCAGGAGGAAAAGGCGATGAAGCGGATGATTCGCCATGCCCAGGGGCTGGCCGACTTGTAATATGCGGCGTTTCCACAGCCAGTGGCTTGGTTGTCTCCTCTTGCTGGCTTTTATCCTCGGTTGCCAGCAGGAGCCAGCCGAGCGAACTGTTCGTCTCTCCGGCGCGACCATGGGCACCACCTGGTCGGTCAGCCTGCTCCCCGCTGCCAGCGGCAGCGACCCTGCCAGCCTCCAAAAGCTGCTGCAGCAGCGTCTCGACCGGATCAACGGTCTGATGTCGACCTACGATCCGGCCTCGGAAATCTCCCGCTTCAACGCACACACCAGCAACGACTGGTTCGCCGTCTCCGACGAGACGGCGCAGGTCGTCGAGCTCGCGCTGCAGATCAGCCGCATGACAGAAGGAGCCTTCGATATCAGCGTCGGTCCCCTGGTCGAACTCTGGGGCTTCGGCGCCAGCGCGCGGAGCCAGGCTCTGCCCACGGCGGAACAGGTAACGGAGCTGCTGGCCCGGGTCGGCTACCGGCACCTGCAACTGCGGCGCACGCCGCCGGAGCTGAAGAAATCTCTTCCGCAGCTGCACATCGACCTGTCGGCGATCGCCAAGGGTTACGCCGTCGATCAACTGGCCGCGTTGTTGACGGGGCAGGGGATCGACAACTTTCTGGTCGAAGTCGGCGGTGAAATGCAGCTCTCCGGCGAGCGCGGCGACGGCACGCCCTGGCGGATCGCCATCGAAAAGCCGCTGGAAGAGACGCGCGAGGTCGAGAAAATCTTCCCGTTGACCACAACCGCCGTGGCGACCTCCGGGAATTACCGGAACTATTACATTGAAAACGGCCAGCGCTATGTCCACACTATCGACCCCGCCAGCGGACGGCCGATCCGCCACAAGCTGGCCTCGGCTACCGTGCTCGACCTGAGCTGCGCGCGGGCCGACGCGCTGGCCACGGCGCTGATGGTCATGGGGGAGCTGCGCGGGCGCCGCTTCTGCGAGACCAACAACATCGCTGCTTTCTTCCTGATTCATGAGCAAAATGCTATAGTCGAATATGAATCACCAGCCTTTCAGAAGCTGGTGCAAGGGGTTCAACC
>CALZHR010000184.1 GCA_945787335.1 uncultured Desulfuromonadales bacterium
CTCGGTGCCCCCCGCGCCGGCGTTGATGCTCAGGGTCGCGTTGTTGGCGTCATGCTCGCCGGAGAGCATCCGCGCGAACTCCATCTGCGCCACCTGTTTTTCGATCTCCGGCAGCAGCTCGTTGACCTCGTCGAGGGTCTCCTGGTCCTCCCCCTCTTCCCCCAGCTCGATCAGCACCTGAATGTCTTCCAGCTGGCTGTTGGCGCCATCCCAGCCTTCGACAATCTTCTGCAGCCCGGTCCGCTCGCGCAGCAGCTCCTGCGCCTTGTCCCCCTGGTTCCAGAAATCGGGATCAGCGATCTCCGCTTCTAACTCCTGGACCCGTTCTTTTTTCGCCGGAACGTCAAAGATACCTCCATAATTCCTGAAGTTTTTCCTGCAACTCTTTGACGCTCTCTTTGGGTTCGCGGAACATAGGTAAGGTCTCCTTCGTGAATTGATGAATGGCCGGGAAGTATAGCTTAAACAGCAAAGGAAATACAAAGGACAAAAGGCCAGCGAAATTCATCGGCCCCGATAACTACGCATTCCCGCACATCATGACTGTTCGCCACAACATTGACAGCCTAACGTCTCAACGAATAAAATAACCGAATGTTTCATTTCACGCGCACAGCCGAAATTATCCTCGTGATAGTTATTTCCCTGGTGTTTATCGTCGGCGTGGCCGCCGCCTCTGTCAATTTTATCGGAACGGTCGAAACCGACATCTGCTGCGATCATAGTCCGGCGGAGCAACCGTCTCCGCTAAGCGATGCGGAATGTAGCGACCCCGGCTGCCGCTGTCTCTCCTGCAGCGCCTCGCTGCTGGAACTGCAATCCATGACGCTGAAATCCGAGCAAGATATGCCGGCGCCGCTCTGGCTGCTAGCGGCCAATTCTCCATCCGACTTTATCTCTTCCATCGACTATCCACCTGAACACGTCTGATTCGGTACCACCCTCCTTATTCAGTCTGACCCATTGAAACATGATCGCCGGCGCGGATCGGCACGCGGCTCTTCGCCTGCCGTCTGTGCGACGATTTCAAAACATATATTTCAGGAGCACCGATTATGCAGACCCCCATCAGTAAACTTCTGTTATTGTTCTATTTTCTTTCCCTCACCGCACTCCTTGGCGGTTGTTCGAATGACGGCTTGACCTATCAGGTCAACGACGTCGCCTCTGATCCTGGCGCTTTCAGCGGCGAGCTGAACATCGTCGGGATCGTCAACGCCTACTCTCCGAACGACCCCAATTTAGTCGGCATTATGGATAAGAAAGAGCTGCAGTGCACCACACCAAACTGCAACAAGCTGCTGCTGCCGGTGCGCTACCAGGGTGAGCGGCCAGCGATCGGCGCCGAAGTTCACGTCTCCGGCACTTTCGTCGGCGGCAAGCTGTTTCAGGCCGAGAGCTTGAAGGTGGTGGCCAACCACAATTTGGGAGGTCGTGGATGACGCCGAACAAGTTGGTTTATAAAAATCTCACCCGCCGGCGCGGGCGTTTCATCTTCACCCTGCTCGGTATCGTCATCGGCATGGCAAGTTTTGTCGCCTTCATGGCCATGGGTGGCAGTTTGAAGGCGGAGATCGAACGGGAGTCGGCCGCCCTGGGTGCTAACCTGGTGGTCACCCCGAAGGGGAGCTGCGCTTACGAACAGGTGTCGATCCTGACCGGTGAGCAGTTGCCGACCACCATCACCGCCGCAGAGGTGGCGACCATCCGGGCCATCGAGGGGATGCAGGCGATCCCTTACCTGGCGGAGCGCTCGGCGATCAATAACCGTCCGGTGTCGGTGATGGGCGTCCTGCCGATCGAGACCAAGGAATTCAAAGGCTGGCAGATCGCAAAAGGCGTTTATTTCCCAACCGATGACGCCGAAGGCGCCGTGCTCGGCGCAGTGCTGGCCGAGCAGTTCGAACTTGAACCGGGCGACCAAGTCCGGGTTCGTGGCACCATGCTCCCCGTGCTCGGGGTGCTTGAGGAGACCAGCGGCAAAGATGACCTGACGATCTTCCTCAGCTTGCCGCAGGCCCAGCAGCTCTATCAGCAGAATGACCTGGTCTCCTATGTCGCGGTGCGGGTCGACAAGCTGGACGAGGTCGACCTCTACGCGATGAAGATCAAGGCTCAGGTCAGCCTCGGTGTGGTCTCCGACAAGCAGATGCTCAACTCGGTGCTCGGAATCGTCGGTACCGTTAATGTCACCTTGCAGCTGATCGCCGCGGTCGCCATCCTCGCCGCCGCTTTCGGCATCGTCAATACCATGTTGACCGCCACCTATGAACGCAAACGGGAGATCGGTATCCTGCAGGCGATGGGGGCGGCGCGTTCCACCATCTTCCGTCTGTTCCTGCTGGAGTCGGCCATTTACGGCCTGCTCGGCGGCTTCGGTGGCGCCGTACTCGGACTGGCTGGTTCATTCTTCGTCGCACCCTACATCAGCCAGAACGCCGCGACCTCCTTTGTCAAAGGCTCGCAAACCAGCGTCGATCCAATGCTGCTGCTCGGCGCGGTGTTTTTCTCGACTCTGATTGCCATGCTCTCCGGCCTCTATCCGGCCTGGAAAGCGGCGAAACTCTCACCTGTGGAGGCGATCAGCTATGAGTGATGCGATTATTAAAACCACCGGTCTGAGCAAGGAATATGGTCGTGGCGACACCCGGGTTCGGGCGCTACGTGGCGTCGACCTGGAGGTCCCCCGCGGCAGCTTCACCTGCATCGTCGGCCCCTCAGGACATGGCAAATCGACCCTGATGCACCTGATCGGCGGTCTCGACCGACCGAGTGGCGGCAGCGTGAGCATCGACGGCCAGGAGATGTTCACGCTGAAAGGGAAGCAGCTGGCGGAGTTGCGGGCGAAGAAGATCGGCTTCGTCTTCCAATTCTTCAACCTGCTGCAGAGTCTGACCGCAGCCGAGAATATCGAAGCGGCACTGATGCTGGCGGGTGTTCCCGAGGTCCAGCAGAAACAGCGCGCCCGGGAGCTGCTGGCGACGGTCGGCCTCAGCGACAAGGTCGACGCCAAGCCGGGGCAGCTCTCCGGTGGCCAACAGCAGCGGGTCGCCATCGCCCGGGCGTTGGCCAATGATCCGCCGGTGCTGCTGATGGATGAACCGACGGGCAACCTCGACTCCAGCGCCGAGGCCGAAGTGATGACGGTGCTCGACGAGCTCAAACGCCAGGGTAAGACCATCATTCTGGTCACCCACAGTAGCGAGATTGCCGCGCGGGCAAGCTACCTGGTCAAGGTTCGCGATGGGCGGATCGAAGAGGTCGTAACGAGTCGTCAGGTTCTGAAGAAGATCGCCTGACAAACCACAAACAAGGGCTGCCCATTTGAGCAGCCCTTTGTTTGTGGTTGGGTGGTCACTGCGATAATCAGTCGACCCGTCGAATATGAATCTCCCGCGCCAGGCTGTCATCGACGGCGAACTGCGAGTGGCCGACCTTGAAGATGTAGCTGGGGAAGCTCTGCAGCAGCTCCAGCTCGCTGCCGGGCAGCACCCCCATGCTCATCAGCTTCTGCATCTTTTTGCCGTCGCTGGCGGCCAGGTAGGCGATCTCGCCGGCTTCCCCCGATTTCAGCTCGGTCAGCGGCACAATTCCGGCGGTGCCGGCCTGGCGGGCCTCTTCGCAGCACTTGCCCGGCGGAATCGGCTTGCCGTGCGGACAGGTGGTCGGGTGGTTGAGCAGGGTGCAGATCTTGGTGTCGACCCCCTCGTGCAGCAGGTGCTCGAACTCGCAGGCCTGTTCGTTCCCCTCGGCTCCTTGAATGTCGAGGATGTCCATCATCAGCCGCTCGGCGAGCCGATGCCGGCGCACGGTCATCTCCGCCTCGGGGCGCCCTTCCTTGCGCAGGTAGAGCCGCTCCCCCTTGGTTTCGACGTAGGCGAGCTGCACCAGCTCGTCCAACCCTTCGGCATCCAGTGCGCTGAGCAGGCAACCGACCTCATCCCCTTCGACCGTCGTAATCCAGAGGGATTCCAGAATCTCTTCCGCTTTCGCTGATAACTTAGTCATCTTTTTCAGATCCCTTCTGCTCGGGCGTGTTCAGAAATCGGCGCAGCAGCTTGCCGGGGGCCGGGTTGGCGTAACCGCAATGGGGACAATGTATCTTGCGGCAGCCACCCCGGCAACTGCCGCAGGAGTTTTTTTCATCGCCGGGGCCAACCTCATCCGGCAGCTGTTTGCCGCAGAAACCGCAGTTCACAGCAGCAGCCCGCTGGCGAGGAGAAATCTGTTCAGCACCCAGCCACAGCCAAAGGCGAGCACCGACACGAACATAAAAATCGAAAAGGAAACACGCAACCCGCGCTCCTTCTTCATCATCAGAAACTGGGCGAGACAGGGCACGAACAGGGTCAGGGTCACTGCGGCAACGGTCAGCTGGGTGGCACTCAGCAGCCCCGAGGTCTGCAGGTCGTAAAGTCCCGCGGCGCCGAAGTCACGACGGAAGAAGCCGAAGATAAACGCCGAGGTGGCCTGATCGGGCAGGCCGATGGCGCGCACGATCGGCGCCAGCGCCCCGACCAGCCCTTCGAGTACTTCGAGCATCTTCAGGCCCCAGAGGATGAACGACGCGATCAGAAACAGCGGCAGGATCTCCAGGAAGTAGGACTGCATGCGGGTCAGGGTCTTGACCGCCACATTGCGGAACTGCGGCAGGCGCAGCGGCGGCAGCTCCATGTAGAAGACCGGGCTCTCCCCCGGCATCAGCCTGGCGGCGAGAAAGCCGACCAGCACAAAGACCAGCACCATGAACACCAGCCAGACCGAGAGCGCCCCCGGCACCTCGGAGAGCAACCCGAGGATCACGCCGAGCTGCGCGCTGCAAGGGATCGCCAGGGCCAGCAGGATGGTCGAAATGATCCGCTCGCGGGTGGTCTCCAGGGTGCGGGTGACCATGGTCGCCATGGTGTCGCAGCCGAAGCCGAGGACGATCGGGATCACCGCCCGGCCCGACAGGCCGATCTTTTTGAACAGCCGGTCGACCAGCAGCGCCAGGCGCGGGAAATATCCGGTGTCCTCCAACAGGGAGAATACCAAGAAAAAAGTGCCGACGATCGGCAGCACCAGCGCCACGGCATAGCGTATCCCCAAAGTCCAGAGACCGTACTCACCGGCGAGCAGCTCGAACAGCCAGCTGGCGCTGACATGCTGTTGCACGAAACCGACCACCGCCGGGTTGATATGTTCTTCGAACAGGCTGCCTTCGAGGAAATCGACCAGGGTGCCGGCGCCGAAACCGCCGACAAATTGATAGAGGCCGAAGTAGACCACCAGCAGCAGGATCGGCGTGCCGGTGAGCGGATGCATGGTCCAGCGCGACAGCCGCTCGGCGAAGGGGACGCCCTGCAGTTTGCTCTGCGTCACCACGCCGTCGAGCATCTGCTTGCAGACTTTCTTGCGCTCCAGACTGATCTGCAGATGCAGATCGGCCCGGCGGGCGAAGGCGATTTCGCGCACCGCCGTGTTGATGCTCTCCAGTGCCTCTGCACTCTCGACCTGCTCGATCAGCAGTTCGATATCGACATCCTTCTGCAGCAGCAATATCGAGGTGGCCCGCTTGCTGAGGCGGTAGTCGCCCTGCAGCAGTCTGGTCACCCGGCTGACATCCCGCTCCAGATCAGGCCCGTAGGCGAAGGGTTTGTGCGGCACCGAGGCGTAGTTTGCGATCGCCTGCTGCAGTTCTTCGAGCCCCTGCCGGCGCTTCATCACCGCGCCCACCACCGGCACGCCGAGCTTCTCCTGCAGCAGTTGCAGGTTGAAGGCCATCCCCAGCCGCTTTGCTTCGTCGAGAATGTTGACCACCAGGATCAGCGGCAGTCCGGCTTCGATCAACTGCA
>CALZHR010000185.1 GCA_945787335.1 uncultured Desulfuromonadales bacterium
ATCGGCCAGTACCGGCTGCTGGGACGGACGGTGGATGACGCTGCCGGTGAGGCCTTCGATAAGGTCGCCAAGATGCTCAAGCTTGGTTATCCCGGTGGCCCGATTATTGACAAACTGGCTTCCAGCAGTGACGACGGCGGAATCGTCTTCCCCAGGCCGATGCTGAAAAAAGAGAATTACGATTTCAGTTTTTCCGGCATGAAGACCGCTGTGCTCAATTATCTCCACTCGCTAACCGGTGAGCCGGACGAGCGGCAGATCGCACAAATCTCCGCAGCCTTTCAGACCGCCGTGGTCGATGTGCTGACGAAAAAAGCGCTGCGCGCCGCCGCAGCCGAAGGGCTGAACCGGATTGTCGTTGCTGGCGGAGTGGCCTGCAACAGCGGTTTGCGCCGTCGTTTCGCAGAGCTTGCCGAGCAAAACCAGCTCGAGGTGCATTTCCCTTCACCGATCCTCTGTGCCGATAATGCGGCCATGCTCGCAGTGGCAGGGGAGCACTATCTGACCCAGGGTTTCCGCTCTGGCCTCGACCTCAACGCTGTTTCTAGCTGGCCGCTGGAGCAGGCCGCCTGTTTCCCCTGAGTCGAAGTGAAACACTATGTGGCGGCGATGGGGCTTTTTTCGGCAGTTCAAACTTAACCTGATAAGACTGATCCGCCTGCGCGCCGAACCGGATGCCGTTGCTCGTGGCATGGCGCTGGGGCTGTTCATCGGCATGACCCCGACTTTCGGGGTGCAGATGGGCATCGCACTGTTCTTTGCTTTTCTGTTGCGCCAGAATAAAATTGCCGCCCTGATCGGGGTGTGGAACACCAACCCGCTAACCGCTCCATTTATTTACGGACTGGAGTACGAAGTCGGCCGGGTTCTGCTGGGCATTGCTCGTCCATACAACCTGGATGCCTTTACCTATGAGGCTTTAACTGAACTCGGCTGGCAGGTGCTTGCCCCGCTCTGCCTGGGCAGCCTGGTTCTGGGGATTCCGGTCGCGGCGATCGGATACGCCTTGACGGTTCGCTTTGTCCCGGTCATGCGTCAGTGGCGGATTCCCCGCTGGCCGCGACGCCGCCAGGAAGATATCTCCTCTGATGAATAATTCCCGCTACCGGACAAAAAAACGTTTCGGCCAGCATTTCCTGCATGACCGTTCAGTCATTGACCGGATCGTTGCCGCGGCCCGTATCGAGGCTGAGCACGAAGTGGTTGAAATCGGCCCCGGATTAGGCGTGCTGACCGACGAACTGCTGCCGCGCGCGGCCCGGGTTCATGTCATGGAGATCGACCGCGACCTGATCGAACGCCTTGAAGCGCGGGATGATGAGCGGCTTACCGTACATGCCGGCGATGTCCTCAAGCTTCCCTGGCAGCAGTGCCTGCCTGACCCGCCCTATACCCTGGTGGCCAACCTGCCTTACAACATTTCCAGCCAGATCGTTTTTCGGCTGCTCG
>CALZHR010000186.1 GCA_945787335.1 uncultured Desulfuromonadales bacterium
GCGGGAGAGAAATCGGCCTGCAGGTTGAGCAGCGTCTGACAATCGGCCAGGGCCCGACTGAAGAACTTCATCTCGAAGCAGGTCTGCGCCCGTCCCCAGAATCCTTCTATCTGTCCCGGGGCGATTTCGATCGCCCGGTCGTAATCTTCCAGCGATTGATCAAAGCGTCCCTGCACGCGGAAAACCAGGCCGCGGTTGCACCAGGCGCGGGCGTTGTCGTGGTTGTAGTGGACCGCGCGGGCGAAATCCTCGATCGCCCGCTGGTAGTCGGCCTGGGCGAAGTGTGCCATCCCCCGGTGGTTGTAGACCAGCGAGCGCAGTTGCGGTTCCAGCTTCATGTGCAGGATGCGGCCGTAGAGTTCGATCGCCTGGGCGAAGTTCTTGCTGCTGTGCGCTTCGAGGGCTTTGAACATTGACCGTTCCAGGCCGCGTGGCGAATCCATGGGCTGCTGCTCCTCGGTCGCCGGGGTCTCCTCCATAAGCGGCGTCTCCAGCGATTGGCAAATCTCGATTCCCGCCGTGGTGTTGAGCAGATCCTCGATGCTCTGCCGGCGGCGCTGCCCGTGCGAACGCAGTTCGCGCTGGTAATCGCGGAGCTCCTGGAAGATCAGGTCGGAGAGGGACAGCGAGGCGTTCAGCGAGGCCAGCTTTCGTTTGATCGAATCGTTGGGAAAGCTCAAATCCGATTTGTAGATCAGCTCGTGTTCGACTTCTGCCCAGGCGTCCTGCAAAATGGTGCGCAGCTGGATTTCGCAGATGTGGTCGGTGTGCGGCAGCAGCGGCCCCTCGGTGAAGGGGTCGAGCAGAATCAGCAGGTGGACCGAATCATAACCGAATTCGCGGAAGGAATGCCGGTCCCCCTTGCGCTCCAGCTCGATCACCTCGAAATTGGCACAAATCAGCTTCTCCACCCGCTCCAGGTCTTCCAGGAACGGACAGATCACCCGCAGTCCGAGCAGATCGCTGATCAGCACTCCCTTCTCCGGCTCCTCGCGGCGCAGTTTGGTCAGTTTGTGGAGATAGTTGTTGAAGCCTTTGACCCGGTACTTGATGGTCGGCGTGTCCCCCTGCTTTTCGAGCAGCCGGTGAAGCTGATGGTAGATGCCGTGCAGCTGGTCTTCCAGCACCGGCCGCAGCGCCGTGTAGAGCGTTCTGATTTCCAGCTGATCGGGCAGAGTTTTCTTGGCAAGCTTTTCGCTCATCAGGCCTCCTTGCTGCATACAGACATTCTTAAAGAATAGCGGGAAAAGAGCAACCTGCAGGGCAAAAGGCGGTTTGGACGGCGGGGAGAGAATTAATCGTTCCGAGGGGGGTTATGCGCTTTTGATCCCGTCACGGGTCGTACGTTTCACTTCGTACATGGCTTCATCGGCGCGCCGAACCAGATCTTTTAAGGTCTTCGCATTGGTTGGATAGGTGGCGATCCCCATACTGACCGTCACTTTAATCGGCTCTCCGCAGTCGGAGCGAAAGCTGGTTTTGCTCAGTTCCTGCTGGAGGTGTTTCGCCATGCCGAGCGCGCCCTCGCGGCTGGTCGAGGGGAGCAGGAAGACGAATTCGTCACCGCCGTAGCGGGCGGCGTAATCGACCTTGCGGATGTTTTTATTGATCAGC
>CALZHR010000187.1 GCA_945787335.1 uncultured Desulfuromonadales bacterium
GCCCTCGCCGCTGCCGAAGAAAGTTACCGACTGCTGCTCAGCCGCTACCACAACGGCTTGACGCCGCTATCCGAACTGCTGACCAGCCAGGCGCGACTGGAAAAGACCCGCGCCGACCTTGTGAGCAGCGAGGTGCTGCTGATCCACAACCTGGTCAGCCAGCATTACCTGCAGGGGACGTTGCTCCGGGCGCTGCTGAGAGAGGAAGGGACGGTTGAATGAAATCGATACTGCTGCTCTGCGTGGCGCTGTTGCTGATTGGTTGTGAGGAGAAGATCGAACCCGGCCGATCGACGGTAACAGCACCGACAATTACAGATCTGCCGCTGCTGACCCTGCAGCCAACCTGGCAGGGCGGAGCGGAACAGTTCGTCGGCAGCGTTGAAAGTCATGCCCGGGCCTCCCTGGTGGCGCGCAGCAGCGGCCAGGTCGCCAGGCTCGCAGTACGCGAAGGGGACCGGGTCGAAAAAGGGCAGCTGTTGGTCGAAATTGGTGACAACCCGGCTGCCGAACAGCTGCGGGCCACTGAGGCGGGCGTTGGCGCGGTTCGCGGGCAACTGCAGGCGGCACAGTCCAGGTTGACTCTGGCAGAACAGACCGCCGCTCGCTACCAGCAGCTACACCGGGCCGAGGCGGTCACCCCGCAGGAATATGACCAGGTCAGCGCCGAACTGGACCAGGCCCGTCAACAGCTCGCCGCGGCGGCGGCGCAGGTGGAACAGGCGCGCGCGACGCGAGATACAGTGCGCAAACAGAACAGCTACAACCGGGTGGTGGCGCCCTACGCAGGGCAACTGGTCAGCCTGCAGGTCAAACAGGGGGGGACGGTGATGCCCGGCACACCGCTGCTGGTGATTGACCGCGACGGTGCCCGTCAGGCGCGGTTCAAGATTCCCGAGCGGCTGCTTGGTCAGCTGACCATCGGCGAGCCGCTGCTGGTGAACCTGCCCGCGATAAACAGATCCATCGAAGGCGAGGTGCTGCAGGTCCAGGGGGGGAGCGA
>CALZHR010000188.1 GCA_945787335.1 uncultured Desulfuromonadales bacterium
AGCTCAAACCAAGCTTTTTCCTGCCGATGCATCTGTCGAAAACCTACAGTCACTGCCCCGCTGAACTCTACCGGGAGCTGTGTCCACCAGAAGGGACAGAAATCCTCCAGCTCCCAGCCCAGATCACCCCCCGGCCGCTGCTGGCCAGTGAGATTACCTGGCGGCGCTACCACTAAATCAACCCCGGTTAAATCCGCCCTTCCTCAATCCCATGACAAGCCACCCGGCGCTCACCAACCAAGCTGAGCAGGAGGGGGATCTCGCTGCGGCAGCGCGGGTTGGCGTGCGGGCAGCGGGTATGGAACACGCAGCCCGGTGGCGGCGCCAAGGGTGAAGGGATTTCCCCGCTCAGGACAATGTGCTCCTTGCGGTTCTGCACCTTGAGGTGCGGGGTCGAGGCCAGCAGGGCACGGGTGTAGGGATGCTGCGGCTGTTGAAAGATCTGTTCGGTCGCGCCGTATTCAGCGACCTTACCAAGGTACATCACCAGCACCTCATCGGCAATGTGCCGGACCACCGACAGATCGTGAGAAATGAACAGGAAGGCCAGATTCATCTCCTGCTGGATATCCATCAACAGGTTGAGCACCTGGGCCTGCACCGAGACATCGAGGGCCGAAACCGGTTCGTCGGCGACCACCAGTTTCGGCTCGAGCATCAACGCCCGGGCGATGGCGATCCGCTGCCGCTGGCCGCCGGAGAACATGTGCGGATAGCGCTGGTAATGCTCGGGACGCAGGCCGACCTTGCCCATCATCGTCCGCACCCGCTCTTCGCGTTCAGGCTTGGACAGGGCGGTATTGATCACCAGCGGTTCGCCGATGATACTGCCGACTTTTTTACGCGGATTGAGCGAGCCGAAGGGATTCTGAAAGATCATCTGCACCCGCTGACGGGCCTCTTTTCGTTGTTGGTCGGTGAGCTTGACCAGGTCAAAACCGTCGAATTCCAGCTGGCCGCTGGTCGCCCGTTCGATCATCGTCACCTGCCGCGCCAGGGTCGACTTGCCGCAGCCAGACTCGCCGACCACCGCCAGGGTCTTGCCGGCGGAAACCTGAAAGCTGACTCCGTCGAGCGCTTTGACCTCGGCGTGCGACTGAAACATCCCCTGCGAAACCGAATAGAAACGGGTCAGGTTGCGGGCTTCAAGTAGCGGTTTCGGATCATTCATCCCTGCGGCCTTCCTTGATCATCCAGCGGCGTATGACAACGTACCTGACGGCCATCCGGCAGCGTTTCCAACTGCGGCGCCTCGCTGCGGCAACGTTGGTTTGCGAACTTACAGCGCGGGTTGAGCAGACAACCGCGCGGCCGGTCGAACTGCCCCGGCACCACCCCGGGGATGGTCTGCAGCCGGGCGTGACCGACTGAGCGTTCCGGCAAGGCTTCGAGCAGTGCAGCGGTATAAGGGTGACGTGGACTGTCGAAAATCGCCGGAACCGGACCGGTTTCGACCACCTGCCCGGCATACATCACCACCACCCGCTGAGCCGCTTCGGCTACCAGCGCCAGATCGTGGGTGATCAGCATCAGCGCCATCGCCCCCTGGCGCTGCAGATTGAGCAACAGGTCGATGATCTGCGCCTGAATGGTCACGTCAAGTGCGGTGGTCGGCTCGTCGGCGATCAGCAGGCGCGGGTTGCAGGCGATCGCCATGGCGATCATGATCCGCTGGCTCATGCCGCCGGAAAGCTGGTGCGGGTAGGCCTTCAGCCGCGCCGCCGGATCGGGGATACCAACCTGTTCGAGCAGTTCCAGCGCCCGCGCCTTGCGCTCCGCCTTACCCCCCCCCTGGTGGATCTTCAGCGCTTCGATGATCTGGTAACCGGCAGTGAAGCAGGGGTTGAGGCTGGTCATCGGCTCCTGAAAGATCATCGCGATATCGCAACCGGTAATTTTGCGCCGCTGCTTTTCCGCCATCGCCAGCAGATCCTGATCGGCGAAATTCAGCTGCTCCGCCGTCACCCGACCGGGCCAGTCGATCAGTCCCATGATCGCCTTGGCGGTCACCGATTTACCGGAACCGGATTCACCGACAATGCCGACAACTTCCCCCTTGTCGATGGTCATGCAGACCTGATCGACCGCCCGAAAAGGGCGTTTCTCGCTGCCGAACTCGACGGTCAAATTTTTGATTTCAAGTAATGCCATTTTTAAATACTCTCGATAAATTTCAATGGCTGTCGGTTAGACATTTGCAACCTACGCAGTTCGAAAAATCCCCCCTCGCCCCCTTTATTAAAGGGGGGAACTACTGCTTTCATTCTTGCATTCCCCATGAAGGACGAGGGAGCTACG
>CALZHR010000189.1 GCA_945787335.1 uncultured Desulfuromonadales bacterium
CCTCTTCCATCAGCGGCGCCAGCAACTCACATTCATCGCGAAACTGCTCGCCATGGCGATGGCTGCGCAGGAACTCCCGGACCACCTCCGGATGCTTATCGGCACTGGTTTCCCGTTGCTGCATCCAGTCCAGAACGCGGCGGGCCCGCTGGAAACCGGGCGTATCTACCAGCGTATAGAGGATTTCGCCGTCCACCTTCATCGGGTAGCTGCGGCGCTGGACGGTGGTTCCCGGGATCGGTCCGATGGCGACCGAATCATCATGGGCCAGGGTCGCGACAATACTCGATTTTCCCTTGTTCGGATGACCGACTGTGGCAAATACCGGTACGCTCATCATTGCCTCCCGACCTGGCCGGGGGGCGCTAGAAAGGTCCATGGGTCGCCCAGCTGCTTGACCATGGTTGCCCAGATCGCGGCCATTTCGGTCTCCGGCGGCTGCAAAGTCGTGTCACTGCCAAGGCCGACCGGTACGATGGCCAGCGGCCGCTGTTTGCCGAGCTGCTGCCGCAGCTCGGCAATAAAGTCCCTACATTCCGCCATCGGTGGCTCCCAAGCTTTCACCAGCATCATCACCGGCCCGCTACTGGCAGCGACAGTCTGTCCCACCTGCCGGTCATGCTCCAGCGGCAGGGCTCCGCCCGCTTCTGTCATCAGCTCCAGGGTCGCTTGCCAGCTGTCCCGCAGCCAGGCGGTGAGCTGTTCCACTGTCAAACCGGTCCCGCCCCAATCGATAGCCGCAATCGACTGACCTCGCAGGTTGCCGGTATAACGTCCGCTGGCAGAGCTTTCCAGGCTCGCGTGCAGGTCGGTTTCAGGTTGTTCGGCGTGGGTTTCAACCAGCTGTGAATTGAGCCGGTCGAGGATGGTCTGAACTCCGGGGAGGTGGAGCATGGTCGTGCGATAGGCTTTGTGTAGCCGGCTGGATGCCAGGCCGAGGGTCAGCAGCCGCGGCAGCAGACCGTAAACCAGCAGGCAGAGGATCAGGAAAGGCCACCAGCCGCCAAGAACCGCCGGGCCAAAGTTTTCGCTGCCGGGCAGGCTGCCGGACTGGAAGCGGAAGTAGCGGGTCGTTTCGATCAGCTCGAGGGAGGGTTGAGCTTGCGGCAGCAGTCCTGACCAGGGCCAGGAAAGTTTATCGGTCACTGTTTTGAGCGCCGCGCCATCGACCTGCAGGGTGGTGCTCCAGCCGAACGCCAGGTCGGAAAAGATCACCAGGTAAAGACAGCCGGCCAGGGCGCCGAGATTGAAAGCCAGGCCGAACGCCTGACCGGCCCTGACGATCAGCCATTTTTCGACCCGGCCATAAAGTGAGCGGTGAGCGCCGGTTTTGCCGACCAGGGTTGCCGCGGCAGCCTTATAGCGGGCGGGCAGCAGACTCGGGAGCAGCCGCAGCAGGCGTCCCGGGCTGAACAGGCTGAAGGTCTCGCGCAGTGAACGCATGCCGGGCAGAATCCGCAGCAGCCGATCGGGGAGAAAGGTCAGAATGCCGAACAGCAGGAGCAGCAGTTGAACACCGACAAATACGGCCAGCGCATTGATGATGTTGACCGGGTGTGAGCCATCGTAATAAAACACGCCGGCTGCGGTCAGCCCGCCGAGCAGCAGGGCGCTAACGATCAGGATCAGCATGCCGACGCGCAGCGCGGACGCGACCCGTCTGCCGGCCGAAGGCGCGTTCTGAACCCTGATGTGGTCCTGCCAGGCACAGAGTTGCGCCAGCGGCTTTTCCGCCAGGGCCGATAGCTCCAGACCGATCGGGCGGTCACGACGACGCAGTTCGGAATCGAGCCGTTCCTCGTCCTTTTCTATCTGCTCCGCCAGGTCAAGCAGGTTGTTTAATTTCACCGGTGCGCTCGTTGCTTCAAGGGTGATGTTCCGGTCCAACATGGACGGCTTGACAGTGTGTTATTTCAATATGATAGCAAAGA
>CALZHR010000190.1 GCA_945787335.1 uncultured Desulfuromonadales bacterium
ATCTCCCGCTCCCGCGAGTATGGTGCTGACAAGAAGGGCGCCGAGCTGTGCGGCAACCCGCATTCGCTGGCCAACGCGCTGCGCAAGCTGGAGATGTCGAACAAGCAGATGCCGATGCAGAAAGTCAACGAAGCGACCGCGCATATGTTTATCGTCAGCCCCTTGAGCGGCAAAAAACTCGCCGGCCTCTTCTCCACCCACCCGCCGATGGAAGAGCGGATTCGTCGTTTGGAAGGGATGCAGATTTAATTGTCATCGCGTCCTGACGACAGCCCGCGCCGGGCTGCTTATGAAATTCTACTGCGGGTCGATGCCGGTTCTTTTTCCGATCTGGTACTCGATACGGTCCTCCGGCGTTCTTCGCTTGATGCGCGTGACCGCGGGCTGGTCACCGAGCTGGTTTACGGGGTTCTGCGACTGCGCGGGCGGATCGACTTCGCTCTGGAGCAATTCTGTACCCAACAGTTAAAACGCCTGCAGCCGGAAGTGCTGCGTTTGCTGCGCCTCGGGGCATACCAGCTCCTTGAACTGGATCGGGTGCCGGCTCATGCGGCGGTCAACTCGACGGTTGAGCTGGCTCGTGAGCTGGAACTGGACCAGGCGACCGGATTTCTCAATGGTGTGCTCCGCTCCCTGGAGAGGGGGAAGGCTGAAATCGCATGGCCGCCTCCGGAAAATATCCGCCGCTATCTGCAGCATGTCTGCAGCATGCCGGTCTGGTTGACCAAGGAGCTGATGCGGCTGTTGCCGAATGCCGAGGCGCGAGCCTTGGGCGAAGCGCTGACGTTGGCGGCTCCCCAAACCTTGCGGGTCAACACCTTGAAAACCAGTCGCGAAAAGTTTCTTGCCGAACTTGAGTATGCCGGTTTTCAGGCCCACGCCTGTCATTTTTCTCCTGAAGGCATCATCATTGACCAGCGAGCCGAAGCACGCTTGCCAGGAGATGCTGAAGGTTTATACCAGGTACAGGATGAGGCGAGTATGCTGATCGCTCATCTGCTCGAGGTCCGGCCGGAGCAGATGATTCTCGACTGTTGCGCCGCCCCCGGCGGCAAGACGACTCATATCGCCGCTCTGACTGAAAGTCAGGCGAAAATTGTTGCGCTGGATAAATATCCCCAGCGAA
>CALZHR010000191.1 GCA_945787335.1 uncultured Desulfuromonadales bacterium
ATCCCCAAGCAGTTGGTGCAGGCGTTTGTCGCCGCCGAAGACTCCAGCTTCTTCAAACACCAGGGGATCGATTTTCAATCGATCCTGCGCGCAGCGCTGAAAAATGTCAAAGCTGGCGGCATCGCCCAAGGGGGTAGCACCATCACCCAACAGGTGGCAAAAAAACTGCTGTTGACCTCAGAACGAACCTTTACCCGCAAGTTCAAAGAGGCGATCCTTGCCTGGCGGATGGAGAAAGCGCTGACGAAAGAGGAGATCCTCTATCTCTACCTCAATCAGATTTATCTCGGTCACCGCGCCTACGGGGTCGAGGCAGCTGCGCAGAACTATTTTGATAAAAATGTCGAGCAACTGACCCTGGCGGAAAGCGCCATCCTCGCCGGCCTGCCGCAGGCACCGAGCCGCTACTCACCCTATCGTCATTATCAGCGGGCGATGAAACGGCAGGAATACGTCCTCAAGCGGATGGTCGAAGAGGGCTTCATCACCCCCGGAGAGGCCCGTTTGGCTGGAGCAGAAGAGGTGGCGATCAAGCCGCGCCTGAACAACCTGCTCGATGTCACCGCCTATTTTAACGAGCAGGTGCGCCGCTACCTGGAGGAACGCTTCGGCAGTGACCTCCTCTATACCGGTGGTTTGCAAGTGGAGACCAGTATCAATATCCCCATGCAGCAGGTCGCTCGCCAAGCGGTGAAGAATAATCTGCGCGCTCATGACAAGCGCCAGGGCTATCGCGGCCCGGAGCAGGTCATCAGTGAAATCGAACATGAGGACTGGCTGCGCAAACAGAGTGAGCAATTCGCCGCGGAGCCGCTGACTATCGGTGACTTCAGCCAGGCCTTAGTCACCGGCATCACTGATGAGCAGCTGCTCTGCCGGATCGGCGATCAGCTTGGCGTGATCCCGATCAAAGGAAAGCAGCGCAAATGGGCGGCGCCGATCAAAGGCACCGCAGCTGGCAGCGAACCGAGCGGCACCCGCGATAAGAAAGCGACCCGGCTGCCGGTCGGCTCGGTGATCGATGTCAAACTGGTCGACAACCAAAGCGACCCTTGGCAGCTCAGCCTCGAGCAGCATCCATTGGCTCAGGGCGCGCTGATCGCCATCGATCCGTTCAGCGGCCAGATCAAAGCG
>CALZHR010000192.1 GCA_945787335.1 uncultured Desulfuromonadales bacterium
AGGTCAAACCTTCCAATAGGTCATAAACTGCTGGCAGGCCGGCTATATTGACAGCGGAAAGCTCAATAGAAAAAGCCCCGCCTTCCGGCGGGGCTTTTTCTATTTCCTCAGATCATTCTTTCTGCATGCTGACGCCGAGCATACCGGCAAGACTGCTCGGCGGGGCGAAGCCCGCAAGTGTTATCCTCAACTTGATTGCTTCTGCCAGCCACCGCCAAGCGCCTTGATCAGCAGGACACTGGCGCGCAGCTGCTCCCCCTGTAACTGGTTCAGGGCGCGCTCGGCCTGCAGGGCGGTTCGCTGGCTGTCGACCACTTCCAGATAACTGACCAGGCCGGCCCGATAACGTTTTTCGGAAATTTCCCACGCCTGCCGGCCGGCAGCCACCGCCTGCTGCAGAGATTCTGCTTGCTGGTCAAGCAGGCGCAGACCGCTCAAGCCATCCTCAACCTCCTGAAAAGCCACCAGCACCTGCTGGCGGTAGTTGGCAATCGCTTCCTCGTAGGCAGCTTTGGCCCGCTCAAGGTTGGCACTATTGCGGCCGGCATCGAAGATCGGCAGTGAAACCGCCGGCCCCAGCCCCCAGGTGCGGTTATCCCAGCTAAACAGGGAATCAACCTGATTGCTGCCGAAGCCGGCGCTGCCGGTCAAACTGATCGCTGGAAAGAAGGCGGTTTTGGCCACCCCGATACGGGCGCTGGCCGCGGCCATCTGCCGTTCGGCCGCGGCGACATCGGGACGCCGTTCGAGCAGGCTCGACGGCAAGCCGGCGGCAACCACCGGAACCTGCTGGTTGAGCGGAGCGGCCAGCAGGGAAAAGCTTGACGGCGGCTGCCCGAGCAGGACAGCGACGGCATTTTCCAGTGCGTTCCGCTGGCGCTGCAGGGCACTCAATACTGCCTGCGTCGAGGCCAGTTCGCTGACGGCGCGGGAGAGGTCAAGCTGACCGACCTGGCCATTGTCGAACTTACTTTTCACCAATTGGTGACTTTTCTGGCGCAGCTCAATGGTCTGCTGCAACAGGGCAATCTCGGCGTCCAACGCGCGCAGACTGAAATAACTGCCGGCCAGTTCCGTCTGCAGTGTCAGCAGCAACGCCTGGTAGTCGGCCACCGCCGAATCGGCATCGGCCTGGGCCGCTTCGATGCTGCGTTTCACCCGCCCCCAGAGATCGATCTCGTAGCCCAGCACCATCGGCAAATTAAATTGATTGCCGAGTTGACTCTGACCGGTGACCGATAGATCCGCCGCCGTGCGTTGCCGACCGGCCGAAGCATTCAGATCGAGTCGCGGCAGTCGATCGGCAGCGCTGATCCCGACCCCGGCCTGCACCTGACTCAAGCGTGCGTAAGCGGCCTGCAGACTCTGGTTGGCTTCTGCAGCCTGCTCCTGCAGGGCATTAAGCACCGCATCGTTATAAATCTCCCACCAGTTGCCTCGGGGCAGCTGATCGCTGGGAGTGGCGGTTTTCCACGGCGCATCGCTTTTAAACTCGATCGGCACCTCGGCCGCCGGCCGCTGATAATCAAGGCCCATGGTGCAAGCGCTAAGCAACAATCCCAGCAAGGCGCTGCCGAGGAGTTTGACCATTACGACATTCACTTTCATGCTGCAACCTCCTTGATCTGGTTGGCGGGGTGATCAATCGGCGATTTCACATCGCTCACGACTGCTTG
>CALZHR010000193.1 GCA_945787335.1 uncultured Desulfuromonadales bacterium
CCTGTGTCGGTTGCCATCGCGCCATCCACCAGCAGAAGGCCTGGCGTGGAAACAAGATTATCGTCGTCGAAACCTGTCTGCACTGCCATGATGATGGCGATTATCGCCAGTCGGTCCACGGAAAAAGTGTCTTTCTCGGCAATACCGATGCCCCGGCCTGTCACGACTGTCATCAGCTGCATGACATTCTGCCGCTCGCTATTGACCGGGAGAAACCGGCGGGATCAGAGCTCTCCGGGATCTGCATCTCCTGCCACGGCGATCGGGAGATGATGACCCGCCACCAGGTGGCCACGGCGGTGGTCAGCAGCTTCGTCAACAGCTACCACGGCAAGAGTTATCGGCTCGGCTTCCCGGAGGATGCCGCCGGCTGCGCCGACTGCCACCGCGCTCACCTGGTGCTGCCTCAGGAGGATCCGGCGTCAAGCCTGCATGCCGACAACCTGGTGCAGACCTGCGGCCGTTGTCATCCGGATGCCTCGCCGCTGTTCGTGCAGTTCTATCCCCATGCCGATTACCATGACCGCGACAAGTACCCGCTGCTCTACTGGACCTACGTCGCCATGACCGCCCTGCTGGTGATCGTCTTCAGCGTCTTCTGGTTCCATTCGCTGCTCTGGCTGTTCCGCGGCTTTGTCGAAACCCGCGAGAAACTGGCCGCTCAGGCCCGCGGCGAAGGGCACTTCGTGCCCCGGGCGAAACAGCAGTACCGGCGCTTTGGCAAACAGCACATCTTTTTCCACCTGCTGGTGATTATCAGCTTCCTTGGTCTGTCACTGACCGGCCTGCCGCTTAAATTCAGTGATCAGGACTGGGCGCAAACCATGATGAGCTTTTTCGGCGGGGTGAAACTGGCCGGCCTGCTGCATCGTGGCTGCGCGGTGCTGACCTTCTACTATTTCATCGCCGCGCTGCTGATGAGCTTCAATTTCCTCTTCATCAGCAAGAAGTTTGCCGGCAACTGGTGGCAGCGGCTGCTCGGCCCCGACTCGCTGCTGCCGAACCGGCGCGATTCGGAGGACGCGGTGAAAATGGCCCGCTGGTTCTGCTTCAAGGGGCCGAAGCCGACCTTCGAGCGCTGGACCTACTGGGAGAAGTTCGATTTCCTCGCGGTCTTCTGGGGCATGTTCGCCATCGGTGGCTCGGGGTTGATGCTCTGGTTCCCGGAGTTTTTTGGCGCTTTTCTGCCCGGCTGGATGTTCAATATCGCCACCATCGTCCATTCCGACGAGGCACTCTTAGCGACCGGTTTCATCTTCACCGTCCACTTCTTCAACACCCACCTGCGGCCGGAGAAGTTTCCGATGGATTTCGTCATTTTCAATGGCCAGATCTCCAGAGACGAATTCATCGAGGAGCGCGGCGACCAGTGGCGGCGCTATGAGCAGGCCGGCATCACCGAGCAGTTCCTGGTCGACAAACCGAGCGGGATCGCCTACGACTTTTTCTTCAAGGGATTCGGTTTTCTTGCGGTGTTTGTCGGGCTGGTGCTGGCATTTCTGATGATCCTGGCGTTTATTGGCGGCTGATCAGGGCTGAGAACGCTCCATCAGCGCCTCGACCAGCAGACCGGTGGGGATTGCCAGCGCCAGGGTCACCAGCGCGCGGCCGAGAGAGAAGGGCCAGCCGAGAAAGCCGACCTCGATCGGGATCATCTGCAGCTTGACCGCGTAACTGGTCAGCACGATGGTCACCACCGCCCAGCGCGCCCCCTGCTTGTGGATGCTCATCAGCAGCGGAAAGATGATGTAGGCCGGCCCGATCAGCAGGGTGCCGCAGAGCGCGGCGATCAGCAAGCCTTTCAGTCCTCCTTCCCGCCCCAGCAGCCGGACGATCAGCTCGCGGCTGATCCAGACCTGCAGCAGGCCGACCAGGCCGAACACCGCGATGACCAACAGTAGCACCGAGGCGAAGGTGGTGGCACCGCTCTCCAGCGCCCGGCCGGCCCGCTCCGGTGCGACGCTAAGGGCCCAGAGGTAGAGGGCGACGGTTACCAGAAGCAGCCACTGGCTGCGAATCAGAGCGCGGATCACAACAGCAGCCCGAGCAGCAGGCCGCTGAGCATGGCGGCGAGGAAGCTGATGCCGTTGCGCAGCAGAGCGAAGCGGCTGCCGAAGACTTGCGCCTCGAACGGCAGGGTGATGATCCCGACCGAGATCCAGCTGAGGATAAAGGCGGCAATCGCCGGTGGCCAGGCGCCGGCGTGGAGCAGCGAACCGGCCAGGGGGTAGGCGGCCAGCGGCGGGCCGATGGAGATCGCCCCGGCAGAAGTGCCGATCAGCAATGCAAGCAGGCCGCTCGATTCACCCAGCCAGCGGCTGACCAGCTGCGGCGGGAGAAACTCCTGAAACAGCCCGACCAGGCCGAAGATCGCCACCAACAGCGGCAGCAGCTTCAGCAACGACTGGCCGGCAACCTTCAGCGACAGCTGCACTTTCTGCCGGTTGCGCAGCAGCAACAGCAGGTAAGCGCTGCCGATCAGCAGCAGGTAGATGAAGCCAACAGAGGTCATAAGCCAGGCCCGGGAACGTGTGTTTGATGCTTATGCAGTATCCTGCGCGAAAGGTTTTGCCGCAACCGTGATTTGAGCCAAAAGTGTCCTTGACAGTGGAAAACACTCCTGTATAATCATGACCGTTTTAGTAACTAATCAAACCAATGAGAGAGAAGGAGTGGAACCGATGAAGAAGTTTGTCTGTACGATTTGTGGTTTTGTCCATGAGGGAGCCTGTGCTCCGGAAGCCTGCCCGCAGTGCCAGGCGCCGGCGTCAAAATTTACCGAGCAGAGCGCAACCGCGGCCCTGCAGTGGGCCGACGAGCACCGCATCGGCGTTGCCAGGGATGTCGATCCAGAGATTATCGAGGGGCTGAAGATGAACTTCACCGGCGAGTGCACCGAGGTCGGCATGTACCTGGCAATGAGCCGTCAGGCCGAGCGCGAAGGCTACCCGGAGATCGGCGAAGCCTACAAGCGGATCGCCTGGGAAGAGGCCGAGCACGCTGCGAAATTTGCTGAATTGCTCGGGGATGTGCTGGTCGCCGACACCAGGGCCAACCTGCAGGCCCGCGTCGACGCCGAGCATGGCGCCTGCCAGGGCAAGAAAGATCTGGCCACCAGGGCCAAGCAGCTGAACCTGGACGCCATCCACGACACCGTGCATGAAATGTGCAAGGACGAAGCACGCCACGGCGCGGCTTTTGCCGGGCTGCTGAAGCGCTATTTCGGCGCCTGATCGAGGCACCCCGATAACCACAAAAGGGCCGGTCGTGACAAAACGAACCGGCCCTTTTCTTTCACGTTAGACGATCAGCTATTTATCACAATCCCCCAACCACAGGCATTGATCCTGCCCGCAACGGTCGGAAAACAGGGTGTTGAAACACTGCGGATTTCCTTCCATCTCCTGAATCGCGCGAATCAGTTCAATCTTTTTCAACTTGCCCGGCTTGACCCCGCGCTCCTTGGCAACCTCTTTCACCTGGTTCATGTTCATTTTTATCGTTCTCCTCACCTAATGTTTTTTGTCCGTCACTCAAGCTAATCCATGAGATTCAGCAGGACGTGGTTGAGTATACCGCCGCTTTGGAAGTATGCAACCTCCTCGGCGGTATCGAGACGACAGAGCACCTCGAACGATTCACTGCTGCCATCGTTGCGGGTGACCTTGAGCTGCAGGCTCATTTTTGCCGCCAGCTGATCGGTTGCGGCCAGGGTGTACGTCTCTTCACCGCTCAAGTTGCGGGCCGCGGCCGAATCGCCGGACAGAAACTGCAGCGGCAGCACCCCCATGCCGACCAGGTTGGAGCGGTGGATCCGCTCGTAGCTCTCGGCCAAGACCGCCTTGACCCCGAGCAGCAGGGTCCCCTTGGCCGCCCAGTCGCGGCTGGAGCCGGTGCCGTATTCTTTGCCGGCGATGATCATTAACGGCGACCCGTCTTTCGCGTAGCGCATCGCGGCATCGAAAATGCTCATCTCTTCGCCATCCGGAACCAGCCTGGTAAAGCCTCCTTCGCGCTCCGGCACCAGCTTGTTGCGCAGGCGGATGTTGGCGAAGGTGCCGCGCATCATCACCTCGTGGTTGCCGCGCCGCGAACCGTAAGAGTTGAACTGCTCCTTGCTGACGCCATGTTCCTGCAGATAGCGGCCGGCGGGACTGTCGGCCTTGATCGCGCCGGCCGGCGAGATGTGATCGGTGGTGATCGAGTCGCCGAGCAGTGCCAGCAGGCGGGCATTGTTGAAACCGGGAAAACCGTCGTTGCGCTCCAGCCGGTCAAAAAAGGAGGGCAGGCGGATATAGGTGGAGTCCGGCTCCCAGGCGTAGGTCAGCCCTTCGGCGACCGGCAGGTCGCGCCAGCTTTGGTCGCCGGTGAACACTTCGGCGTACTCCTTCCGGAACATCTGCGCGTTGACCAGGGCGACCATCTCGGCGACCTCGGCGTTGCTCGGCCAGAGATCCTTCAGGTAGACCGGGTTGCCCTGCGGGTCTGTGCAGAGAGGATCGCTGGTCAGGTCGATGCGGGTGGTCCCGGCCAGGGCGAAGGCGACCACCAGCGGCGGCGAGGCCAGCCAGTTGGCCTTGGTCTGGGCGTGAATCCGCCCCTCGAAGTTGCGGTTGCCGGAGAGCACCGAGCAGACGGTCAGGTCGCCGTCCTCGATCGCAGCGGCAATCGGCCCGGTCAAGGGTCCGGAGTTGCCGATGCAGGTGGTGCAGCCGTAGCCGACCACGTTGAAGCCGAGCTGATCGAGATATTTCTGCAAGCCGGCCTTGGCCAGATAATCGGTCACCACCTTGGAACCGGGCGCCAGCGAGGTCTTCACCCAGGGTTTCTGGTGCAAGCCTCTTTCCACCGCTTTTTTCGCCACCAGTCCGGCGCCCATCATCACCGCCGGGTTGGAGGTGTTGGTGCAGGAGGTGATTGCCGCGATCACCACATCGCCGTGGCCGAGCTGATAACGGCTGCCGCTGATCGGCACGCGCCGGTCGCGGTTCTGCTGCGGAAGAATCTGGTTGGTGGCGGTGTGCATGTCCTCAAGCAGCACCCGATCCTGCGGCCGTTTCGGGCCGGCCAGACTCGGGCGCACCGTAGCCAGGTCAAGCTCGAGGACCGCGCTGAAGTCGGGATCGGGGGTCTGGTCAGTGCGCCAGAGACCCTGCTCCTGACAGTAGGCCTCGACCAGCGCGATCGTCTCTTCGCTGCGCCCGGTCAGCCGCAGGTAGTCGAGGGTGATCCGGTCGATGGGGAAGAAGCCGCAGGTCGCGCCGTATTCCGGCGACATGTTGGCGATGGTCGCCCGATCGGCCAGCGGCAGCTGGGAAAGGCCGGCGCCGAAGAACTCGACGAACTTGCCGACCACGCCGTACTGGCGCAGCATCTGGGTAACGGTCAAAACCAGGTCGGTGGCGGTGACCCCCTCGGTCAAGCGGCCGGTCAGGCGGAAACCGACCACCTCGGGGATGAGCATCGAAATCGGTTGGCCGAGCATGGCCGCTTCCGCCTCGATGCCGCCGACCCCCCAGCCGAGCACGCCGAGGCCGTTGATCATGGTGGTGTGGCTGTCGGTGCCGACCAGGGTGTCGGGATAGGCCCAGGTTTCGCCACCGCGTTCGCCGTTCCAGATCGCCTTGGCCAGATACTCCAGGTTGACCTGGTGGCAGATGCCGGTTCCAGGTGGCACGACCCGGAAATTATTAAAGGCTTTCTGCCCCCAGCGCAGGAACATGTAGCGCTCACGGTTGCGCTCCATCTCCTTTTCCACGTTGGCGGCGAAAGCGGTCGGGTTGCCGTACTGATCGACCATCACCGAATGATCGATAACCAGATCGACCGGAATCTGCGGATTGATCCTCGCCGGGTCGCCCCCGGCCCTGGCTACGGCGTCGCGCATCGCCGCCAAATCGACGATCGCCGGTACGCCGGTGAAATCCTGCATCAGCACCCGCGCCGGGGAGAAAGCGATCTCGCTCTGTTCTGCCTGCTTGCCCTGCCAGCCGGCCAGGGCCTCGATATCACGGCGCGTGACGCGTTCACCGTCTTCGGTCCGCAGTAGGTTTTCGAGCAGGATCTTGATCGTGAAGGGGAGCCTGTTCATGGAGCCCAGGCTGGCTGCGGCGGCCTGCAGACTGTGATAGGCGTAACTGCGCCCTTGGACGTTAAGGTTTTTGCGGGTTGCGAATGAATTGCCAGGCATCGGCCTTCTCCTTGAGATGAGGGTCTGGTGGTTGGAGTATTTCTCTAATTGTAACCAGATTCTCCCCAGGAGCAAAAGCGCAGACCGTTTTTGTCGCTTCCGTCCGGTGGTTTTCGGTCCTTCTCGTTAGCCGCGCAGACCGCTCGGGCGTGGCAGCAGGATGGTAAAACAGCTCCCTTCGCCCGGCGTGCTGGTCACCCGCACTTCGCCGCGATGCGCCTGAACAACGTGCTTGACGATTGCCAGACCCAGACCGGTCCCGCCCAGATTGCGGCTGCGCGCCAGATCGACCCGGTAGAAGCGTTCGAAGAGCCGCGGCAGGTGCTCTTTGGCGATGCCGCAGCCGAAATCCTGGACACGAATGCTGATCTGCTCTTCGAGCTGGGCAACGTCGATGACCACCCGACTGTTTTCAGCGCTGTACTTGATGGCGTTGGTCAGCAGGTTAATGACCGCCTGCTCAAGCAGCGGCGGGTTGATCCGCGCCCGCAGCTTGGCCGGACAGAAGATCTTCAGCTCGATCTGCCGTTTGGCGATCAGGCTCTCGCAGGCGGTTCGGGAACTTACCAGCACCGGCAGCAGCGGGGCGGTCTGCAACTCCCAGCTATCGGCGAGCACCCCCTGCTCGATTCGGGACAGGTCGAGCAGGTCTTCAACCAGGGCGTTGAGGCGTTCGCTTTGTTTAAAGATGATCCCGAGGAACCGCTTGCAGGCCTCGTCTTCGGCATCATCGAGCAGGGTTTCGACGGCGCCGCGGATCGCGGTGATCGGTGTTTTCAGCTCGTGGGAGACATTGGCGACAAAATCGCGCCGTACCGACTCGAGCTGGCGCAGCCGGGTCAGATCGTGAAGAACGATCAGCACCCCGATCCGCTCATCGACACTGCCGGTCAACGGGGTGGCCTGGACGTGCAGGTAGCGCTGCCGGGGGCCGTGCAGCACCAGCTCCTCCTCAAGCGGCTCCTGCAGATCGAGAGCCTGCTGTACGAAGCGCTGCAGGTCGGATTGGCGGATCACTTCCTGAATCGGCCGGCCCGGCTGGCGCTTGGAGGAGACGCCGAACAGCTCGGCGGCGGCCATGTTCAGGCGGATGACCCGCTCGTCGTTATCGACGGCGATAATCCCCTCGACCATGCAGCCGAGGATCGCTTCGATTTCGCTGCGCTGCTTGACTTCGCGCTCAATCCTCTCGGAGAGCTGCCGGGCCATCTGGTTCATCGCCGCGGCCAGCCGGCTGCTCTCTTCCGAGCCGGCTTCCTCGAGCAGCACGCTGAACTCGCCACGGGAGATCTGCTGCGCTCCGGCGGTCATCTGTTCGAGGGGTCGACTGATCCGGCGTGACATCCACCAGCAGATCGGCGCGGCCAGCAGGGCGATCAACAGCCCACCGACCAGCATTTTCCAGTGGATTACCCGGAAGGTCCGGTCGATGTCGGAGAGCGGCATCGCTGTGCGAACGCAGCCGAGCAACTGGCCGTCGACAGAGACCGGCAGGGCGACATACATCAGGGTCTGGCCGAGAGTCTGACTGAATCGGATCGAGAGCCCTTCGCGGCCGGTAAAAGCGGTGAGAATTTCCGGCCGCTGAGCATGATTATCCATCCGCAGCGGATCCTCATCGGAGTCGGCCAGCACCCGGCCATCGGCCAGGACCACAGTAATCCGCGTGGCCGACTTTTCTCCCAGGTTCTTGATCTGCTGGTTCAGCCAGACCTGATAATTCTTATTGAGCTGGCCGCTGATCTGCTCTATTACCAGCCGGGCGCGAGCGCTCAGGTCGCGGCTGGTCTGCTGGTAGTGGAAGCTGCGCAGCTCGGTCAGCACGAACCAGCTGACGGCCAGCAGCACCAGCAGGATCAGCAGCAGGAAAGAGGGATAAAGCTGCCAGATCAGCCGGCGGCGTTTCACGGCTCTGACCGAAAACGATAGCCGACGCCGCGCACGGTTTCGATGTAATGACCACATGGGCCGAGCTTCTTGCGCAGCCCGGCGATCTGCACGTCGACCGCCCGATCGGTAACCGCGTAGTCTTCACCGCGCACGGTATTGACAATCTGGTAACGGGTGAAGACCCAGCCGGGTCGGCTGGCCAGCGCGATCAGCACGCGGAACTCGGTGTAGGTCAGCTCGACGTTGTCGCCAGCGACCTGAACCAGGTTGCGGCCGGGATGAATCCGCAACTCACCGAGCACCAGCTCTTCCGGGGTGGAGACCGACTCGCCCTCGGCGCGGCGCCGCAGGACGGTTTGGATGCGGGCCAGCAACACTTTGACGCTGAACGGCTTGGTGACATAATCATCCGCGCCCAGCTCCAGCCCCTGAACCACGTCCTGCTCTTCTCCCCGGGCGGTCAGCATGATGATCGGCAGCTGCGCGGTGGCCTCCTGCTGACGCAGCCGGCGACAGATTTCCAGACCGTCGATGCCGGGCAGCATCAGGTCGAGCAGCACCAGGTCGGGCAGCTTCTCGCTGATCTTCTGCAATCCCTCTTCGCCGCAGGCGGCACAGTCGACCTGGTATCCGGCTTTGACCAAATTGAAATGCAGCAGGGCAAGAATATCTTCTTCATCCTCGACAATCAGGACTGATTGTTTCTCTTCCGTCATTTATAACCTCTCAATGTTCTTTTTATCCTTATCGGGTTGTAACATCTGCCGCATTTGTTAGTATTTTGTGAGCCAAATTCAACAACACACGAATGGTTACCTACATAAAGATAACGTAAACAACGCGTAATTGGTTGATTGTTTTAACAAATTGACGTTGTTTTCACGGTTTCTCTGTGCTGGAAGCGAAAGATCTTGTTTTGGTTGCCCTCGCATAATAACAAGGAGTGGAAGCATGGCTGAAGGTATTGTCAAGTGGTTCAATGATGCAAAAGGGTTCGGATTCATCGAGCAGGAAAACGGTCCCGATGTCTTTGTTCATTTCTCTGCAATCCAGATGGAAGGCTTCAAGTCTCTGGCTGAAGGCGACCGGGTGAAATTTGATGTGATTCAGGGAGATAAGGGTCCACAATCATCCAACGTAATGAAAGCGTAAGTTGACTGTAACTGCCGATAGCGCAAATATCGGCAGCTGATAAGCATATTCTGAGGGTAAACCAAAAAAGCTCCGCAGCGGATCAGGCTGCGGAGCTTTTTTTCTTGTCAGCCACCGACGATGTCGGTGACCATTCCCAGTGATCGCTCTTTGAAGATCCGCCACTGGCCGTTCTCCCTGATCAGGTTCAGCGATTTATGAATCTGATCCTGGTAGACATCGGAGCGGTAGGTCTGCTTGAGCTTGACCTGGATGAAGTTATCTTCCAGCTGGCGAACCTCAAGATCATCGACCTGCACACGGATCCACTGCGGCCGGGTCAGCCGTGATTTGCGCAGCTCGCGCCACTGCTCCTGGCTGCGGCCAAGCTCCGGGCGATAGGATTCGCTGTAGAGCGAAAAATAGGTCTGCAGGTCCTGCTGTGACCAGGAGCTGGCCCAGTCGCGCACCAGGTTCTCCACCTCATTGCGCAATCCTGCGGTAATTCCGGAGGTGAAAGCCTCAACTTTTTCGAGCTGCAGGGCCGCCTTGATCTCGTTCAGCGGAATCGCTGCGCTGGGCGAGAACTCTTCTCCTGCCGGCCACCACTGCTTGGCTTGCTGCTCGACCGGGGTCGCAACGGCGAGCTTCGCTGGCTGGTTTTGAACTGCGGGGGCCGGCTTGGCCGCCGCAGCTGTCGCTTCCACGGGCTGGGGATTTCTCCAGGCCGCGGTCCTGATCAGCTCTTCCTGCTGCTTTAGTTTGGCCAGCAGCTCGTCGCGGGTCTGCTGATTGAAATAATACCCATAGCTTCCGGAGAGCAGAAAACCGATGACGAAGCCACCGACCGCCCACTGGGCAGGGCGCCAGCGGGTCAACTTCTGCCCGGCTACCAGCTCCCAGGCGACGTTCGCCTCTTCGCGGGCCTTTGCGACTTCAGCCTGCGCCGCCCTGAGCTTTCGGGCGTTTTCTTTTTTCAAGTTCTCCGCCTGGTTCTGTTCATAGATCAGCGTGTCGAGGGATTGCTGCAGGCTGTTGTTCTCGGCAACCAGCCGGCGGACCTCCGCCACCGCCTGTTCGGTCGGTTCGACGACCGGCCCGGGTTCATCCGGATGGCCTCCGACCAACTCGGCATACTGCGCTTCGGGTAGCTCCCCGGCATCTGGTTGATCGAGTTCCACATGTTCGGACAAAGCGTCGAGGAGCTCGTGGTAGGAGTGAAAACATGCCTCTTCGGTCAACAGGCGCGCCGCCAGCTGCTGCAGCGGTTCACTCTCCAGCTGAGCGATCCGTTCCGCGTCGCTCACCCCTTCCAGCAGCGGTCCGCCCAAACCCAGCTGCAGAATCAACTCACCAAGGCTGTGCAGGGTCTTTGACGTCGCGCTATAGCTGCGCAGATCATCGGTCGAAAAGAGCTCACGAATACCCAAGTCGATACCGAAATCGGCGATCACCACCCGGCCATCGGCAGCAAAATACAGCTGCTCCGCGTTGATTTGACCCTGTTCAACCTGCTGTTCGGCAGCATAGACCAGGGCCTGTGCCAACTCGCCAAGCAGCTTCAGCAGCGCTTCTCCTGGCAGGGCTTGGGGCAGTTCCGCCAGGCTGCCGCCGGAGTAGCTCGCGGTGGTGTAATAAAACAGCAGATCTTCGATTCCAGAATCGTAGAGCGGGGCAATCGAGGGATGGTTGAGAACGGCCAGCTTTTCCAGCAGGCCCTCCATCAGATAGAGGTTCTGATCACCGCCAAAAACATCAGGAGAGAAGAGCTTGAGCTGAACCTCCCGGTTAAAGAAGGGGTCCTCTGCTTTGCAGCTGATCCGGCCTTCTGTGGAAGAGATTTCCTCTTTGATGACATAGAGCCCGAATTGTCGACCTATCTCTAGCATCTGATCTCCTACCTGCTGGCGTGATGTGCAGTGGTTTGACTTTTCATTTTCCCTCGCGACCTCGAAGAGCACGATCTAAAAGGAGAGAAAACTATTTTGGTTAATATAAAAACATTATAATATTATAACAAAAAAAATCAAAATGCCAGTAACTTCTTTCAATGTGAACGATCAACCCCGATGCGCGGGCAGAGGTCAATCAACGGGCAGCTGCTGCAATGCGGAATCGGCGCCTTACAAGAGCTTCGGCCATGCGCGATCAGCAGGTGCCCGGCCTGGGTCCAAACCTCCGGCTTGAGTAGCTTGCACAGCTGTTGCTCGATCTTTACCGGATCCTGGGAACAGGTCCAGCCGAAGCGATTGGCCAGGCGCTTGACATGAGTATCGACCACCATTCCGGGGATCGCGTAAGCATTGCCAAGCACCACGTTCGCGGTCTTGCGGCCGACACCGGCCAGCGCCACCAGGTCATCGAGCCGATCGGGCACCTGCCCCTGGTGCCGCTCGAACAGCTGCTGAGCGCAGCGAATCAGGTTCTTCGCTTTATTGCGGAAAAAGCCGGTCGTGCGGATCAGCTCTTCCACCTGTGCCTGACTGGCCGAGGCCAGGGCCTGCGGGTCAGGCAACTGACGAAACAGCTCTCCGGTCACCAGGTTGACCCGCTTGTCGGTACATTGGGCGGAGAGGATGGTGGCCACCAAGAGCTGCCAGGGGCTCTGGTAGTCAAGCCCGCAGCGAGCTTCTGGATAAACCTGTTGCAACCGCTGCAGCAGGGTAAATGCATGGTCGGCTTTATTCATGTCTCAGGAGTGAAAAAATCGGGTTATCAACAGAATCAACAGGCTTATCCACAGAGGGGGTCTGGCTGTTTGGCCAAGGTCGCAGGCCGCTTCGCCACATCTTTCAATTTGAGGAACTGCCGGGTTTCGCTCGACTCGACAGTCAGCACCAGCGGCAGGTGGGGAGATGCCTGACGGGCTTCGGAGGTCGCCACCACGGTGCCGGTCAGTGCCCGGATCGGCCCACGAAAGTAGATCCGGTCGCGCCCCCAGAGGGGAAAATTGGCGGGGTAGTTGGCCCGCCAGAGCGGCTGGCTGGCCCGGCGCAGGTGTTCACTGAGACGGATCTGTCCGCACCCCCAAAGCGGCAGGGTAAAGTCACCACTGACGATCGTCGCGCAGGGGAGCGAAGGGTTGTTGAGCAGCCTTTCGCTGAGCAATTCGCGCACCTGGTCCCGGCGCTGCCAGGGATCGAAGGAAAGACAGAGGTTGAACAGGTGAATCCGCTCGCCGCCCAGATCAAGGTCGGCGCGCAGACAGCGGCCGCCATGGCCGAGATAATGCTCCTGCAGGTTGTGCAGCGGATAGCGGGAGAGGTAGGCGCAGGCGCCTTCTTCGTTCGTGCCGAACGAGGCAAGGGCCACGCTTTCGGCCAGCAGCGGCAGGGCGCCCGCGCTCTGCGGCGCAGCGATCTGCTGCAGCATCACCAGGTCGGGCCGCTGCGAGCGGATCACCCGGGCGCAGCGTTCCGGGTCAAAGTCGCCACTGGCGCTGCGGCAGCTGTTGATGTGGTAACTCATGATCCGAAAGGTCGACATCGCTTCCCCTTTAGAATGGCAGCAACCACATTATAATCGCAGCGGCTAAAAAGGCCAGTATTTCCACCTGAAATAGAAAAAGAGGCTGCGAGGCCTCTTTTTCCGTAACTGCTGCGATCGGTCGGGATTATTCGTTGGCCCGGCGGACCGATTCTATGATCACCAGCGGTTCGGGGAAGTTCTGAAACATCTGGTTTTTGGCGACGGTGCGCAGCTTGCCGATCTCTTCGACCACCGCCATTCCCTTAACCACCTTGCCGAAAACGGCATAACCGTAGGTTCTCGGGCTGGTGCCCCGCTGATTGAGGAAGTCGTTGTCGACCAGGTTGATGAAAAACTGGCTGGTCGCGCTGTCGACCACATTGGTCCGGGCCATGGCGATGGTTCCCTTGTCGTTTTTCAGGCCATTGGTCGCTTCATTCTTGATCGGCGCCATGGTGGTCTTGCGCTGGCTCGCTTGATCGAAGCCGCCCCCCTGGATCATGAAATTGCCGATCACCCGGTGGAAAATGGTGCCGTCGTAGAACTTCTGATCGACGTATTTAAGGAAATTGGCCACCGAGATCGGTGCTTTCTCCTCGTCCAGTTCCAGGGTGATATTGCCCATGCTGGTCTTCATTTCCACCAGCTGACCGGCCTGAGCGCTGCCGACCGCGGCAAAACAGAGGATGCAGAAAATCAGTATCTTTTTCATCGTCTCTCCCGTCGTTTGTTTAGATTAGTCGTCCCGCACCGCTTCGGCTTTCAGATCACGCAGCATCAGGTCGCTGACCGCCTGGCGAGGATCTTTGTTCTGGTAAAGAATCTGGTACATCTGCTCGATGATCGGCACTTCGACGCCGAGCTTCTGCGCCAGCTGATAGGCGGAGAGGGTGGTTTTGACGCCTTCGGCGACCATCTGCATGCCGCCAAGGATTTCATCCAGCGTGCGCCCCTTGCCGAGTTCGATGCCGACGCTGCGGTTCCGGGACAGGTCACCGGTACAGGTCAGCACCAGGTCACCCATCCCGGTCAAGCCGGCGAAGGTTTCCGGGGCGCCGCCCAGCTTGAGCCCGAGCCGGGTCATCTCGGCGAGGCCGCGGGTGATCAGGGCCGCCCGCGAATTGTGACCGAAGCCGAGGCCATCGGCAACCCCGGCCGCCAGCGCAATCACGTTCTTCATTGCGCCACCCAGCTCGACGCCGACAATGTCGTCGTGGGTATAGACGCGGAACGTCTTGGTGCTGAACACCGCCTGGATCTGCTCGGCAACCTGCAGGTCGCGCGCCGCGGCGACCACGGCGGTCGGCATCCCCTGGATCACCTCCTTGGCGAAGGAGGGGCCGGAGAGGAAGCCGAGCTGTCGATGCAACGCGCTCGGCAACAGCTCCTCGAACACCTGCGACATCAGCAGCAGACTGTCGTTTTCGATCCCCTTGGACGCGCAGACGATCAAAGCCTGCGGGTCGATCTGCGGCAATGCCTGCTGCAGCACCTGTCGCGTCACCTGCGAAGGGGAGACGAACAGCAGCAGCTTTTTACCCTGCACCGCCTGTTGCAGGTCGGTGCCGTAACTGAGGTTCTCCGAAAGGGTGTGGCCGGGCAGATAGGTGTCATTGACCCGGGTCTGCTGCATCCGCTCCGCCAGGTCGCTCTCATAGCACCAGAGCAGGACCCGGTGCCCTTTTTCCGCCAGCAGGTTGGCCAGAGTGGTCCCCCAGCTGCCAGCGCCGATAACGGCAAACTCTTCGGTTCCGGTCGGTGTCTGCATTAAATCGCCTTTTTTTTGCTCGCTATCCGCTTTTGCAGATGCTCGATCTTCTCCTGCAGCAGTTGCTGCTGAGGGAAATCGGTCAGTTGCTGGTATCTATCGAGGGCGTCCTCGAGCAGGTTCTGCTCTTCGAGCAGCTTGGCCAGGTTGAAGCTGGCCTGTACAGCATAGTCGCTGTCGGGGTACTCCTCAATCAGCTGCTGCCAGTTTTTTTCCGCTTCTGACGGCTGCTTATCCAACAGATGAATGCCGGCTTTGCGGTAAAGGGCATCGGGACGCAGCTGACTGGAGGGGTAGTTTTCCAGCAGAGTCCCGAGCTCGATCCGTGCCTGGGTATAATTGTCGAGCCGATAGTAACAGTCGGCGATCTCGTAGAGATAATAATCACCGCTCTCTGGAGAAACATCGAGCAGGCGCTGGTAAGCTTCGATGGCCCGGGAATAATCGCGGAGCGAATACTTGATGATCCGCGCGGCCTCCTGCCGGGCACTGAGCGCCTGGGGACTGGCGGGAAAATCGTGCTCCAGCTGCAGAAAGCTGAGCAGCGCCTGTTGCTCGTCCTGCCGGTCAAGCTGCCAGATGCGGCCGCTGCGCAGCAGGGCTTCGGGGGCCAGATGCGCCTGAGGGTAATCGGCATAGAGCTGCTGATAGAGCTGCTGAGCAGCGCTGAAATCGCCCTGGCTTTCCAGCTCGATGCCGCGCTGCAGCAGCCGCTCAGGGGCGGCTAGCTGCTCCTGACGGTAAACCGGCAGCAGCCCGGCGGCCAGCAGGACCAGCAACAGCAGCCACCAGAGCCAGCGCCTCGATTTACTCTTCTTCGCCCGGAGTTGCTGACGGGTCTGCTGATTCAGCTCCTTCTTCAACTGCCCCAGATTCATCCACCTCGTCCTTCTCTGCCAGCTTGGCGACCGACACGATCAGCTCACCCTCCTCCAGCACCATCATCCGCACCCCTTGGGTGTTACGGCCGATGGAGCGGATGTTGCTGACCTTGGTGCGCAGCAGCTTGCCGCGATCGGTGATGAACATCAGGTCAGATTCCTCATCGACCATCATGATGTTGACCACCTTGCCGTTGCGTTCGCTGGTCTTGATGGTGATGATCCCCTTGCCGCCGCGGCTCTGGATCCGGTACTCGGCGATGTCGGTGCGCTTGCCGTAGCCGTTTTCGGTGATCGTCACCAGCGCCAGGGCGGTGTTGTCGGTCACCGACTGCAGGCCGATCACCTCGTCGTCCTTTTCCAGGGTCATGCCGCGCACCCCCCGTGCCGGACGGCCCATGGAACGGACATCCGACTCCGGAAAGCGGATCGACTTGCCGTTGCGGCTGGCGAGAATCAGATCCATATTACCGTCCGTCAGGCGCGCCTCAATCAGGCAGTCCCCCTCGTCGATGGTTAAGGCAATGATACCACCGGCGCGCGGGTTGGAGTAAGCCATCAGCTCGGTCTTCTTGATCGTGCCGCGGGCGGTAGCGGTGACGATGTACTTGCCCGCTTCGAACTCCTTGACCGGCAGGATGGTGGTGACCTTCTCCTCCGGCGCCAGGCTGAGCAGGTTGACGATCGCCTTGCCGCGCGAGGCGCGGCCGCCCTGCGGGATCTCGTGCACCTTGAGCCAGTAGACCTTGCCGAGGGTGGTGAAGATCAGCACGTAGGAGTGGGTCGAGGCGATAAACAGGTTCTCGACGAAATCCTCCTCCTTCGGCTTGATGCCGCTCTTGCCCTTGCCGCCGCGCCGCTGGGCACGGTAGAGAGAGACCGCGTTGCGCTTGATGTAGCCACCGTGGGTGACGGTGACCACCATGTCCTCCTCGACGATCATATCCTCGAGGGTCAGATCGGCGGTGCGGTCGATGATCTCGGTGCGGCGCGGGTTGGCGAACTTCTCTTTCACCTCGAGCAGCTCGGTCTTGATGATATTGAGGATCTCCACCTCGCTGGCGAGGATCTCCTTGAGGCGCTTGATCTGGGCCAGAATCTGCGCCAGTTCCTCGAGGATTTTGTCCCGCTCCATGCCGGTCAACCGGTGCAGGCGCAGTTCGAGGATCGCCTGGGCCTGAATCTCGGAAAAGGAAAAACGCTCGATCAGCCGTTGTTTCGCCTCAGCCGGGGTGGCGCTGCTCTTGATGATCTGAATCACCTCGTCGAGGTTCTCCAGGGCCAGCTTGAAACCCTGCAGGATGTGGGCGCGCGCCTCGGCCTTTTTCAGCTCGAAGATGCAGCGGCGGGTGACGATCTCGCGGCGGTGATCAATGAAGCAGTCGAGCACCTCGCGCAGGCTGAGGATCTTCGGCTGGCCGGAGACGATCGCCAGCATGATGATGCCGAAGGAGGACTGCATGGCGGTCATCTTGTAGAGCTGGTTGAGGATGACACCGGGGACCATGTCCCGCTTCAGCTCGATGACGATGCGCATGCCGTCGCGGTCCGACTCATCGCGCAGGTCGGAGATCCCCTCGATCTTCTTGGTGCGGACCAGGTCGGCGATCTTTTCGATCAGCTTCGCCTTGTTGACCTGGTAGGGGATCTCGGTGACGATAATCGCCTCGCGACCGCTGCGCCGGTCGACCTCGACCAGCGCCCGGGCGCGCATCTGCACAATGCCGCGGCCGCTGGTGTAGGCCTCGCGGATCCCTTCTTTGCCGTTGATGAAGCCGGCGGTCGGGAAATCGGGGCCGGGGATCTTTTCGATCAGTTCCTCGATGGTCAGGCGCGGATCGTCGATCAACGACACCAGCCCGTCGATCACCTCGCCAAGGTTGTGCGGCGGGATCTTGGTCGCCATGCCGACGGCGATCCCCTCCGAGCCGTTGACCAGCAGGTTGGGGAACTTACAGGGGAGCACCAGCGGTTCTTCCAGCGAGTCGTCGTAGTTGGGTCCGAAATCGACGGTCTCTTTCTCGATGTCGGCGAGCAACTCCGCGGCCAGCCGATCCATGCGGATTTCGGTGTAACGCATGGCGGCCGCCGAGTCGCCGTCGATGGAGCCGAAGTTCCCCTGGCCATCGACCAGCGGGTGACGCATGGAGAAGTCCTGGGCCATGCGGACGATGGTGTCGTAAACCGCGGTGTCGCCGTGGGGGTGGTACTTACCGATAACGTCACCGACCACGCGGGCCGCCTTTTTGTACGGCTTGTTATAGTCGTTGCCGAGGTCGTGCATGGCAAAGAGGATCCGCCGGTGAACCGGCTTGAGACCGTCGCGGATATCGGGCAGGGCGCGGCCGACAATGACGCTCATGGCGTAGTCCATGTAGGACTTGCGCATCTCGTCTTCGATATTTACGGTAACCTTATTCTGTTCTGTCAGCATCTATCTCCTCCAAAACTTCCGCTTACGGAAGCAGGGATGAACATGTCGGGAGCGCTCAGACGTCGAGGTTGGCGACGTTCAGGGCGTTCTGCTCGATGAACTCGCGGCGCGGTTCGACCTGGTCGCCCATCAGCACGGTGAAGATCTCGTCCGCCTCAACGGCGTCCTCGATGGTCACCTGCAGCAGCACCCGCCTTTCCGCATCCATGGTGGTCTCCCAGAGCTGGTCCGGGTTCATCTCGCCCAGGCCTTTGTAGCGCTGAATGTACTGGCCTTTTTTCGCCCGGCTGAGGAAGGTCTCGAGCAGATCCTTGCGATCGCTGATCTCGATATCGTCCTTGCCTTCGCTCTGCAGCACTGCGGGGCCATTCAGGCAGAGATCTTCGACCAGCTTGAACGACTGCAGCAGCAGCTTGTACTCGTGAGAGGAGAGGGTCTCCACCGTCTGCCGGTCGATGCGGGCGTGCAGGTTGCCGTAGCTGACCAGAATCCGGTCGGGATTTTCCAGCACCTCGAACCTGGCGTCCGGTTCGACCTGACGCAGCTTCACGGCGAGCGGCTCGAGGTCGGCCTTGTCGGCGAAGCCGTTGCGGATTTTGCCGCGCAAAAACATCCGCAGCACCTCGCTCGGCACGCCGCGGTTGACGATCTTGTCAAAATGCTGGTTGAACTCGAGAATGTTGCGCAGGGTCGGAATGATCTGCTTGCCGCGCAGCACTTTTTTCCCCTCATCCAGCAGCAGGCTCACGCCTTCGGTCCCCTCGTCGAGCAGGTAGTCGAGCAGGTAGTCGTCATCCTTGAGGTAGATCTCCCTCTTGCCCCGCTTGACTTTGTAGAGCGGCGGCTGGGCGATGTAAAGGTGACCGCGCTCGACGATCTCCGGCATCTGCCGGAAGAAGAAGGTCAGCAGCAGGGTGCGGATGTGCGAGCCGTCGACGTCGGCGTCGGTCATGATGATGATGCGATGATAGCGCAGCTTGGCGACGTCGAAATCATCCTTGCCGATCCCGGTGCCCATGGCGGTGATCAGGGTGCGGATCTCGTTGGAGGTGAGCAGCTTGTCAAAGCGTGCTTTTTCCACGTTGAGGATCTTCCCCTTGAGCGGCAGAATCGCCTGATAGCGGCGATCACGTCCCTGCTTGGCGCTGCCGCCGGCGGAATCACCCTCGACCAGGTAGATTTCGCACAGGGCCGGGTCCTTTTCCTGACAGTCGGCCAGCTTGCCCGGCAAGGAGAGCCCTTCCAAGGCCCCTTTGCGGCGGGTCAGATCGCGCGCATTGCGCGCCGCCACGCGGGCGCGGGCCGCTTCGATCCCTTTTTCCAGGATCTTCTTCGCCACCTGCGGGTTCTCTTCGAGAAAGGTCGCCAGCTTGTCGTTCATCAGGGTTTCGACAAACCCCTTGACCTCTGAATTGCCGAGCTTGGTCTTGGTCTGCCCTTCGAACTGCGGGTCGGGCAGCTTGACCGAAATAACCGCGGCGATCCCTTCACGCAGGTCATCGCCGGAGATCGACACCTTGATATTTTTCAACAGGTTGTTCGCGGTTGCGTAGGTATTCATGGTCCGCGTCAGAGCGCCGCGGAAACCGCTCATGTGGCTACCGCCTTCATGGGTGTTGATATTGTTGGCGAAAGAGAAGATTTTTTCGTCATAGCCATCGTTGTACTGAATGGCGACCTCTATCTCGACCCCTTCCTTGACGCCGTGAAAATAGATCGGCTCGCTGTGCAGGGCGTTTTTGGCCCGGTTCAGATACTCGACGAAAGAGCGGATTCCGCCTTCATAAAGAAACTCGTGATTTTTCTCGCTCCGGTCATCGCGGATGATAATCTTCACCCCGGCATTGAGAAACGCCATTTCCCGCAGCCGTTGTGACAAGGTTTCAAAGGAAAAATCCGTGGTCTCAAAGACCTCCTGATCGGGCCAGAAGGTGATCTTGGTGCCGCGCTTGATGGTCTCCCCTTCAGCTTTCAGCGGACCCGTGGGAACGCCGCGGACATAACTCTGCCGGTAAATCTTGCCATCGCGGCGGATCTCCAGGTCGAGCCGGCTGGAAAGGGCATTGACCACCGAAACACCGACGCCGTGCAGACCGCCCGAGACCTTGTAGGCGCCTTCGCCCTTGTCATCGAACTTACCGCCGGCGTGCAGCACGGTCATAACCACCTCGGCGGCCGACTTGTTCTGCTTCTCATGCCTGTCGACCGGGATCCCCCGGCCGTTATCCTGCACGGTCACCGAACTGTCATCGTGGATCGTCACGATAACGTCATCACAGTAACCGGCCAGGGCTTCGTCGATGGAGTTGTCGACCACCTCGTAGACCAGGTGGTGCAGGCCGTTGACCGAGGTCGAACCGATATACATCGCCGGACGCTTGCGAACCGCTTCCAGCCCTTCGAGGACCTGAATGCTTCCTGCGCCGTATTCTTTTTCTTCCGCCATACTGCTCCTCTTACGTCAGTTGACCAAGTTGATTTCGCCAGCCTCGACCCTGAACACGCGTACCTGCTCAGAGCGCTGTGACGGTTGATAATCTGTCGAGGTAATAAATACCTGACCAGAATTTTCCAGGAGATTTTCCAGCAGCAGATTTTTTCTGCCGCGATCCAGTTCGCTGGTCATATCATCCAGAATCAGAATCGGGTAATCGCCATGAATCTTTTTATAATCAGCGATCTGCGCGGTTTTATAGGAAATAACCAGCGATCTTTTCTGTCCCTGCGAACCGTAACTGCTGGCTTCCTTGGTATTGATGCTGAACCGTACATCGTCCTTGTGCGGACCGACCAGGGTATAACCAAGAGCCTGTTCCCGCTCTATTTTTCGACTGAACTCGGCGGCCAGTTGCGCCGCGATAGTGGTTCTATCGGTCACCTCGCGCGAATAACTGAGCGCATAAGTTTCACTACTTTTTTTCTGAAACGCATCACTTTTCAAAATTTCATTGATTCTGTCAATATATTTTAATCTTTCCTGAATAATAGTTGCGCCAAAACCGACCAACTGCTCCTGCCAGCAGTCAACGCCCACGCTGCGATTTTTCAGTAGAGCATTCCGCTGTTTGAGGCACCTGGTGTAGTTACGGTAGGTATCGATATAGCTGAAGTCGGTATAAAAAATCGAGCGATCGATCAGGTTGCGACGAAACGCCGGGTAACTGCTGATGTAATTGACTTCCTCCGGATGAAAAACAATCACATTGAAGAAGCGGTAATACGCATTCGTCTCCGGTCGTTTGCCGTTGAGCAGAAAATCCCTGCCCTGTTTGCCGAAGGTGACCGTGATTCGGTTATCGACCTGCTGTTTGCGCAAACCGATGGCAACCTTCGCCTGTTCTTCACCCTCCATAATCAACTCGGCGCTGTTTCTGGTGCGAAAACTTTTCAGCAGCGCAGCAGCATATATCGCCTCGACCAGATTGGTCTTGCCCTGGGCATTATCGCCGAGCAGAAAATTGATTTTGTCACACGGATTCAACTCGGCGGCCGCAATGTTGCGAAAGTTCCGCAGAGAAATCCTTTGTACGTTCATAGGGTGTGCGCTTAAAGGCGCATCGGCATGATCACCGCCAGATAGTCCTCATCCCCTTCCGGTCGAATCAGCCCGGGGGAAATATTGTCTTTCATAAATAACAGGATGTTTTCTTTATCGATTGCCTGCAGGATATCGATGATGTATTTGGCATTAAAGCCGATGGAAATTTCCGTTCCGGCATAATCGACCTCAATTTCCTCCTTGGCATCCCCCAGGTCAGGATTCGAAGAGGAGAGCACCAGGCTGTTCTGCGTCAGATTAAACTTGATCCCTTTAGATTTTTCACTGGAAAGCACCGAAATCCTGCGCAGTGCATGCAGAAAAAGGTCGCGATTGATCATTGCCGAGTTACTGGTCAGCTCCGGGATAACCCGCTGGTAATCTGGAAAATCGCCGTCGACCATGCGCATGATCAAGGTGGTGGCATCGGTACTGACCGCGAAATTGTTGTCGGAAATGCCGATATTAATCTGCTCGGCGGCCGTTTCGATCAGCTTTCTGATTTCCATAATGCCTTTTTTGGGCAGAATAAAACCGGTGGTGAACTTTTCATTCAGGTTCTTTTCCAGGCCTCTTTCGATCAATGAGAGCCGATGCCCATCGGTTGAGACAAAAACCAGGTTATTCTTGCCATCTGCGATATTCGCTTTGATGAAGATCCCGGTCAGGTTGAACTTGGTTTCATCATTGGAGACGGAAAAGATTGTTTTATCGATCATCTCACCAACAATCCGACAGGGAATCTCGTTGCTGTTGCTGCCGATGCTGGGAAATTTTGGAAATTCCTCCGGTGAGAGACCGACCAGGTTAAAGATCGACTTGCCGCAGGTGATCTCCACCCAGAAGTTGTTCTTGGAGCTGAACTGGATATTTTTATCTGGTAATTCTTTAATTATTTCAAATAGTTTCTTTGCTGAAACGGTCACTTTCCCTTCACTGACGACATCCGACGGATAGCGGGATTTAATTCCCACTTCCAGATCAGTGGCGGTAATGATGATTTCGCCCTGGGCGGCTTCGATCAAGACGTTGGCCAAAATCGGAATGGTGTGCCGCTTTTCGATGATTCCTTGCACCTTGGTCAGGGCTTTCAGGAAGGTCTCCTTGTTGATGTGAAATTGCATCATCTCCTCCATTCACAGGGAATTACTATTAGTCTTTTTATTTTTATAAAACCAGTAGTCTATAGTAACGCCTGTGATTATGTTGACAGGCGTATAAGGCACTGTTTTTCATTTGAAAAAATAGTTATATCTGCTGTTGATGAATGGTTGATCAATTGTCCAAAATGTGGATAAGCCACCTGTGCGGCAGTTATCGTCGGTTCATCACCAGTTCTGTAAACAGCTTATGGCTTGATGCTGTCGATCAGTTTTTCTATTGTCGCCCGCAGTTGCAGATCCTCCTCCATTAGTTTATCTATTTTTTTGATGGCGTGAATGATCGTCGAATGATCCTTACCACCGAACTTCGCCCCGATCTCCGGATAGGAGGAGGATGTCAGTTTGCGGCAGATATACATGGCGATCTGCCGAGGTTGAACTAAAGTTTTCAAGCGCTTTGCCGATTTGAGTTCCGAGGTTTTCAATTGAAAGTGATTGGCGACACTTTTCTGGATGGTTTCAACTGTCACCTCTTTGCTTTTTTCGATGATGATATCCTTGAGGATATTCTTCGCCATATCCAAGCTGATCGGGGTTGAGGTCAAACTGGCGAAGGCCCCGATACGAATCAGATAACCTTCCAACTCACGCACATTGCTGGTGACGGAACTGGCCAGGAAAAAAGCGACATCTTCAGGTAATTCAATATTGTTCTGGTCGGCTTTCATTTTCAGGATCGCCTGCTTGGTTTCGATATCGGGAGACTGAATATCGGCGATCAGACCCCATTCAAATCTTGAGCGCAGGCGTTCTTCCAGATCGGGAATTTCTTTCGGAAATTTATCCGAGGTCACGACGATCTGCTTGTGTGATTCGTAGAGCGCATTGAAGGTGTGGAAAAATTCTTCCTGGGTACTCTTTTTACCGGCGATAAACTGAATGTCGTCGATCAGCAGCACATCGATAGAGCGGAATTTATTGCGAAATTCATCCATCTTGGCATGCCGCAGAGAGTTGATCAACTCATTGGTGAACTTTTCCGATGAGTAGTAACAGATTTTCAGATTGTTATTTTTGGTGATTATTTCATTGCCGATGGCATGCACAATATGGGTTTTACCGAGTCCGACGCCGCCATAGATGAAGAGCGGATTGTAGGTGGTGGCGGGATTATTGGCGACGGCCATGGCAGCGGCATGGGCAAACTGGTTCGAGGGGCCGGAGACAAAGCTGTCGAAGGTGTATTTCGGGTTAATATTGGCGAACTGTTCGAGCTGTTCATTGCTGATAGTGGAGGTGACCGGAGCTATTTCTGGCTGCTGGCTGGTTTTTTCGGTTTTCGGGACTTCTTTGGCGTTTTTATTGACATTTATATTTATTCGGTAATTGACCGTGCCCAGTTCAGACATGGTTTTTTCTATAACTTTAAGATAGTTATCCTTCAACCAGTCGCGTACAAAGTGGTTCGGAACTTCCAGAGTGACCTGATCGTCATTGATGGCGATAAACTGCAGCGGTTTGATCCAGGTGGAGAAGTTCTGCGGACTGACTTCCTGTTGAAGTCTCGTCAGGGTTTCCTGCCAGATTTTTTCCATAGCAACAATTTCAATCCACAAATTATAAACAGCTGTGAATAAAATGATTTTTTAAAATAAAACCGGAAGTTAGAACTGATGACAGCCTGCTCAAGCTAACAGAGTAAAAAAACAAAAGCAAGTCGTCTGTAGTTATCATTTAAGCCGTTAACCGTGCGCTTGACAGGTGACAGAAGGAGAGTCGCGCGATGAACACAAGCGTCAGTATAAGCATTCTTTATCCTTCTCTGCCAGTAGATTTTAAACCGGATTTTTGGTTGACTTAATCCCCTAGGTATGATTTAAGAGCATGTTTGTCAGACACAGCAATTGGGAGGAAAAATAATGTCGAAGCGTACCTATCAGCCGAGCCGGATCAAGCGCAAGCGGACTCATGGATTTCGTAAAAGAATGCAGACTAAAAATGGTCGTCTGGTGATTAACCGTCGCCGGGCCCGTGGTCGGAAATCTTTATCGGTCACGACGCCGCAAAAATAGTTGCCTGGGGCACGTTTTCCCCGGACCCGTAGATTACGGAAATCCTGGGAATTTCAGCGCGTTTGGAAGATGGGGTGTAAAATTCATACACCCCATTTTATTCTTCTGGTCGCAAAAAACACCGATAGATTGTCCCGACTTGGTCTGACTGTCAGCCGTAAAGTCGGGAATGCGGTTCAGCGAAACCGTGTCAAGCGATTGGTGCGGGACTTTTTTAGAACCAATGAGCAACTACCCTCTTTGCAGGTAGATTTCTCGGTGGTTGCTAAACGAGGTGCCGCCGATCTTTCCGCGAGCCAGGTTGCGAAGGAACTCTCTGCAGCCTTAAAACGGGATGAATTGACAAATGGTTGAAAAACCTTTTGTTCTGCTGATTGATTTATATCGGTACTGCATATCTCCGTTGCTGCCCCGTTCCTGCCGATTCTATCCGTCCTGCTCAGCCTACGCACGTGAAGCTCTCTTGACCTTTGGTTTGTTTAAAGGCGGCTATCTGGCATTGCTCAGACTTATCAAGTGTCATCCCTATCACCAGGGCGGTTTCGATCCCGTACCCGGTGACCTTAAACAGGATAAATTCAATGGATAATAATAATCGGACAATTTTAGCCGTCGCCCTGATTGTACTGCTCTGGTCGGGCTACAGCCTGTTTTTTGCTCCGCAACCACCGCCTCCTCAACCGGCGGCGGAATCTGCCGTCCAAACTGAACAACGGGCGGAACCGCCGACTGCCGCAACTGAAACCCCTGTGGCTGCACCGGCGATCGTCGCAAAGACGCCGGTACCGGACGATTATCAGGAGCAGATAGTAACGGTTGAGTCCGATCTCTACCAGATTCAACTCTCCACGACCGGCGCGGCTCTGCGCGCGGTGGAACTGAAGCAGTATCGCGCGTCGAACGCAGCAGATGCTCAAGCTTACGTCTATAAAGAATTTGGCGTTGATCGACACGCCAGTTATATCACCACCGGAAGTGAAGGTTTGGCGATTCCGGCTGATCTTCCATTTAAGCTGATCAGTCCTGCTGCTACGACAGTTCAACTGGACACGGATGATAAGGTCATCAGCTTCTCTGCGATTACTGCTTCCGGTTTGACAGTTGTTAAAAATTACACCTTCTACGCGAACAGGTATCAGATCGATATAAATGTTCAACTGATAAACAACAGTGAATTGGTCAATCGCGGGGTGGTGAACCTTTCGCTGATCTCAGAGATAGGTGAGTCTGAAGATCAGGGGATGCAGGACATGTACACTTTCTATGGCCCGCTCTCCTTCGATGGCGAAGAATTGCTCGAAGATAGTCTCGAGGATCTGGAAAAATCCGCCAAAATCTACGGTAAAAATATTCTCTGGTCCGGTTTTGTCGCCAAGTATTTCTTGAACATTCTCAGTCCCCTCGAAGCGGCCAAACAGGTTCAGGTGCAAAAGGGGGATGATTACGTTGAAAACCGTTTCGTCTCGCCGTTGATCACCCTGGAGCCAGGTCAGAAGCAGAATTTCGATTACGTCTCCTTTCTTGGACCCAAGGATTTCGATTTGCTTGAAGGGGTCGGCTATCAGTTCGAACGGGCCAAGGATTTCGGTTTCTTCCGGATTCTCGCCCAGCCACTGCTGCATGTGCTGAAGTTCTTCTACGGCTTTCTCGGAAATTACGGGATGGCGATCATTCTGCTGACGGTCTGTATCAAGCTGATCTTCTGGCCGTTGACCCAGAAGAGCTACAAGTCGATGAAGGGGATGCAGACCCTGCAGCCGGAAATGCAGAAGCTGCGCGAAAAATATGGACATGACAAGCAGCGCTTGAATCAGGAAATGATGGCTTTTTATAAAGATAACAAAGTCAATCCGCTCGGTGGATGCTTACCGATGCTGATCCAGATTCCGGTGTTCTTTGCCTTGTATCAGGTGCTGTTGGGGGCGATTGAATTGCGCCACGCGCCCTTCATGCTCTGGATCACCGACCTGTCGATTAAAGACCCGTATTACATTACGCCGCTGATTATGGGTGTCACCATGTTCCTGCAGCAAAAAATGACGCCTTCGAATATGGACCCGACCCAGCAGAAAATCATGTTGATGATGCCGGTCGTGTTTACTTTTCTGTTTTTGAATTTCCCGTCCGGACTGGTGATCTACTGGCTGGTGAACAATCTGCTGACAATTCTGCAGCAGTACCTGATCCGTCGGCAACCGGACTGACAGGAAGGATGAGGCCGCAGTGAACGCCTCAGATACAATTATTGCCCCGGCGACAGCGGTCGGCGAGGGCGGCATTGCTGTGGTCCGGATCTCCGGACCACAGTCGTTACAAGCCCTGCAGTCCTACTTTCAGCCGACGGCAGAGAAAGAAAAACTGACCTCCCACCGCCTTTACCACGGTCTCCTCAACGATCAATACGGTCAGCATCTCGACGAAGTGTTAGCTGTTTACATGGCTGCCCCGAACACCTATACCCGTGACGACGTGGTCGAGATCCATTGCCACGGCAGTCAGCAGGTCGTAAAAGCTATCCTCACTCTTTATCTTGAATATGGGCTGAGACTGGCTGAGCCGGGTGAATTTACCTACCGGGCCTTTATCAATGGCCGACTTGATTTGTCTCAGGCGGAAGCGGTCGCGCAATTAATTCACAGTAAGTCTGAGTCTTCGCGGCAGCTGGCTTTGGCGCAGGTTGAAGGCCAGTTGAGCCGGAAAATTTTCGATATTTCAAAAAAACTATTTGATATTCAAGTGTTAGTTGAAGCCTGGATCGATTTTCCTGAAGAAGAACTACCCGTTGAAGATGTCCATCGCATACAAGACACCCTAAATCGTTTCATCGACAAAATACAAATAATTACAGATAGTTATAATTCCGGAAGACTGCTTTCGGAAGGTGCTTCTATTCTGCTCGTCGGCCGCCCCAATGTTGGCAAAAGTTCGTTGTTGAATTGCCTGTTGGGAGAAGAGCGGGCTATTGTGACCGATATCCCCGGAACCACGCGCGACCTTCTCGAGGAGGGGCTCACTATCGGCGGTGTACCGGTGCGCCTGGTCGATACGGCCGGTTTACGCCAATCCAGCGATCCGGTTGAAATGGAAGGGGTGAGACGGGCAAAGGAAAAGATCATGTCTGCCGACCTCGTTCTGCTCTTGGTTGATGGATCTGCCCTGGTTAACGAGCAGGATCGCTATGCATACGAGGCCTGCCAAGGCGAAGCGGTCTTTTTGATTCGCACGAAAGCGGATCTCGATCAGGTCGCCGACACCTCCTTTGCGGTTTTCCCCGAGTATGCCATCTCGACCAAGACCGGCTATGGTTTGAATCAGTTGCGCCTTGCGATAGCAGATTACCTTCTTGGCGATTATCTGCCCAACAGCGAGTCGGTTCTGATATCGGAAAAACGCCACCACGATTCCTTGATTGCCTGTCGACATAATCTGGATAATTTTCTTACGGCACTAAAGGCGGAACAGCCCCTTGAATTTCTGGCTTTTGAAATTCGGGAAGCCCTCTACCACCTCGGCCAGATTTCCGGTCAAACAACGACAGATGATATCCTGACAGGAATCTTTTCGCAGTTCTGTATCGGAAAGTAAATGTTTCACGTGAAACATTTTTTTGGGTTTGAAGACGAATGAGCAGTTATGGCAAAAATTATGATGTGATCGTTGTCGGCGCCGGGCACGCCGGGTGTGAGGCTGCGCTCGCCTCGGCCCGCATGGGGTGTTCGACGCTGCTTCTCACGATGGGTTTGGATACTGTTGCTCAGATGTCCTGTAATCCGGCGATCGGTGGTCTGGGGAAGGGGCACCTGGTGCATGAGATCGACGCCCTTGGCGGTGAGATGGGCCTGAATATCGATGCGACCGGTATCCAGTTTCGTCGCCTGAATATGAAGAAGGGTCCGGCGGTCCGTGCGGCCCGGGCTCAGGCGGACCGTATGGCTTATAGCGCCCGGATGAAGCAGGTCGTCGAAGCCGAGCTGCTGCTCGACTTGAAGCAGGGAGTGGTGATCGATCTGTTAACCGAAGGTGGACGGGTTGCCGGTGTGCGAACCCGTGAGGGGCTCGACTTTAACGCCCGCGCCGTGGTTCTGACGACCGGCACTTTTATGCGCGGACTGATACATATCGGCCTGCACAACTATTCCGGTGGCCGCGCCGGAGAGCCTGCCTCGGAAGGATTGTCTGATGCGCTAAGGGGGTACGGTTTTATCGTCGGACGGCTAAAGACCGGAACACCGGCGCGGCTTGCGGCGCGCTCCATCGATTACAGCCGACTGGAACGCCAACCGGGTGACGAATCGACCAAGCCTTTTTCTTTTCTTACAGAAAGAATCGATCGGCAGCAGGTCGACTGTTATATCGCTCATACCAATGAGCGCACCCATCAGATTATTCGCGATAACCTGGACAAGTCGGCGCTCTTCGCGGGAGTGATCGAGGGGATCGGGCCGCGCTACTGCCCTTCTATCGAAGACAAGGTGGTGCGTTTCCCGGAAAAGAACTCTCATCAGACCTTTATCGAGCCGGAAGGGCGCAACAGCGCAGAAATGTATCCGAGCGGGATGTCAACGTCGCTCCCCCCCGAGGTGCAGCTGCAGTATTTTCGCAGCATGGTTGGTCTTGAGCAAGTCGAGATCATGCGCCCCGGTTACGCCATCGAGTACGATTTCGTCGAGCCGACGCAACTCAAACCGACCCTGGAGACCAGGGCGCTGCCCGGGCTCTACCATGCCGGTCAGATCAACGGCACCTCTGGCTACGAAGAGGCTGCTGCCCAGGGCCTGCTGGCCGGAATCAATGCGGCGCTCGGTTGCCGCGAGCAAGAACAGCTCGTGATCGGCCGCGACCAGGGGTACATCGGGGTGATGGTCGATGATCTGGTTACCCAGCCGACCCTCGAACCCTATCGGATGTTCACCTCACGCTCTGAATACCGTCTGCTGTTGCGCGAAGATAATGCTGATCAACGGCTTACCGAGTTGGGCCGAATGATCGGGTTGGTCTCCGAGCGGCGCTGGCAGACCTACCAGCAGAAGCGCGAGCAGATAGCCGCAGGCCGCCACTTGCTTCAAGAAAATATGATCACCCCGGCCAATAAGGAGCTGATCGAGTCGCTGCGGTTGGGGGAGTTGAGGAATGGCGTCAGCCTTGAAGCCCTTCTGCGTCGCCCGGAAATCAGCATCGACCGACTGCTGGATATTTGCACAGAGCTGCAGAAGTTTTCCGCCCAGGCTCTTGAACAATTGGAAGTCTCGATTAAATACGAAGGCTATATCAAGCGACAAATGGAGCAGGTGGCCCGTTTTCGCGAATATGAAGAGATCGCGATTCCGGAAGGGATCGATTTTTTTCAGCTGCAAAGCCTCTCGACCGAGGTCAGGGAAAAGCTGGCCTCGGTACGGCCAGCAACCCTGGGGCAGGCCGGCAGGATCCAGGGAGTTACTCCGGCGGCCCTTGCCGTGCTCCATATCCACCTGAGAAAACTGCAGCGTGGCTGATCTGCTAACCAGCGGCCTGGCGCATCTCGAACTGCAGTTGCCGGCAGAAGATTTACGCAAGCAACGGGCTTTTATTGACGAGCTGCTGCGTTGGAATCGGCGTATCAACCTGACGGCGATCCGCGACCCTGAGGAAGCCGTCGAAAAGCATCTGCTCGATTCACTCGTTCTGTTGAAGCATGTCGCGGCGACGGGCCGGCTCCTCGATATGGGCTCCGGGGGCGGTCTGCCGGGAATTCCGTTGGCGCTTGCCCGCCCCAAGCTGCAGCTGGTTTCTGTTGATGCGGTGGGCAAGAAGATCAGTTTCCAGAAGCACATCAAGCGCAGGTTCGGGCTGGAGAATTTTCTACCGCTCCAGGCTCGCCTGGAGGAGCTTCAACAACAGCTCGATACCGACCAGCCCTTTGATTGGGTGGTTGCCCGGGCCTTTGCTTCCCTCATGCAGCTGTGTAATCTGGCTCTGCCCTGGTTGAAGCCGGGTGGAGAGCTGCTGGCGATGAAGGGTCCGGAAGGCAAGGCGGAGCTGGCCGAGATCAGCTCCCGGTTGGAGCGACTCGGGTATGTTCTGGAACGAGTCGTTAGCTATTATCTGCCATTCAGCTGTGCGGAACGCCAGTTGATTATTCTGAAAAAACTCTGACGTCCACAATCTGCCTAGATCTAATCTTTTCCTAATCAAAACGGCAGAGAATTGGGGCTGAATTTCCCGCCTGTCTGTGATAGTCTCGTGTGCTCATCTGATGCAAAGGAGTGTCCAGGATGGCTAAGATCATCGCAGTTGCCAACCAGAAGGGTGGGGTTGGTAAAACCACCACCGCGGTCAATCTGTCTGCTTCGCTGGCGGCCGCGGAGCGGAAGACCCTGCTGGTCGACATGGACCCTCAGGCGAATGCCTGTAGTGGCCTTGGAATCGACAAAACAATAGAAAAATCAACAGTTTATAATGTTTTGCTGGGTGAGGCGACGCTGGCTGAGTCGCTCCGTAAGACCGCCCTTTCGTGCCTGGACGTGCTCCCCTCCAACACCGACTTGATCGGTGCGGAAATCGAGCTGCTCGAGAACCCTGATCGGGACCAGCGGCTGAAGCAGGTTCTGCAGGAGGTGGCCGACAGCTATGAATATATCATCATCGATTGTCCGCCGTCGCTGAGCCTGTTGACGGTGAATTCTCTCTGCGCTGCCGATTCGGTCCTGGTGCCTTTGCAGTGTGAGTTCTACGCCATGGAAGGCTTGGGCCAGCTGATGCAGACCATCAAACTGGTTCAGCAGGAACTGAATCCGAAGCTCGAAATCGGTGGTATTTTACTGACCATGTTCGATGGGCGGAACAACCTCTGCCGCCAGGTCAGTAGTGAAATCCGCGAACATTTCGGCAGCAAGGTCTTCGACGCCGTCGTCCCGCGCAATGTGCGCCTGTCCGAGGCGCCCAGCTTCGGCCAGCCGGCCCTGATGTACGATATCGCCTCGCGGGGTGCCCAGGCCTACATGTCGCTGGCCCAGGAGGTTCTCGCCGGAGCGGCCCATGGCTGCTAAACGTCCCGCCCTGGGGAAGGGGATCGGCGCGCTGCTCAGCTCAGCCGCCCAGGAAGGGGGGAAGAAATACTTCTCCTGTCCGATCGAAGATCTCAAGCCGCACAGTCAGCAGCCGCGCAAAACCTTTGCCAGCGACAAGATGGCCGAGCTGGTCGCTTCAATCAAAGAGAAGGGGGTGATCCAGCCGCTGGTCGTGCGCCAGCAGGGGGATCACTATCAGATCATTGCCGGCGAGCGGCGCTGGCGGGCGGCACAGAAAGCCGGCCTCGACCGGTTACCGGTGGTGATCCAGGATGTCAGCGAAGACTGGGCGCTGGAGATCGCTCTGATCGAAAACATCCAGCGCGAGGACCTCAACCCGCTGGAGGAATCCTCCGCCTATCGGCACCTGATGGACAACTTCGACCTGTCGCAGGAGGAGGTCGCCAAGCGGGTCGGTAAAGACCGTTCCACGGTCGCCAATGCGCTGCGTCTGCTGCGCCTGCCGGATAAAGTCAAGGATGATCTGCTCGGCAACCGTCTGTCGATGGGGCACGCACGTGCGCTGCTGTCGCTGGAAGATGACGCCGACATGACCGAAGCCAGCAACGAAGTGATCCGGAAAAAGCTCTCGGTCCGGGAAACCGAAAAGCTGGTAAAAAAAATCAAGAGCTTCGGGTTGACCAAACCGGCCGTTCCCGCGCCGGTAAAGCAGGTCGATCCGAACCTGTTGGAGCTGGAAAGCGGTCTCAAACAGGCCTTGGGAACTCAGGTCAAGCTCGCACCGAAGGGGCAGGGGGGGCGGATCGAGATCAGTTACCACAATCAGGATGAACTGGATCGACTGCTCGACCTGTTTGGTGTGTCGCTGTAATATCAGGTTCTTTTTCTGGGATAAACGGGGAAGCAATGTTTGGCGGAAAGAAACAGGAGCAGGCAGAGATGAAAAAGCCGGTGGCAATCGATAAGGCGGATATCAAAGCGTTTCTTGGTCCGGGTAGCCGCTTCGAGGGGAAGCTCAGTTTTGATGAGATGGTCCGCCTCGATGGCAGCTTTTCCGGGGAGATCAAATCGAGCGATACCCTGGTGGTCGGCGAGACAGCAGTGATCGATGGCAATATCGAGGTCGGTGCGCTGATTCTCAGTGGTCAATTCAAAGGGACGATCGTTGCCGGCAGCATGGTGGAGTTGCGTGCTCCGGCCAAGGTTGAAGGGTCCATTTCAACCCCGCAACTGAAGATCGAAGAGAAGGTGATCTTCAATGGCGAGATAAGAATGGGCTCATCAAGTGAAACGGTCAAGAGCCTGAAACCGGCGCCAGCGAAGGCATAATCGGTCGTCGGTTTTAAATTGGCGTATAACAATGTTGCATTGATGTTGCAAAACGGCTTGACAGCGTTTTGTCGATATGATAGCTATGCCCTGCTTTGGCCTGTGGGCCACTTTTTTCGACCCGGTGTTTGTATACAGTATACCGTGGCGATGTTAACCTGCGAATAAAGAGGTGAGTTAGGTGATCAGTCTTGACTGGACCCTTGGTCTGCAATTTCTCAACTTCATTATCCTGTTGATTATCCTCAATAAACTGCTTTACCGTCCGTTGCTCAAGGTGATCGCCGAGCGGCGCGAGTCGATCGACGGCTCCCATGCCCGCGCCAAAGGGCTGGAAGCGGACATCGAAGAGAAGATGCAGCGCTACCAGGCGCAACTCGGCGAAGCGAAATTGTTTGCCAACGAAGAGCGCAGCCTGCTGAAAAAAGCCGCCGCCGAAGAGGAAGCGAAGATTCTCTCCGAGGCCCACGGCAAAGCGAGCGGCCGCCTGCAGTCGATCAAGGATCAGGTCGCTGCGGAAGCCGCCGATGCCAGCAAAACGCTCAAGAGTGAAGCTCAATCACTCGCCGGGCAGATTGCCACCAAAGTCCTCGGCCGCGAACTGGCTTAAGAAATCAGGAAGGGTTGATTGAATCATGCGTAGCAAAACAACATCTGTTCTTCTTGCGGTTATGCTGGTGGCTGTGCTGAGTGGTGTGGCCTGCGCCGCCGGCGGTGGGCATGCCGACAGCGGGGTGCTGCTGAAAGACTTCCTCTACCGGGTGCTGAACTTCGGCATCGTGGTCGCAATTCTGGTTTACTTCCTCTCCAAACCGCTGAAAAAAGGTCTGGCCGGTCGCAGCGAAGATATTGAGAAGGCGCTGGTTGAAGCCAAGCAGGCCAAAGAGGCTGCCGAAGCCAAGTTTGCCGAGTATGACCGCAAGCTGGACCAGGCGACCGAAGAGATTGCCGAGATCAGCGACGCCATCCGTCGCGAGGGCGAACTGGAAAAGCAGAAGATTATCGCCAACGCCAAGGAGATGGCCGCCAAGATCGAAAAGGACGCCGAAAAGGCCGCCGAACTCGAGGTCGCCAAGGCCCGCACTGAATTGCAGCGCGAAGCAGTGCAGCTGGCGGTTGATCTGGCTGAAAATATGTTGAAGAAGAACTTCACCAAGGACGATGATGCCCGTCTGATCGACGAGTATATGCAGAAGGTGGGAGACTTACATTGAGTAGCAGTGCGATTGCAATAAGGTACGCCAAGGCGCTGCTCAACATCGCTTCGGAACAGAAGCAGGTTGAGCCCTACGCGGACGAACTGGCGAAGGTGGCGTCGGTCCTGAAGAGTGAAGACATGCTGCGTCTGCTGCTCGACAGCCCGACCTTTCCGCTGGAGAAGAAACAGGCGATTCTGACCGACCTGAGCGGTCTGCTCGAGTTGAGCGACGGGATGAGGAATTTCCTCGGCCTGATCCTCGAGAAGGGCCGAATCGTGTACATTCCGCAGATCGAGCAGGATTACCGAAAGTTTGCCGACAATCTTTCCGGCGTTGTGCGCGCCAAGATCACCTCGGCCAGCAAGCTGACCAAGGCCCGCTCCGAAGCGATTCAAAAGGGTCTGGAAAAGCAGACCGGCAAGCAGGTGGTGCTGAATGTCCAGGTCGACAAATCGCTGATCGGCGGCCTGCAGGCTGAAATGAGCGGCAAACTTTTTGATGGCAGTGTGAAAACCCAGCTGAAACGGATTGCAGAGACCTTAGCAAAGGGGTGACAAGATATCATGGAAATCAGAGCAGAAGAAATCAGCGCGATTATCAAGAAGCAGATTGAAGACTTCGGTCGCGAAGTAGAAGTCAGTGAAACCGGCACCATCATTTCGGTCGGTGACGGTATTGCCCGTATTCATGGCCTCGATAAGGCGATGTCCGGCGAGCTCCTTGAATTCCCCGGCGGCACCATGGGGATGGTTCTGAACCTCGAGGAAGACAACGTCGGTGCGGCGATCCTCGGTGAAGCCGAGCACATCAAGGAAGGCGACCTGGTCAAGCGGACCGAGCAGATCGTGCAGGTTCCGGTTGGTGAGGCTCTGGTCGGCCGCGTCGTCAACGGCATCGGGGTTCCGATCGACGGCAAGGGGGATATCGCAACCGACTCCTACAGCCAGGTCGAGATCAAGGCTCCCGGGATCGTTGAGCGTAAGTCGGTTCACGAGCCGATGCAGACCGGCCTCAAGGCGATCGACGCCATGGTACCGATCGGCCGTGGTCAGCGGGAGCTGATCATCGGTGACCGGCAGACCGGCAAGACCGCGGTCGCCACCGACACCATCATCAACCAGAAGGGCAACGGCGTCATCTGTATCTACGTCGCCATCGGTCAGAAGCGTTCGACCGTCGCCCAGGTGGTTGACAAGCTGCGGCAGCACGGCGCGATGGATTACACCATCATCGTCGCGGCAACCGCCTCTGACCCGGCGCCGCTGCAGTTCATTTCGCCCTACACCGGCGTCACCATGGGCGAGTTCTTCCGCGACAGCGGCCGGCACGCCCTGATCATCTACGATGACCTCTCCAAGCAGGCCGTCGCTTACCGCCAGCTCTCGCTGCTGCTGCGTCGTCCGCCGGGCCGCGAGGCCTTCCCGGGTGACGTCTTCTACCTGCACAGCCGGCTGCTCGAGCGCGCCGCCAAGCTTTCCGATGCCGAAGGCGCGGGGTCGCTGACCGCGCTGCCGATCATCGAGACCCAGGCCGGTGACGTTTCGGCGTACATCCCGACCAACGTTATCTCGATCACCGACGGTCAGATCTTCCTCGAGACCGACCTCTTCTACTCCGGTGTCCGCCCGGCGATCAACGTCGGCCTGTCGGTCTCCCGAGTTGGTGGTGCGGCCCAGGTCAAGGCGATGAAGCAGGTCGCCGGGACCTTGCGTCTGGCCCTGGCTCAGTATCGTGAGATGGCGGCCTTCGCCCAGTTCGGGTCCGACCTCGACGCCGCCACCCAGAAGCAGCTCAACCGTGGTGCGCGCCTGGTCGAGATCCTCAAGCAGGGTCAGTATAAGCCGCTGCCGGTCGCGATTCAGGTCCTCGCCATCTACGCCGCCAACAACGGCTTTGTCGATGAGATTCCGACCACCGCTGTGCAGCGTTACGAGAGCGAGATGCTCGCTTTCATGGAAGCTCAGCATTCCGACATCATCAAGGACCTGTCCGAGCAGAACAAGCTCGACGACGCTCTCGAAGGCCGGATAAAGAAGGCCCTGGATGAGTTCAAAGGTCAGTTTGTAGCCTGATTCGATAAAGGTTTGGACAGATGCCAAGTCTGAAGGACATTAAGAAACGGATCGGCTCGGTTAAGAACACCCAGCAGATCACCAAGGCGATGAAGATGGTCGCTGCGGCCAAGCTGCGCCGGGCTCAGGATGCCGCCGTTGCCGCCCGCCCCTACGCCGAAAAGCTGCAGACAGTGATGTCGAATCTGGCCGCGCGTGAAGAGGGTGACGGCCATCCGCTGCTCATTCAGCGCGGCACCGGGCGGGCACTGGTCATCCTGATGACCGCCGACCGCGGACTCTGCGGTGGTTTTAACGCCAACGCCTCCAAGGAGGCCGAGCGTTTCATCCGCGCCAACGAGCAGGGGTTCGAGGATTTCGACCTGATGATCATCGGTCGTAAAGGGCGGGATTTTCTCAGAAGTCGGATCGGTGACAAGATCTCCAAGGTGTATGAGAACATCACCTCTGACGCGACCTATAAGACCGCGCAGCTGATCGGCGAGGAAGTCGTTAGCGCCTACAGCGAAGAGAAATATGACGCGGTGTTCGTCATTTATAATGCTTTCCAGAGCGCCATCGTTCAGAACGTGACCCTCGAGCAGGTGTTGCCGATTCAGCCGAAAGAGGCTGAAGAGACGGGTGAAGCCACCATCGACTATATTTACGAGCCGAACCGGGGTGAGGTCCTCTCCCAGTTGCTGCCGAAAATGGTTGAAGTGCAGATCTTCCGTGCTTTGCTCGAATCGAACGCTTCCGAGCAGGGAGCGCGGATGTCGGCCATGGACAGCGCCAGCCGGAACGCATCGGATATGATCGGTAAACTGACGCTGCAATACAACCGTGCCCGTCAGGCTGCGATCACCAAGGAGCTGATGGAAATCATCTCCGGCGCTGAATCGATTAAATAGTCAACTAAAGATTTCAGACATACAAAAAGCTTATTCCGGCGGGATAAGGAGGAAAGGTACAGTTATGAACAAGGGAAAGATCACACAGGTTATCGGCCCTGTTGTCGACGTCGAGTTCGAGCCCGGCAAGCTGCCGGAGATCTACCACGCAGTCAAGATCACCAACCCGTCGCTTGGCGAAGGAGAGTGGAACCTGGTCTGCGAGGTTGCCCAGCACCTGGGTGAGAACACTGTCCGGACCATTGCCATGGACTCCACCGACGGCCTGGTCCGCGGTCAGGACGTCATCGACACCGGCGACCAGATCCTGATGCCGGTCGGCCCCAAGACCCTCGGCCGGATTCTGAACGTTGTTGGTGAGCCGGTTGACGAAGCCGGTCCGGTAGAAGCGGACAAGGCCTGGGGCATTCACCGCCCGGCTCCTGATTTCGTCAGTCAGTCGACCAAGGTTGAAGCGTTCGAAACCGGTATCAAGGTCGTTGACCTGCTCGCGCCTTACTCCCGGGGTGGTAAGATCGGCCTGTTCGGCGGTGCCGGGGTTGGCAAGACCGTTCTGATCATGGAGCTGATCAACAACGTTGCTCAGCAGCATGGTGGTTTCTCGGTCTTCGCCGGCGTCGGTGAGCGGACCCGTGAAGGGAACGACCTCTGGGAAGAGATGAAAGAGTCGGGCGTTCTCGACAAGGCCGCGCTGATCTACGGTCAGATGAACGAGCCCCCGGGTGCCCGCGCCCGCGTCGCCCTGTCGGCGTTGACCATCGCCGAGTATTTTCGTGACGAAGAAGGCCAGGATGTTCTCTTGTTCGTCGACAACATCTTCCGCTTCACCCAGGCAGGTTCCGAGGTTTCGGCGCTGCTCGGCCGGATCCCGTCCGCCGTTGGTTACCAGCCGACCCTCTCCACCGAGATGGGCGAGCTGCAGGAACGGATCACCACCACCGACAAGGGCTCCATCACTTCGGTTCAGGCGATCTACGTCCCTGCTGACGACTTGACCGACCCGGCTCCTGCGACCGCATTTGCCCACTTGGACGCGACCACCGTTCTTTCGCGGCAGATTGCCGAGCTCGGTATCTACCCGGCGGTTGACCCCCTCGACTCCACCAGCCGGATCCTCGATCCGCAGGTCATCGGCGAAGAGCACTACAAGGTCGCCCGTGACGTCCAGTTCATCCTGCAGCGCTACAAGGATCTGCAGGACATCATCGCCATCCTCGGTATGGACGAACTCTACGAGGAAGATAAGCTGGTTGTGGCCCGGGCCCGGAAGATTCAGCGTTTCCTCTCCCAGCCGTTCCACGTCGCCGAGGTCTTTACCGGTTCCCCGGGGAAGTACGTTGAGCTGAAGGACACCATCAAGGGCTTCCAGGAGATCGTTGCCGGCAAGCACGACAACCTGCCGGAGCAGGCGTTCTACATGGTCGGGACCATCGAGGAAGCGATCGAAAAAGCCCAGAGCATGGCGGCCTGATCGGTCTGAAAGACGAGATTCAAACGTAAAGGACAGTCGCAATGGCTGATAAGCTGAAACTTGAAATGGTCACCCCGTACAAGCGGGTTCTTTCCGAGGAGGTTGACGAGATTACCGCTCCCGGATTTATCGGCGAGTTAGGTCTTCTGCCGGGCCATACCCCGCTGCTGACCACTCTGAAGGTTGGCGAACTCACCTACAAGAAGGGGAGTGAACAGTTTCACGTCGCAGTGAACTGGGGCTACCTGGAAGTCGAAGAGGATACGGTTACGGTCCTGGTTGATACCGCAGAGAAATCTGATGAGATCGATCTGGCGCGGGCTAAAGCCGCTCTCGGCCGGGCCGAAGAAGCACTCAAGGCCCTGTCCCAGGAAGACAAAAACTTCAAGATCATGGAGGCCGCTCTCGAGCGTGCCCTCATCCGGATTCAGGTTGCCGGCAAGAAATAATCTGCTTTGCACCATTCCAATGAGTCTGATGGGCGCTCCTTTGCGGGGCGCCCATTTTTTTCTTTCCTCATCCTGGCAGCGTTTTTTCTCACCATTTACCATTTCGTGGGTTGACAGGCGCCGTTTCTCTGTCATCAATTAACAGATCAAGTAGTTATTGTGATAGCTGTGTGGCCGGAGGGCAGAAAATCACTTCCTTCCCCCGGTGTCTTGCTTCAATTGTTTGTCTGCTGCAGCGAGTTGGCATGACCCCGAAAGCAACGCCAGACCGGTTCACCTGTTTTGCCATTGCGATCACTTACGCAATCCTCGGTGGCATGTGGACCTTTTTCGCCGATAACCTGTTTGCCGTGCTGCTCAATCAGCAGCAACCCTCTCATCATACCGTCGCCCTCAGCCATTGGATGTTTGTGGTTTTTTCCGCCATCCTGCTTTACTGGTTGTTGCGGGTCTGGCAGCTGGCGATCGGTCATTCCCAACAAACGCTGCGTAATGTCAATCGGGCCCTGCACAGTATCAGCGAGTGCACCAAGGCGATTACCCGGATCGGCGACGAAGACGAATTAATGCGCGAAGTCTGTCGAATCTTCGTTGAGCTGGGTGATTATCGTTTCGCCTGGGTCGGGTTCGCAGAGCATGATCCAGACAAAACCCTGCGGCCGGTCGCTCATTGGGGATACGAAGACGGCTTTATCGACAGTATGAACGCGACCTGGGAAGACAGTGAACGGGGACGTGGACCCGCCGGGACCACAATTCGCAGTGGCCTGACGACGACCTTTCAGGATTTCAAAACCAACCCCGATTACCGCCCCTGGCGGGAGAAAGCTTTGAAATGCGGCTATGCATCGGGTATTTCGCTGCCACTGCGTGATGCCGATGGGGCCTTCGGCGCGCTGGTGATCTTTTCCGACCAGCCTCATGCGTTCGATGAAGAAGAGAAGCTGCGCATGGAGGAACTGGCCGATGATCTCTCATACGGGATCAATACCATTCGCCTGAAGCAGGAACGCAAGCGCGTCATAGAGGAACGTATGCTGCTGGCAACGGTGATTGAGCAGGCCAGCGACGGCGTAATGATCTTCGCTGAAGACGGGATGATCCAGTACCTCAACCCGGCTTTCGCGAAAATCTTCGGGGTTCCGCTGCAGAGCGCGTTGGAGTCGAGTATTTTTGACCTGGAGTGTTGCCAGCTGAATCAATTGTTCTGTTTCGAGTTGTTAAAAGCGGTCTTTTCCGATCAGGAGCAGGCTGGAACCTATGTCAATCGGCGCAAGAACAGCAGTCTGTATGAAATCAACGTACGTGTTTCACCGGTGTTTAACGGCGCAGGAAAAATCAACCGTTATGTTGCGATTGTGCGCGATATCAGCACTGAATCACAGCTGGAGAAGCAATTAAGGCAGGCCCAGAAACTTGAAGCCATCGCCACCTTGTCTGGCGGAATCGCTCATGATTTCAACAATATCCTGGCCGTAATCCTCTCCAACGCGGAGATGGTTCTGGAGGATCTGGACGAAGCGGATCTGCTGCGGCAGCATCTCGATATCGTGCTGAAAGCGGGTCTGCGCGGAAAACAGCTGGTCAAGCAGATCCTGACTCTGAGCCATCCGGCTGGCAATGAAAGGCATCCGGTCGAGGTCGCACCGATTGTTAACGAATGTCTCAATCTGCTGCGCGCCTCACTGCCGACCACCATTGAGCTGCGCAAGCAGATCGAGACCCGCCAGGGGATGATCAAAGCTGACCCGACCCAGGTTCACCAGGTCATCATGAATCTGTGCACCAATGCCGCGGATGCCATGTGCGACACCGGCGGGCAGCTGGAGGTGATTCTTCAAGAGATCCAACTCGACAGCGAACAGGCGCGGAGTTTCCCCGGACTTCAGCCGGCAGACTATCTGGAGTTGCGGGTCAAAGACAACGGCCATGGCATGGGCCCGCGACACATGGAACGAATTTTCGATCCGTTTTTCACCAGCAAGACCCAGGGCAAAGGGACCGGGCTGGGCCTGTCGGTCGTGCATGGCATTATCAAGAGTCACGGGGGGGCCATTCAGGTTGTTAGTGAACCCGGACAGGGGAGTCAGTTTATGGTCCTCTTCCCGTTGCTGGAGCAACGAGAAGAGGCACCGCTTGTGGAATCTCCAGTACCGACCGGCAGCGGCAGCGAGCGGATTCTATTTGTCGACGATGAAGTCGATTACGTGCTCGGGCAGCAGAAGATGCTTGGCCGCAGTGGTTATCGGGTCACGGCGGTCAGCGACAGTCGTGAAGCGCTTGGGGTCTTCCGTGATCGCCCCGATGATTTCGATCTGGTGATCACCGATCAGACCATGCCCTGCCTGACCGGAGAGATGCTGGCGCGGGAGATCCTCAGGCTGCGACCTGATCTGCCGATTATTCTCTGCTCCGGCACGACATCAGACCAGCTGGGGATCAGCCCGGAGCGGGCCCGGGCGATCGGAATTCGCGAGATTCTGCTCAAGCCGGTCGCTAAACAGGACTTGAACCGCAGTATCCGCCGCCTGCTCGACGAGGCGGCAGGACAGTTTGGACGAGGGACCGATGGCGAATATTCTTATTATCGATGACGATGAAATGATGCGTTCGACCCTGTCGCTGCTGGTTGCCAAGCAGGGGCATGGCTCCAGCAGCGTCGGAACCCTGTTGGAGGGGTTGGACTGCGCACGTTCGAAAGCGTTTGACGTGGTGTTTCTCGACGTGAAAATGCCCGATGGGAATGGCCTGGAGATCCTCCCGGAGATCGAAGCCTGCACACCGGCCCCCGAAGTGATCATCATGACCGGGTACGGGGATCCGAACGGCGCCGAACTGGCAATCAAGAGCGGCGCCTGGGACTATATCGAAAAGGGCTCGTCGATCAAGGAGATCAGCCTCTCTTTCGAGCGGGCCCTGCAGTACCGTAAGGAAAAACAGGGGGTGATGCAGGCGCGCAAGGCCGCGACCCTCAAGCGGGATGCGATCATCGGCAACAGCCCGGGCCTGGGCGCCTGCCTCGACCAGGTCGCTCAGGCTGCCGACAGCGATGCCAATGTCTTCATTACCGGCGAAACCGGCACCGGCAAAGAGATGTTCGCCCGTGCCGTGCATGACAACAGCCCGCGCAGCCGGGCGAATTTTGTCGTCGTCGACTGTACCTCGCTGCCGGAAACCCTGGTGGAAAGTCTGCTTTTCGGTCATGAAAAAGGTGCATTCACCGGTGCCGAAAAGGCCCAGGACGGTCTGGTGCGGCAGGCGCACTGCGGCACCCTGTTTCTCGACGAGGTCGGCGAGCTGCCGATGGCGCTGCAAAAGGCGTTTCTGCGGGTCTTGCAGGAACACCGCTTCCGCCCCTTGGGCAGCAGCCGCGAGGTGGAGAGCAATTTCCGTTTGGTGGCCGCCACCAACCGCGACCTCGAGCAGATGGTGAAAAACGCAACTTTCCGCAGTGATCTGCTGTTTCGGCTACGCTCCTTTGTCATCGAGCTGCCGCCGTTGCGCGACCGACGCGAGGATATCCGGGAGCTGACCCGATTCCATGTCGACCGTTTCTGCGAGCGTTATGGCCTGGCGAGCAAGGGCTTCTCGCCGGAGTTTATCGAAACGCTGCAGGAGTATCCCTGGCCTGGCAACGTGCGTGAGTTCGTCAACACCATCGAACGAACCCTGGCGACAGCCCGCTTTGAACAGACCCTGTTCCCCAAACACCTGCCGAACCATATCCGAGTGCTTGTCACCCGGTCTGGCCTCGGCAGCGAAAAAAACGGAACCACTGAGCAGTGCGGACAGATTATCCAGAAGCTGCCGAAACTGCAGGATTACCGCGAAGCGATCTATGCCAGGGCGGAAAACCAGTACCTGCAGGAACTGATGGAAGTGGCCAGTCAGGATATTCCGGAAGCCTGTCGGATTTCCGGGCTTTCGCAGTCGCGACTTTATGCGTTGTTGAAAAAATATGGAATCAGTCGAAGAGATGGCTAGATGACCATAATGACTCAGAAAAAAAGGGCCGCCCGGAAACGGGCGGCCCTTTTTTCATTTATCTTTGCGTGCGTTCTTACGCGCCGAGGATCTGCTTGAGATCCGCTTCGGCGGTGCTGATCGGGCCGATGTTGTAGTTCTCGACCAGAAAGTTCAGCACGTTCGGGGTCACGAAGGCCGGCAGCGAGGGGCCGATCTTGA